>CAUUAD010000025.1:0-15409 GCA_963542785.1 Rothia mucilaginosa
TTGTTCCCTCGTAACGATAACGCCCCCGCGTCCGCCCTATTCCCGATAGACTGGAATCCTCATGAGTATTTTGAATTTTCTTTCTCCCTCGCTGGGCGAGAACCCCGGCGACTACAATCGACGCGATTTTCATGGTAATCCCCTCACCGCCGAAGAAATCTATGAGGCGTTCACCGAGTGGATTTCAACCCGCGGCATGACCCTGTACCCCGCCCAGGACGAGGCTGTTCTGAGCATTGCCGCCGGACATAACGTGGTGCTGGCAACCCCGACCGGTTCGGGTAAGTCCACTGTGGCTGTTGCCGCGCATTTTACGGGCCTGGCGACCGGTCAACGCTCCTACTACACCGCCCCCATTAAGGCGCTGGTGTCTGAGAAGTTCTTTGACCTGATTAATATTTTTGGTGCCGAGAACGTGGGCATGATTACCGGCGACTCCGCCATTAATACGGAGGCGCCCATTATCTGCTGCACCGCGGAGATTCTCGCCAATATTGCCCTGCGCGAGGGTAAGGATGCGGACCTCTGCCAGGTCATTATGGACGAGTTCCATTTCTACTCTGACCCGCAGCGCGGCTGGGCGTGGCAGCTTCCCCTGCTGGAGCTTCCGCAGGCGCAGTTCCTGCTGATGAGTGCGACCCTGGGCGATACGACTCGCTTCCAAGAGGAGATGACGGCGCTGACCGGTCGTGAGAGTGACCTGGTGGCGCATTCTGAACGTCCTATTCCGCTGCATTTCTACTACTCCACCACCCCGGTTCAGGAGACGGTGCAGGAGCTCGTGCAGACCAAGCAGACTCCGGTCTACATTGTGCATTTCTCGCAGAAGGCGGCGCTGGAGCAGGCGAACGCGCTACTGTCGGTGGCTATTGCTTCGAAGGAAGATAAGGAACGCATTGCCGAGCTGATTGCGAAGTTCCGTTTCGGTCCCGGCTTCGGTAAGGCGCTGAATAAGCTGGTGCGTGCCGGTATCGGTATTCACCATGCGGGCATGCTACCCAAGTACCGCCGCCTCGTGGAGCAGCTGGCTCAGGAGGGTCTGCTCAAGGTGATTTGCGGTACGGACACCTTGGGTGTGGGTATTAACGTGCCGATCCGTACCGTGCTGATTACGGCGCTGTCGAAGTTTGATGGTGCCCGTAGCCGTCGTCTGCGTGCCCGCGAGTTCCACCAGATTGCTGGACGCGCCGGCCGCGCCGGTTTTGATACCGCCGGCACCGTGGTGGTTCAGGCACCCGAGCACGATATTGAGAACGCTCGCCTGTTGGCTAAGGCTCAGGCGAAGTTCGGTGACGACACCAAGCGCATTAACCAGTCGCTGTCCTCCAAGCGTAAGAAGGCGCCGGAAGGCTTCGTTGGCTGGTCCGAGAAGACTTTCGACCAGCTAGTAGAAGCCGCCCCGGAGCCGCTGACCTCCTCCTTCGACATCACCCACTCGATGCTGCTGAACCTGATGCACCGCCCGGAAAACCCGGTCATTGCCGCATACCGCATCATTCAGGAGAACCATGAGAGCCCTGCGCGCCGCCGCGAGCTGCTGCGCAAGGCAATCGGCATCTACAAGGAGCTGCTGACCGGCGGCGTGATTGAGCGAACCAACACCCCGGACGAGCACGGCTCCTACCTGCGCCTGACCGAGGATTTGCAGGATAACTTTGCCTTGAACCAGCCGCTGTCCGCTTTTGCGGTCGCTGCGCTGGAACTGCTCGACCCCGAATCCCCCAGCTACGCGCTGGACGCGCTCTCCCTCATTGAGGCGACCCTGGAATCGCCGAACCAGGTGCTGTACGCGCAGGAACGCAAGGCGAAGAACGAGCTGTCGGCACAGCTGAAGGCGGATGGTGTGGACTACACCGAACGCATGAACGAGCTGGACAAGGTCACCTACCCGCAGCCTCTGGCGGAGCTCATCGATCAGGCGTACACGACCTACAAGCAGTCCGCGCCGTGGGTTGCACGTTTTGAGCCGCGCCCCAAGTCGATTGTGCGTGACATGTACGAACGCGCGATGGGCTTCAACGACTTTGTGCAGTACTACTCGCTCGAACGTGCCGAGGGCGTGCTTCTGCGCTACCTCTCTGACGCGTACAAGGCAATGCGCCACACTATCCCCGATTCTGCCGTAACCGACGAGCTCGACGACATTATCGAGTGGCTCGGCGAGCTCGTGCGCCAGACCGACTCCTCCCTGGTGGACGAGTGGGAGAAGCTGGCTGCCGGCGAAGACACCGCAACCATTGCAGCCGAGCACGCCTCCATCGAGGAGGAAGAGCCTCCCGCCGTGACGAAGAACCTGCGCGCCTTCCGCGTGATGGTACGCAACGCCCTCTTCCGCCGTGTGGAGCTCTTCGCTGACGAGCGTGACCGTGCCCTGGGCGCCCTGGACGAGTGGTGCGGCTGGGATGCCGACCGCTGGGCGGACGCCATGGACGACTACTTCGACACCTACGACGACATCTACACGGACGCCGACGCGCGCTCGCCTCGCCTGGTCAGCATGGATGAGGACACCGCCGCTCACCCGGGCGTGTGGAAGGTTCAGCAGAGCTTCGCCGACCCCGAAGATAACTTTGACTTCGGTATTCGTGCCGAGGTTGATTTGGCGGCCTCCGATGAGGCGGGGTACCCGGTGCTGAAGATTCTGAGCGTGGGCGAGTTCTAAGGCTCCGATTGAGACTCGAATGAGACTCCGCCCGAGGCTCTGCCACGATGTTGCCCGTAGTGGGCTAGAATACAGAGTATCTATCTATTTAAATGAAAGAAGGTTCACCGTTGACCGTTTCTTCGCTTCCCAAGGTTGAGTACCGCAAGGGTTCGGTCGTCAAGCACGACGGCTACGAGATTACCGACCACTGGTTCCAGGTTCCCCTGACCCACGGTCTGATTTTCTCCAAGGGCAAGGATGCCGCTCTCTCCTCCCGTTTCGCGGACCAGACCATCACCGTGTTCGCCCGCGAGGTCGTGAACACCAACGAGACTCTGACCGTTTCGGCTGATAAGCGTCCTTACATTGTGTACCTGCAGGGCGGCCCCGGTTTCGGTTCGCCCAAGACCGGCTCCATTGGCGGCTGGATTGCTGAGCTGGCGAAGACTCACCGCGTGATTCTTCTGGATCAGCGCGGTACCGGCATGTCTTCCCCGCTGTCTGCTCGCAACATCACCGCTGTGGGTGACGCGCAGGTTCAGGCTGAGTACACTGAGCTGTTCCGTGCGGACTCCATCATTGCTGACGCGGAGGCTGTTCGCGAGGTGCTGCTGGCTGACCGTGCAGACAAGCGCTGGTCCACCATTGGTCAGTCCTTCGGTGGCTTCCTGACCCTGTCGTACCTGTCGTTCGCGCCTCAGTCGCTGCGTGACTGCCGCCTCACTGCGGGTCTGGCACCGATTCGTACCTCCGTAGATAACGTCTACCAGCACACCTTCGACCGCATGAAGGAACGTGTTGAGGAGTACTACAGCTGGTTCCCGGAGGATGCTGAGCTCGCTACCCGCATTGCTGAGCACCTGCGCACCCACAAGGAGTACCTGCCCACCGGTGAGCGTCTGACCGATCACCGCTTCCAGATGGCTGGTCACTACCTGGGTGGTCGCTGGCGCGAGCGCAATCTGCACTACTTCCTGGAGACCGCTTTCGCTGAGGGTAACGACCACCTCTCCGATCAGTTCCTGACCGCTATGGGTGCTGAGGTGACCTTCCAGGCGAACCCGCTGTACGCCCTGATGCACGAGACCATTTACGCTGACGGCCCCGCTGACGGCGTTCTGCCCGGCATCCCCGGCTACGAGCTGTCCCCTTCCCCCGCGCCGACCAACTGGTCTGCTGCTCGCGTGGCGGCTTCCCGCCCCGAGTTCGCACCGGATGCGGATCGTCTGCTCTTCACCGGCGAGCACATCTTCCCCTGGTACTACGAGGAGGATCCCTCGCTGCGTCCGCTGGCTGAGGTTGCTAACCTGCTGGCTGAGAAGAAGGACTGGGGTCGCCTGTACGACCACGCACAGCTGCACAAGAACGAGGTTCCCGTGGTGGCTGCGGCGTACACCCCGGACGTGTACGTGGACTTTGAGCACTCCATGGAGACCGCTCGCTGGGTCGGTAACACTCAGGTGTGGACCTCGAAGACCCACCACCACGACGGTTTAGGTTCTGACCCGCTGACCATTCTGGGTCACCTGAAGAACATGCTGGCTGAGGTTCACAACCAGTAAAACTTTCAAGATAGCGAAAGCCCCTCACCCCGGTTGATCCGGTGTGAGGGGCTTTCGTGTGAGCGCTTAGCCTGGTGAGGCCGCACGCTCAATAACTACTTGGAGGAAGAGTGCGCATCCTGTGCGGTGCGGGCACGCACCACGAGGGCGTGGTATTCGTCCTCCTTCTCGATCAGCTCGTCACGCAGCTTCTGCGGAATAGCATTGAGCTTCTCGGTTTCCTTCTGCCAGCGGGCGGTGATGTCCGCACGCTCGGCGGCGGATGCGTCCTCGGGCAGTGCCAGGTACTTCTCGGAGAGCGCCTGAACACGCTGGATGGTCTGCAGTGCGCGGCCCTTGGGGCTGAGCAGCGAGGCAAGCACGGTAATAATCAGAACGCCCACGATGACCATCAGCGACATTTCGGTGCTGATTTCGACCACGTGCACGGGCTCGCCGTGGTTGATGAACGGCAGGTTGTTCTCGTGCATTGCGTGCAGGATGAGCTTCACACCAATGAACGCGAGGATGGTCGCCAGGCCGTAGGAGAGGTAGACGAGGCGGTCCAGCAGACCGTCAATGAGGAAGTACAGCTGGCGCAGACCCATGAGGGAGAACGCGGTCGCGGTGAACACAATGTAGACGGACTGGGTGAGGCCGAAGATCGCGGGGATCGAGTCGAGTGCGAAGAGCAGGTCGGAACCGGCGATTGCGACCATGACGAGCATCATGGGGGTCATGACGCGCTTGCCGTTTTCGATGGTGAAGAGCTTGTCGCCGTCGAAGTGGTCGCTGGTCTTCAGGTACTTCTTGGCGAGGCGAACCATGATGTTGTCGGCCTCGTCGTCGCCGTCGCCCTCGGTGAGTTCGTCCTTGAGCAGGTTACCTGCGGTCATGAGCAGAACCAGGCCGAAGATGTAGAACACCCAGGCGAAGGAGTTGATGATTGCTGCACCGGCGAAGATGAATGCACCGCGGGCGAAGATAGCGAAGACGATACCGAAAAGCAGGACCTTCTGCTGATTCTCACGGGCAACACGGAAGGTGCCCATAATAATCATGAAGACGAAGAGGTTATCAACCGAGAGAGCTTCTTCGGTGATGTAGCCTGCGTAAAATTCGGTGGCGGCGGAGGGGCCGTTCGTCACGAAAATATACAGACCAAACAGCATCGCGATGCTGATGTAGATACTCGACCAGATGGCCGCTTCTTTGATGCTGGGTTCGTGCGCCTTACGGACGTGGAACACGAAGTCGAAGGCCAACAGACCCGCGATGATGAGAATAGTAACCAACCATTGCAACCCGGTAACTTCCATGGGGAGCCTTTCTTGTGGTGTGCGTACAGGACCACAAGTCTCTCCCGCCGACCTGAATGGAGGTTGGCTCGATTCACCGGTTAGGCGCCTTCGGCTAACGTGCTGACGATGAGTCGATTGGTGGGATACTCCCTTGCTCGGTGAACGATTATACAGCAGGTTAGGATTTTCGCACAGGAGCCCCTCTGGAGGACTTTTAGGAGGATTTTCAGGAGCTAGGTATGCCGAAACGCCGCATCCGGCGGGGTTATCCCGTCGGATGCGGCGTTCTGGGTGATGAATAGGCACTATCTAGCTGGCGCTGCTATTAGCTGGTGCTGTTACTAGTTGGCAACGGTGAAGCGGCGACCCGCGTTCTTGGGCTCCTCTGCCTCATCAATCAGGGCGACAGCGAAGTCCTCGGCGCTAATGAAATCACCTGCGAGGGTGTCCAGCGCGGTGTTGTACTTGCCGGTGCGCTCACCCGGTGCGATTTCGAACGCCGGGGAGAGCATGGTCCAGTTCAGGCCCTCGGATGCGCGGTACTCGTCGAGAATCTGGGCGAATGCCTTCGCTTCGGGCTTGTAGGCTTCAAGGAATCCTTCACCATCAAGGATGAGGTTGCCGTTGCCGTCCTCGAGGGAGCCGGCGCCGCCAACAACCAGCAGGCGACCGGTAGGTGCTGCCGCGATCAGTGCGCGGTGTGCGTCGATGACCGGCTGTGCGGAGGTGCCGCGACCTGCAGAGACGGCGACGATGGTGACGTCGTGGGTGTTGACAATGTCGACCAGTGCCGCGGTGTCTGCAAGGTCGATGCTGTGGGCAGTAGCGCCTTCGGGTGCCTTACCGGAGCGGGTGTAGGCGTCGACCCGATGGCCGCGGGAGATTGCTTCTGCTGCGGTGCGTGCGCCGACCATGCCGGTTGCGCCGATGATTGCGATGTTCATGAGGACTTTCTATCGGAGTGGTTTCTATCGTTTCTCTTGCGGTGTTCCGCGTGATGGTTTTATAGTATCTATTAGAAACCGGGTACCTCAAGGTAACTATTGGGGATGTGTGGAAAATATTTAAAAATATTTTTCGCACCCTCACCCCCCCCTAAAACAGCAAAACAGCCCTCAGCAGATTGAAAAGACAGTAGCTATGACCACCACGCTCACCTCCCCCACACGCGAAACCACAGACACGCTAGAGACCACAGACACACGCGAAACCATAGAAGCCGCCCGCACCCCGCAGGACGACCTGCCCGCGAATATTCTCGCCAGCGCCTGCCCCTCCCGCACCGTGATGCGCCACCTCACCGACCGGTGGACCCCGCTCATTGTTGCGGCGCTCTCCGAGCAGCCCGTCGCCCGCTTCGGTGAGCTCAAGGCGATGATTCAGGGCGTCTCCCCCAAGGTCCTGACCCAGACCCTGCGCTCCATGGAACGCGACGGCCTGGTGGAGCGCCGCGTCACGGCATCCATTCCGCCGCGCGTGGACTACGAACTGACCGCGCTCGGTACGACCCTCATTGAGCCGATGATCGCCCTGCGCCACTGGGCGCAGGACAATATGCAGGCGGTACTCGAATCCCGCGAGCGATATGACGCCGCCGAGCTAGAGAACGGCGACGCATAAAAGGCACGCTATAGAAAGACACAGTGTAGAACGTGGCGCAGTGCAGACCAGCACGCGCAGTAAGCCCACATAAAGGTAGCCCTCCCCGTGAACTATTACGGGGAGGGCTACCTTTATATTTCATTCAGTTAGGAGACCATATTGAACTTAGGAGTGTTGAAGTTAGGAAACCATGTTGAAGGTCGGCGGAGTGAAAGCAATCGCGTTCACCTGCTTGTTCGTATCCACCGTGCCGTTCTCACGAATCGTCGGGACGGTAATAACCACCTCGAACTGGTACATGCCTTCCATGAGCGTATTGCCACGCAACGCAAAACGCGCAGAGATGCCGGTCGCCTTATCATTCACGCTCGACGCAAACGGAATAACCTGGCCCTGAACGGTCTGAGTCTTGCCATTGCGGGTCATGACGGTTGCCCTACCGGTCGGGTCAGTCGTGAAAATCTGGCGGTCAATGATTTCACCCTCGGGCGAGAAGAAGTAAATGTCCATGGACGGGTGCAGGTGCGTGGTGCCGGTCGTCGCCTCCAGTGCGGAGACGTTATAGGTCATCACGAACTCACCGCAGTTCAGGTTGAGGTCGCCCTCGGGGCCGTGAGTCGCCTCGTACACGGACATGAGGCGGATCGTTGCGGGGTTCGGGGAGGTTGCATTCTCCATGGACCACCACGCCTGACCGGTCACCGGCGCAGTCACGGGCTTGTTTTTGGTGCGCGATTGCAGGGCGCCACTGGCGGGGTTGGTAATCATCCAGCCGCCGACCTGGGTGAAGTCCGGGCCCTTAACCGTCTTGCAATCATCAGCCGAGGCCGCGAATGCGGGCACCGCAGTGGAGGCGGCAATGGCGGGCACAGCCCAGAGCGCGCCGCGGGTGAGGTTGCGGCGGGTAATGGAACGTGCTCCCGCAGTGTGTGCATCTGAAGAGTTATTTGAAATAGTCACAGATTTTTCTTTATTGCTCGGAAGCATCGAGGTGTTATTTGACATGTAAAACACTCAGATAGTCTACAGCATGTATCTGCACTCAGTGGAATTTCACAAGCAATGAGTTACCTCATGGCGAAAAACCCAAGTCGGCACCCTAAGCGCCGGGTTCAATAAATACCGGGCTCAGTAAATACCGGGTTTAGGCGTGACCCGCCTCCTTCATCAGGCGCAACTCCTTCTTCAAATCGGCAAGCTCATCACGCAGACGCGCCGCCAACTCAAATTGCAGGTTCTCCGCAGCCACACGCATCTGCTCGTTCATCTGCTCAATCAAATCCAGCAGATCCTCCGCGGGTGCCGCCGCCAGACCGTCGGCACGAACGCGCGCCTCCGCACGGGCGAGAAGATCCTCCGACTCCGGGGTGCTCGTGGCAATCTTCGACGAGGTCGCAGAACCGGTCTTCGCACCCGCACTCACCGTGCGGGCACCCTTCTTACCGCTCTTACGCAGCTGCAGAAGCTCGCGGGTGTCCTCTTCCTCGCGGGCGAGAACATCCGTAATATCGGCAATCTTCTTCCGCAGAGGCTGCGGGTCAATGCCGTGCTCACGGTTATAGGCCTGCTGAATCTCGCGGCGGCGGTTCGTCTCATCAATCGCCACGCGCATAGAATCCGTAATCTTATCGGCATACATGTGCACCTGACCGGACACATTACGCGCCGCACGACCAATGGTCTGAATCAGCGAAGTGGTCGAACGCAGGAAGCCTTCCTTATCGGCATCCAGAATCGCAACCAGGGACACCTCGGGCAGGTCCAGGCCCTCACGCAGCAGGTTAATACCAACCAGCACATCAAAGGTACCCAGGCGCAGCTCACGCAGAAGCTCCACACGGCGCAACGTGTCAACGTCAGAGTGCAGATACTGCACCTTCACGCCGTGCTGCAGCAGGTACTCGGTCAGATCCTCCGCCATGCGCTTGGTGAGGGTCGTGACCAGCACACGCTCATCACGCTCAACCCGCACGCGAATCTCCTCGAGCAAATCGTCAATCTGCCCCTTGGTCGGCTTGACCACAATCTCCGGGTCAATCAGACCGGTCGGGCGAATAATCTGCTCCACATAACCATCAGCCTGCGACAGCTCATACTTACCCGGGGTTGCCGAAAGGTAAATCGTCTGACCGATACGCTCCAGGAACTCCTCCCACTTCAGCGGGCGGTTATCCATCGCCGACGGCAGACGGAAACCGTGCTCCACCAGGGTGCGCTTACGGGACATATCACCCTCGTACATGGCACCAATCTGCGGAACCGTCACGTGCGACTCATCAATAATCAGCAGGAAATCATCCGGGAAATAATCCAGCAGACAGTTCGGGGCACTACCTGGGGCACGACCGTCAATATGGCGCGAGTAGTTCTCAATGCCATTGCAGAAGCCCATCTGCTCCATCATTTCCAGATCATAGGTGGTGCGCATGCGCAGACGCTGCGCCTCCAGCAGCTTGCCCTGAGATTCGAGGGTCTGCAGGCGCTCGCGTAGCTCATCCTCAATGGAGGTAATGGCCTTCGCCATACGCTCGGCACCGGCGATGTAGTGGCTTGCGGGGAAGACATACATTTCTTCTTCCTCGCGAATCACCTCGCCGGTCAGCGGGTGCAGGGTGTAAATCGCCTCGATCTCATCACCGAAGAACTCGATGCGAATCGCGTTCTCCTCGTACATGGGGATGATTTCGACGGTATCGCCGCGCACACGGAACGTGCCGCGGTGAAAATCCATGTCGTTACGCGCGTACTGCATCGCCACGAACTGGCGCAACAGCTCGTCGCGGTCAATCTCCTCACCGCGGCGCAGGGTCACCATCTGCTCGACGTACTCCTCGGGCGTACCCAGACCGTAAATGCAGGACACGGTCGCAACCACCACCACGTCGCGGCGGGTCAGCAGGGAGTTCGTCGCCGAGTGGCGCAGGCGCTCCACCTCCTCATTGATGGAGGAGTCCTTCTCAATGAACGTATCGGTCTGCGGCACGTACGCCTCAGGCTGGTAGTAGTCGTAGTACGAGACGAAGTACTCCACCGCGTTATTCGGCAGCAGCTCGCGCAGCTCATTCGCCAGCTGCGCCGCCAGGGTCTTATTCTGCACGAGCACCAGGGTCGGACGCTGCACCGCCTCAATCAGCCAGGCGGCCGTCGCGGACTTACCGGTACCGGTGGCACCCATCAGCACAATGTCTTTCTCGCCGTTCTGCACGCGCTCGGTGAGCTCGGCGATAGCCTTCGGCTGATCGCCGGCAGGCTGGAAGGGGCTAATGACCTCAAAGGGGGCAACAACGCGGTTAATTTTAGGTGCGTAACTCATGTATCCATCCTAGGGGAAAGCCGCCCGATGCGCCCTCGGATTGGTCACCCTTTTCTGCTGGCGCAATAGTCCACCACAACCACAGTCCATCACAACCCCCGGCGTAGCTACCCGCGAAAGTGCCCAAGTTCATAAAAGAGGTAGCGCAAAAGATAAGGGGTATTTGACAAGCTCATATTCGCCACCGGATAGGAACCGAGCGGGAGCATTCTCCCGCACGATAACGGTGCTCTTAGGAACAGTACTCTTAGGGGCAGCTGCCCTCCCCCACAACCGCCATCGCTCGCAGGCACCGCGCCGCAGAAGATAAGCGGCAACACATAAAGATTTATGACGGGCGTTCCGCACCCACACCCTTTGCCTCCTTGATGCGGCTCACATATGTTTAGAGCACGCACACGCAGACAGAACGGGACCGCAAGAGCACACGGAAGGACTCCATGAGCACGACCACGGAGACAGCTTCAAAGGCAACCCCGAAAGATTCCACGGAAGCGAACACCGAGGTGAACCCCACCGACACACCGGTTGCCAAGACCGAACATCGCCGCACTCTCTTCACGTCCTCGTACCCGCTGATTATGCTCATCGCCCTCGCCATTCTGTTGGGCGTCACCTATCTTTCACTCATTACCGGCAGATACCCGTTGGATCTTGACGAGCTTTTCCGTATTCTCGGCAAGAACTGGTTCGGCATGGACCTGAAAGTCTACAAGCCCGCCGAAAACATGCTGCTGACCGTGCGTATTCCGCGTCTGCTCGCCGCCGGGCTCATCGGTGCCGCACTCGCCATTGCGGGTGCCACCTTCCAGGCGGTATTCCGTAACCCGCTGGTCTCCCCGTACCTGCTGGGTGTTTCGCAAGGTGCGTCGGTGGGTGCCGCCTCCGCCATTCTGCTGGGTGTGGGCACGAGCATCGCCATTCAGGGTTCCGCCCTCGCCGGTGGTCTCGTGGCGGTACTGCTGACCGTGAGCATTCCGCGCCTGCTCAAGAATCAGTCCACGCTCATGCTGGTGCTCTCCGGCGTGATTGTGGGTGGCTTTGGCACCGCCGCGCTGGGTGCGTTGAAGTTCATTGCGAACCCTGAAACTCAGCTGGCGCAGATCGTGTTCTGGCAGATGGGCTCCCTGCAGGACGTACGCGCGGAAGCACTCACCCAGTTTGCGCTGGTGGCGGTGCCCTGCATCCTGCTGCTTTTGGCGATGCGTTGGCGCATCAATATCCTCTCGCTCGGTGACGATGAAGCGCGCACCCTCGGCATTAACCTGACCCGCACCCGCGGTATCACCATTCTGCTGGCGACTCTGGTGACCGCGACCAGCGTGTGTATTGGCGGCCCGATTTCTTGGGTGGGTTTGGTTATTCCGCACCTGTGCCGCTTGCTGGTTGGTAGTGACACAACCAAGCTCATGCCGCTGTCCATTCTGATGGGTGCTTCGTTCATGATGTTCGTCGATACCCTGGCGCGTAGCCTCACCAGCGCGGAGGTGCCTCTGAGCGTACTGACCGGCTTCATTGGCACGCCACTGTACGTGGCGCTGCTGCTGCTTGGAAAGGTTCGGGTGAAGTAATGCCCTCTTCCATTCCCAATACTCAGCAGCGCACGGATGCGAGCGCAGAGGTTCTGCTGCACCTGGACGATGCGGGCTTCCATTACGGTCGCCGGGGCAAACATATCAATCGCCGCCGCGCCGGTCTGCACCGTTCCGAGCACCGCTCCAGCCGATGGATTTTCCGCAACGTGAACCTGCAGGTGCGACGCGGTGAGGTCCTCGCCATTCTGGGTCGCAACGGTGTGGGTAAGTCCACCCTGTTGAACTCTCTGATTGGTTTGCATTCGCTCACCGAGGGCACCATCCACCTGGGCGGTGAGCCGCTGGATTCTTTGACTCCGACTGAGCGTGCCCGCCTCATCGCTTACCTCCCGCAGATGGAGGGTCGCGGCATCTCCTACACCGTGACCGAGTACCTGCTGATGGGTCGCGCACCCTATATCGGGTTGTTCTCTTCACCCTCACGCAGTGACCGTGAGCAGGTGCAAACCGTGATGGAGGAGCTGGGTCTGCTCGACCTGGCGCACTCCCCGTTGGATCAGCTGTCCGGTGGCCAGCGTCAGCAGGTGGGTATTGCCCGAACCCTGGTGCAAGACGCCCCGCTCATTGTTCTGGATGAGCCGACGAGCGCCCTGGATGTTGCGAATCAGGCGAAGGTGTTGCGTAAGATTCGGCAGCTGCGCGATGCCGGGTACGGGGTCATCTTCACGACCCACAACCCGGATCACGCCCTCATGCTGGATGCGACCGTCGCCCTGCTTGGCGCACACGATACGGCCGATACCGCATCAAACGCGGCGTCGGAGGTATCTCCGAATGCGCCAGCTCAGCTGTTGACGGGCCGCGCCTCGGAGGTGCTCACGAGCGAGGTTCTCTCCCGCACCTTCAATACCGATCTAACCGTGACCTACTCCCCCGAGCTAGGCCGCTCCAGCGTGCACATTACTACTCTCGATTCATAGGTTCCCTCTCACACATTCTTAGGAGTTCTCATGGCTTCTTCCCGCCTCACCTCAGCTCTTGCACTTTCCTCAGCTGCGTTGATGCTGGTGCTCTCCGGTTGCGGCGCAACGAATACTACCTCGTCTTCGTCTGCTTCAGCTTCTTCGTCAGTTAGCGCGTCGACTTCTTCATCTGCGAGCGCTCAGAATGGCTACAACGGGGCTGCGGCCACCGACCACACCAGCTTCTTCGTGAAGGATAACGGTGACGGCACTAAGGTCATTAAGGATGTTGACGGTCAGGAGGTGACGGTTCCTGTCACTCCGGAGCGTGTGGCGAACCTGTGGCATGCGAATAACCAGGTGATTCTCACCCTCGGCGGCGCCCCGAAGCTTAGCGCAACTACTCACTATGTGACGACGATTCCGTGGTTCCGTCAGGTATACCCGGATATTACGAAGGTTCCGGCCCCGATTGCCGCCAATAACGACCTCAATATGGAGGCTCTACTGGCCACTAAGCCCGATGTGGTGCTGGTGTCGAGCGAGAAGCAGGCTGAGGCTGTGCGTAAGGCGGGTCTGACCGCCGTACGTGTGGGCTTTAGCGATATGAACGGTCTGATGCAGACGGTGAATCTGACGGCGGAAGTTCTGGGTACTCAGGGCGCCTATGAGCGTGCTCAGAAGTACAACGCGTACATGCAGAAGAACCTGAAGCTGATTGAGGAGCGTCTGAAGGACCTGCCCGATAGCGAGCGCCCGAAGGTGATGCATATCGGTAGCGGCACGAAGGTTCAGAATGTCTCTGGTAGCGGCATCGTGATTGATGAGTGGATTAAGATCGCTGGCGGTCAGAATGTTGCTGCTGATCTGAAGGGCATGAAGGATGTGTCTATGGAGCAGATTACCTCGTACGCTCCTGAAGTAATCATTATTGGCGGTGACGCGTCCGCGAAGGGTGTTCAGACGATTCAGTCTGATGCGGCGTGGAAGGACGTCCCGGCGGTGAAGAACGGCAAGATTATCCGTAACCCGTACGGCACATTCAACTGGGATCGCTACTCCACGGAGGAAGCCTTGCAGGTGCTGTGGGCTGCGAAGACTTTGCATCCTCAGAAGTTCACCGATATTGACATGGTGAAGGAAACCCAGCAGTTCTACTCCACTTTCTTCGGCTATTCCTTGAGCGCTGATGATGCTCAGCGCATCCTCGCCGGTGAGGCCCCTGAAGGTTACACCGCTTAGGCCTCATTCTGGGCGCTTCTCCCCTGCCGGCTGGAACCCTACCAGTAGGGACTCTACCGGTGGGGAGAGCCTCCTCAGAGTTTCATACACATTTGAAAGATATACGATGACTACTTTTCGTTCTGGTATTGCGCTGACGGCAGCTTTGATGCTGGCGGCGCTGACTGGTTGCGGTGCATCGAATACTGTTTCCTCCTCTCCGAGTGCTTCTGCGTCCTCGAGCGTATCTGCGGCATCTTCGTCTGTAGCGTCCTCTCAGGCGTGGAAGGATTTGGTTTCTGCCACCGGTGTTGAGATTACCTACAATGCGGACGGTTCGCGTGTGCTGACCGATAACAGCGGTCAGAAAGTTGAGCTACCCGCCACCGTCAATCGCATCGCAAACCTGTGGGATGCGAACAACCAGGTGATGCTTCTGCTGGGTTCTTCGGATCATATTGTGGCGACCACCCAGCAGATTTCGAAGATGCCCTGGTACAAGAAGGTTCAGCCGAAGATTTCTCAAGCGTCCACCCCTGTCTCCGGCACCGACCTGAACATTGAGGAGCTGCTGAAGGCTAAGCCGGATGTCGTGGTTTCCATTGACAAGGCTCAGGTTGAAAAGGCGCGAGCTGCGGGCCTGACCACTGTGCAGCTGGGTTTCCAGGATTTTGCGGGCCTGAAGAAGAACGTGGTCATGACCGCGGAGGTACTCGGTACCGATCAGGCGCGCTCGCAGGCTATCAAGTACCTTGCCTACCTTGAGAAGAACCTGAAGTTCGTGAGCGAACGCACCGCTTCCCTGAGCGATGACCAGCGCCCGAAGGTTCTGCACATTGCCGGTGGCTCCGACGTGACAAAGGTCGACGGTTCTGACTCCATTATTGGCGAGTGGATGAAGGCAGCCGGCGCGAAGAACTCGATTGACGGCGTTGCCAACTATAAGAACATCTCGCTGGAGCAGATTATTGCCTCTGCGCCGGATGCCATTATCGTGGGTAATTCTGACGCGCAGCAGGGCATTGACACCATCAAGGCTGACGCCGCGTGGAAGGATGTTCCCGCCGTCAAGAATGACAAGCTGTACCGCAACCCGGTAGGCACCTTCAAGTGGGACCGATACTCCACAGAGGAAGCCCTGCAGCTGCTGTGGGCGGGCAAGACCCTGCACCCCGAACTGTTTACCGACGTTGATTTGGTCAAGGAAACCCGCGAGTTCTACTCGACCTTCTACGGCTACCAGCTCACCGAAGATGAAGCCCAGCGCATCTTGGCTGGGCAGAACCCGGC
>CAUUAD010000026.1:0-15310 GCA_963542785.1 Rothia mucilaginosa
CTTACTTTTCAAGAAGTGTTTTGTTGTTTGCGTTCACTGTATGGTTTTTGGATAATAACCCTGGGCTTCCTTCGGGAAGTTGAGGCTTTTTATTCGGAAATTTTGAATAACGAAGTTATTCGCTAGATTTTCCGTGGTTATAGCAAGAGGGAAACGCCTGGTTCCATTCCGAACCCAGAAGCTAAGACTCTTTGCGCCGATGGTACTGCACTTTTGTGGGTGTGGGAGAGTAGGTCGCCGCGGGTTTTTTATTCAAGAGGGGAAGACCTTATAGGTCTTCCCCTCTTTTTGTGTACCCAAAAACTCTTAGAATGAAAACTCCTGGACGAAAGAAACCTAACTCATCAGAGATGCAGAGGTTTAGAGACTCAGCTGAGAAGCAGAGGAACAGGGGACGCAACCTAGACAGCCTGCCAGCCTTGATGCAGGGGCGACGAGATGGGGAGTTCACAGATCCGCCTGAATGACGAAGCAGAGGGCACGGTGGAGAAACTCTTGGTACCTTAACAACAAGAGCAATCCACATCTCTACCCGAGCGAATAGAGAACACGCAAAGGAGCATCATCATGGCTGATGAG
This sequence comes from Rothia mucilaginosa, assembly GCA_963542785.1. Lineage (GTDB taxonomy): Bacteria > Actinomycetota > Actinomycetes > Actinomycetales > Micrococcaceae > Rothia > Rothia mucilaginosa_G. The sequence continues at coordinate 580 of CAUUAD010000026.1, forward strand.
AAGAGCATCTACGAACGCTGGAGCGAAGAACGCCTCGACCCGCCCTTCCCCAAAGAATGGGGACTGGACGAAGAAGACGAAGCCGAGCTGCTCTGGCCCATCTGGCCCCTGCTGTTCATGGGTGAATCTGATACCGAACAGTACGTAGAAACCATCACCGATAATGTGATGGATGCACTCGAGCTGGAATACGATGGGGAGAACGAAGACAGCAAGCTCTGGGAAAAGCGCGTAGAAGACTACGTGGAAGAGCTCCTCAAGCGTCGTCGTGCATTCGCCGCTGAGCTGGGCATCACCCCCGAAATGCAGAAGAACTCCAACCTCAACCGCGCCTTCGCAGCCCTGGAAGAAGAAGACGTCATTGCACGACAGAACTTCACCTGCTGCGGTACCTGCGCATCCGCAGAAATCTGGGATGAGATTGATGACAGCCGTGAATGGAAGGGATACATCTACTTCCACCAGCAGGACACTGAAAGTCTCGTTGAGAGCGGCGGCACCTACGTTGGCTTCGGTTCCTTCCTCGCCTACCCCAGGGACGAAAATGAATGGAACGCGCTGAGCGATGCGCAGAAGGAAGAGATCAGTGCCCTTCACAAGAAGCTCTCCGTAGAGCTCATGAAGGACACTATTATCCCCGTACTGGAGAAGCACGGTCTGAGCGTGGAGTGGAACGGGAATTTCGATACTCGCCCGTTCATTGGGGGAGTGGAAGTCTACAACATTCCCTAACGGCTGGTGAGCTGAAGCGGATGGGTGCCTCGGCGTAGTTTGTGGCAGGGGAGAAGCGCCTCCCAATGCTACGAAAGTTTACAAGGAAAATAAGCTGAGAGCGTGAGAATAGACATCACAATATCTCAGCCAGAGTATTAACTAGCCGATAAGGCACCCATTCGGTAGGCTAGACGGGTAGCGCGGTACGTCCACACTAGAGAAAAGACAGAACCTATCCACGTGATAGGGACTGATCGACATAGCTTTCAGCTGCTATATACGGCAGAAGCTAGAGCTCTAGAACACCCTATAGGGGATACAAACAACCCCGGGCCGGAAGAGCCAGGTCATCTGAGCTTTGCTCGGATGGACGCTCACTCCAACCGGAGTAGGCTAGAAGAAGTGGACGAACCGCCACCCATATTCCCAACCAAAGGAGCAGGCATGTCGACCGACGCCCGCGAAAAAGCCCGCCAGATTGCGGCCCAGCAGGCCAAGAAGAGCCCCAGCCAGGCAAGCCGCCGCTGGCTCCAGTTCGGCGTACTCGCCGTGGTCCTCATCATCGTAGGTATCATCGGCTTCGTCGTAGTCAACGGCAACAAGAACACCAAGGTAGCAGAAAGCGGCCCGGTGCCCTCCAGCGCCAACGAATACGGTGGCATTGTGCTGACCAAGGACGGCATCGTCCAGAACTCCTCCACCCAGGAGACCCGCGACTTCAAGCAGCTCGCAACCTCGACCTCCTCCGTGACCCCCATGGTCAACGGAACCGCAGCAGCAGTCAACACCCTGCCCCCGGGCGTGCAGACCGCTGAAGAGGCATCCAAGAACGGCCAGCCCGTTCGCGTGACCATCTTCCAGGACTACAACTGCGTGCACTGTGCAGAGTTCGAGAAGAAGTACGGTGAAGAAATCCAGAAGCTCGTCGAGGACGGCACCATCACCCTGGAAATCCGCAACCTGACCTTCCTGGACCGCTCCTCGCCCACCGCTTACTCCGCACGTAACGCGGCAGCAGCATATTCCGTGGCAAACCAGGTCAGCACCAGCGAATTCCTGAACTACCAGCGTGAGATTTTTACTCACCAGGGCCGCGGCGACATGAACAACCAGCAGATCGCCGACATCGCTTCTAAGCACGGTGCGTCCATCGGCTCCGATATGAACGATGGCAAGTGGCGCCCCTTCGTGGACGTGGTCAACGCTGAATCCGCAAAGAACGGTATTAAGGGTACCCCCACCGTCTTCGTTGATGGCGACCAGTACACCAGTAACGACTTCAGCACCTTCCTGAAGGAAAAGATTGAAGCTAAGAAGAAGTAACCGCTTCGATACGAAAACCCGGTAACCTTGGCGTGAGGCTACCGGGTTTTTCCATACACGGTGATGAGTACGAGGGGTGGGTGAGCAGCATACAGAGGTGGTGCTCATAAGGGGTAAAACGAAGGAAACGAACATACCATCACCCCATAATTTAGAAGTATTCTCAACCAAACCCTAAAAGAACAACTAAGCAGACTCAACCAAGAGAATAGGGTACACTGGACAGGTTGCCTCCTTAGCTCAGTTGGCCAGAGCATCTGTCTTGTAAACAGAGGGTCACCGGTTCGAATCCGGTAGGGGGCTCAGAAAAATCCTGGTTCGCACCAGCCTCATAGCAGAGGTGCGGATCAGGATTTTATTGTACGAGTGTCCTGTAGTGTCTAAGGGACCCGCACTAGCACATCGACATCCATCCTGAGGAACCGAGAATGTCTGAAACCTCCGGAACCCCGCAGGCTCCCGCCTCGCAGGGAACCTACACCACCGCCCCGCGCAGCATCAAAGCACGCGAAGCCAGCGACTACCCCCTCGAAGAGTTCATCGAATCGCGAGGATTCCGCCCTGAAATTCAGGGCCTGCGAGCCTTCGCCGTGCTCCTCGTGGTGCTCTATCATGTCTGGGTCGGCAAAGTCTCCGGCGGCGTGGACGTCTTCCTCTTCATCTCCGCCTTCCTGCTCTCGCTCTCCTTCATGCGCAAGATCAACGAAGGCAAACCCCTCAATCTCTTCAGCTACTGGATGCACGTCTTCCAGCGACTGCTACCCGTAGCCACCGTGGTTATCGCGGGTACCACCATTGCGTCCTTCTTCGTGCTCGCGCCCAGTCGCTGGTCGCAAACCGTAACCGACGCAAGGAGCTCCCTGTTCTACTTCCAGAACTGGAACCTCGCGTTCAGCTCCGTAGACTACTACGCCCAAAACGCCTCTGTGAAGTCACCCTTCCAGCACTTCTGGTCGCTCTCCATCCAGGGACAGATCTTCATCATCTGGCCCCTGCTCTTCGCCGCAGTAGCCTACGTCGTGCACCGATTCCGCGGGAACCTCTTCACCACCGCGGTATTCATCTTCAACACGGTGTTCGTCGCATCCCTGACCTTCTCCATCGTCGAAACCGACACCAACCAGGGATTCGCCTACTTCGACACCCGCACCCGCCTGTGGGAATTCGCCATCGGCACCCTGCTGGCAATGCTCACCCTCAAGTGGAAGGCACCCGAGAAGGCTCGAGTAGTTATGGGCTGGGTTGGCATTATTGGTCTGGTCACCTGCGGTGCAATCCTGCCCGTGGAACGAGCGTTCCCCGGCTACCTGGCGCTCTGGCCCGTGATCTCCGGTGCGCTCGTCATCATGGCAGGCCGCACCAACAGCCGCTGGGGCATCGATCGACTGCTGGTCTCCGCACCCCTGCAGAACCTCGGCAACATCTCCTACGCCCTGTACCTGGTGCACTGGCCCATCCTCATTCTCTACAGCAGCGCCGTCGGTACCTCCCGCGTGAACTTCATCGAAGGCGCCATCATCATCCTTGCTTCCATCGGCCTGGCATGGTTGCTCATCCGCTTCGTCGAGAAGCCGCTGCGCTACCGCAAGGACCCCTTCGTACCCTGGCTCATGATGAAGATGCGCTTCAAGACCATCTTCTCGGTCAAGACCTGGGCAGACCAGCTCGCCTTCATCCTCGCAATCTTCCTGGTCGCAGGCGTACCCCTGGTAGCCGCACAGGCATGGGTAGGCTACCGCAACACCCAGTCCGAGCAGAACGCCGAACTGCAGGTACAGACCGCCAGCGAAAACTACCCCGGCGCCCGCGCTATCGGCGGCGCCCAGCAGGGACTCATTGACAACCCCATCCCCTCCGGCGGTGACGTCAAAACCCAGTTCGACGGACTGAGCGACCCCTGCGTTGGCGGCTTCGCGCCCTCCGACCCGGAACTCGCCAAGTACTGCAGCCTGCAGAAGTACGGCCCCGAGGACGCACCGCTGACCATGGTCATCGGTAACTCCCACGCCGAACAGGCGCTGAGCATCTTCAAGCCCATCGCAGAACAGACCAAAACCAACCTGCAGACCTACCTGCTCGGTGGCTGCCAGTACCCGGTCCGCGCCGTCAACGCCAGCAACGAATGCTCGGAATTCAACACCAAGATGACCGAGGAAATTCTCAAGCGTAAGCCGCAGACCGTGGTGCTCATCGCCACCGTTGCCCAGGCACGATCGAACGACGAACGAGTCGACCCGAGCCTCGACGAGACGGTCCGCCGCCTCACCGAGGCAGGAGTCCAGGTCATTGGCCTGCGCGATAACCCGCGCTTCGAGTACAACATCTACGAGTGCGCTCAGAAGGCCGGCGACGACAAGAGCTCCTGCGCACGACCCGCAAGTGACAAGTACGCCGCCGAAAACCCTGCAAAGGAAATCTTCGACAAGTACCGCAACCAGGGTGCCGTCATGGTGGACCTGAAGGACGTGTACTGCCCGGACGGCATGTGCAGCCCCGTGGTTGGAAACATCTACGTCTACATCGACGACAACCATGTCTCCAAGACCTACAGCCGCACCATGGCTCAGGAAGTCTTCCAGCGTGCAGCGGAAGGCGGCTGGCTCGTCAACGGAAAAGTGAACTTCTAAAGTTCGCCGACATAGCGAATCCCCCGTGCTGTTCTACAGAAGTATGAACAGTGCGGGGGATTCGCTATATTCTGACCCGAAATTAGGATAGGCTAAGTTAGGAGGCTCCCGGGAAAAGCCTTAGAGAAGAAAGGACGCCATGAAAGAAATCACCGAACGCACCCTCAAAGTTGAGAACGTCAGCCTCGGCTACGGCGAAACCACCATCGTCAAAGACCTCTCCCTCGAATTCCCGAAGGGCAAAGTTACCGCCATCATCGGCCCCAACGGCTGCGGTAAATCCACCCTGCTACGCGGTGTCTCCCGACTACTCAAGCCGCTCAACGGCGACTTCACCCTCGACGGCAAACCCACCCACGAATACTCCATGAAAGGCTTCGCCCGCATGGTCGGGCTGATGCCCCAGCATCCCATCGCCCCCGAAGGAATTACCGTAGCAGACCTGGTCTCCCGCGGCCGCTACCCCTACCAAGGCCTCTTCAAACGCAATAGCGCCGAAGATGATGAGGCGGTCGCCTGGGCGCTAGAAGCCACCGACACTATGTCCCTCGCCGAACGACAGGTCACCGAACTCTCCGGCGGCCAACGTCAGCGTGTCTGGATTGCCATGGCGCTCGCCCAAGAAACTGACATTCTACTGCTGGACGAGCCGACCACCTACCTCGACCTGGCACATCAGGTGGAGCTACTCGACCTACTCTCGGACCTCAACGAACAGCGCGGCACCACCATGATCATGGTGCTGCACGAACTGAACCTCGCCGCTCGAGTCGCTGATTACCTCGTCGCTATGAAGGACGGCTCCATCGTCGCCCAAGGCGAAGCACACGAAGTGCTCACCCGTGAGAACCTGCACACCATCTTTAGCCTGAAGGCCGAGGTTGCGGACCCGTTTAACGACGGTAGCGTGGTGGTTGTTCCGCATCCCCGGAGTGCGTCCACCGTTGCCGGTTCAGCTGTCGCATCCTAAGAAACCCCCGCTCATATCTGATGAAGCGCCCATAACAGTGGGATACTGGAAAGTAGGACGCACCGAAAGCTAAGCGAAGAAGCCGGTACACCGCGCGGGTGTGCCGGCTTCTTCCACAGAAGGGTCATTCTCTATAGAGGCCCGGAAAGAAGAACACAATGACGACCCCGCTCCTAGACTCCAACGGCAAGCTCAACGGTGAATCAGTACGCTACGTGGCAATCGGCGACTCCTTCACCGAAGGTGTGGGCGACGTTGACCGCCGCCGCCCTAACAGCCTGCGCGGCTGGGCAGACCGCGTTGCCGAAGGCATCGGTGCAGTAGACCCGCAGGTGCAGTACGCAAACCTCGCCATCCGCGGCCGCCTGCTCATTCCCATCCTCGAAGAGCAGCTGCCGGCAGCCCTGGAGCTGAAGCCCAACCTCGTCACCTTCTACGGCGGCGGCAACGACATCATGCGACCCAACGTGGATATTGACCAGCTCATGACCCACGTAGACGAAGCCTTCGCCACCCTGCGCGGCGAAGGAATCGAAGTGCTTACCGTAACCGGCCTGGATGTACAAGGGCAGGGCCCCTTCGCCCGCACCCGCGGCCGTACCGCCACCTACAACGAGCTACTGCGCGGTATCGCCGAAGACCACGGCGTGCACATTATCGACTACTGGCGCTGGAACGACTTCCTCGACTGGCGTCTGTGGGCTGACGATCGCCTGCACATGAACGACCTCGGCCACGAACGCTTCGCATCCCGCGTGCTGGCGCAGCTCGGCCTGCCCGGTGTGGTCACCGAATCGGTACTGCCCCCGGAGGTGCAGCTGACCGCCCGCGAGAAGATTGAGCAGGAGGCACGCTGGGTCCGCGAGTTTGCCCTGCCGTGGATTGGCCGCCGCCTGAAGGGTACGAGCTCCGGCGACGGTGTGAGCCCCAAGTACCCGCAGTGGGTCCCTGCGGCAAGCCTTAAAAACTAACGCCCTTAAGAACTAATGCTGAGGGCGCGCGCGTTACGGCGTAAAACTGTAGGCCGGGGGAGTGCCCTGTGCTGTATCTGTATCGTATTTGTGCCCGCATCTACGCCGTAACTGGAACGGTAAATCCGCCGTTACCCGTACCGTTGGAACCCTTAAACCGCCCTTTAAAACCGGGGAGGAAGCGTTAAAACGAGAGTTAAAAGCTCTTTAAACGCGTGTTTAAGCCTGTTTAACAGCCCTGTGCACACCGCAAGAATCGGTGGTACGGGGCTGTTTTCGGCTTAAATCCGGCTTAAGCTGTTAATCTCACAACATGAATTTCACCGGTGTAATTTATCCCCGGTCACATAGAGAACATCCGTTCTTAAAAAAGCGCATTAACGCCTGACTAGGGGTGTTAAAGAATCCCTTAAAAACATCTGGACTTGCAAAAACACCCATTTTTGATAAAATGGATAGGTATGTTTGCCGCTCGAAGGCAGGCGTGCATCCGCGAATCGAGCGCTTCGCTTAAACGAGGTGCAATCGGCTCAGAACACCGAGATTCCGCGGATTTTTAAGGCAAAATCCGGCGTGCAGGCTTGCACGAACCCCCGTATTTACCTAGAATTTAACGCTGTTCGTAGTGGTGGAAACGCCTCTCGACACTAATAAGCTTCACCGTTTTTCCCGCGGCGGGGATCGATGCGTGGCCTCTCACCCACGTGACGATCTCAAACACTCTAGCCCGGCGAATAACCCGGTGCTTCTACATTGGTGGCGGGACGCTCACGAGTAACATCGACTGCGTACCGTCATAAAAGTCAATCAATAAAGGAGTGAAACATGGCAGCAGTCTGCCAGGTGACCGGAGCTGTTCCCGGCTTTGGACACAGCATTTCGCACTCGCATCGCCGCAACAAGCGTCGATTCGACCCGAACGTTCAGAAGAAGACCTACTGGGTTCCTTCGCTGCGTCGTAAGGTAACCCTGAACGTGTCCGCTAAGGGCATCAAGGTTATCGATGCTCGTGGCATCGATGCCGTTGTTGCAGAAATCATCGCACGCGGGGAGAAGATCTAGTAAATGGCATCCAAGGCTAAGGACCTCCGTCCTATCATCAAGCTCAAGTCCACTGCTGGCACCGGTTACACCTACGTGACCCGTAAGAACCGCCGCAACAACCCCGACCGTATGGTGCTGAAGAAGTACGACCCCGTCGTTCGCAAGCACGTTGACTTCCGAGAGGAGCGCTAAGAATGGCTAAGAAGTCCAAGATCGCTCGCAACGAGCAGCGCAAGGTCATCGTCGCTCGCTACAACGAGAAGCGTATCGCGCTGAAGAAGACCCTGATCGACGAGAACGCTACCCCCGAGGAGCGCGAAGCAGCACGCGTGGCACTGCAGAAGCTGCCCCGCAACGCTTCCCCCGTTCGCGTGCGTAACCGCGACCAGATCGACGGCCGCCCCCGCGGTACCTTCCAGAAGTTCGGTATCTCCCGCGTGCGCTTCCGCGAGATGGCACACCGCGGCGAGCTGCCCGGTATCACCAAGTCCAGCTGGTAAATCTGGTATTTTAGTTCCTAAACGGTTTTCCGTCGTCACCGACGGTCACTCGCTTTAGACTCAAACCTTAAGTCTCTGGAAGGGGCACCCTAATGGCTAAGAACCGTACCGAACTCGTTGCAGAGGTTGCAGAGAAGTCTGGCAAGAGCCAGGCAACCGTGAATGCAGTCCTCGACGCAGTGTTCCAGGTTTTCGAGTCTTCCGTCTCCAAGGGCGAGAAGATCACCATCCCCGGTTGGATGGCAATCGAGCGCACCGACCGTGCAGCTCGTACCGGCCGTAACCCGCAGACCGGCGAAACCATCCAGATTCCCGCCGGTCACGGCGTGAAGCTGACCGCAGGCTCCAAGCTGAAGGCAGCAGTCGCTAAGAAGAAGTAATTCTTGAGACTTTGAATCTGACGAAAGACCCCCACCCTCACGGTGGGGGTCTTTTGTTATGCCTGCCCAAGGGGAAACAGCGGAGAAAACCCGGCTGAAGAAAGCCCAAGCAGCGGAAGCGCCCCGAGATAGGCGGGGTGGAGCCCTAGAATCGCTGATTAGTTGTGTCTCTACGACCTTAATGTTGCGGTTGAGCTAAAAACACAGAAACTATCCCTACTTCGCACAAGATGCCAGGGCGGGCTACAGAAAAATAAAGAAAATTTATACATTTAAGCAGAAAGCTATGCATAAGCTAGGCGAAAAATCGCGAATATGAAACCCCGCTGGGAAAAATACTTATACATTGCCGTCCGGACACAGCTTAAACACAGCAAACTAAAGCTCAATCTTAGACTCACACCCTAAGCTGGAATCACCGGCGAAGGAAAAGCCACACGCCATACAAACGGCTCCACCCCCAACCGGAAAACAACCATACAAACCCCGGACGACCGCTCCTCCCGGACTCACAAGGAGAACCCCTCATGGCACTCCACGCTCAGCGTACTTCCGCGCAGCCCACCAACCACCGCCTCCGCACCGGCGCAGCCGCATTGTCCATCGCAGCAATCGCAGCACTCGGCCTGAGCGCCTGCGGTGCACAGAACACCTCTAACCCGGCACCCACCGCCACCGCGACCGCCAAGGCATCCTCCACCGCCGACGCAGCAGTCAACGCGGGCAACGGCAAGGTCACCGTCAAGGCAAGCGACGCAGCCTCCCCGAGCGCCACCGCAAGCAGCTCCCAGGGCACCGTCACCGTCACCGAAAACGGTGTGACCGTCAGCGGTGCTGATGGTACCGGGGTCACCGCAGATGCCAACGGTAATGTGACCGTTAACGGCGCGAACGGAACCGGCGTGACCGCCGACGCTAGCGGCAATGCAACCGTCAACGGCGGCTCGGCATCGAACAACTCGGGCTCCGGCAACTCGGGATCCTCCGCAAAGGCTGACGAGAAGGCAGGGGAGACCTCCGCCAAGAGCGGCTCCAACGGTACCGGTAACGGCACCGTGACCGTCGACAGCGGAACTGTCAGCGCAGCCAACGGCTACACCCTCATCGAAATCAAGACCGACGGCGGCTGGTCCTACCACGCCCCCAACGGCGACATCATCGAGGTACGAGCTGACGGCTCCTGGGAGCGCGTTGGCGATGGAGGCGTCGTTGAGGTTGATGCTGACGGCTCCTGGGAACAGACCGGCGAGAACGGCGTAATCGAGGTAGAAGCTAACGGCACCTGGGAACAGACCGGCGGCAAAGGCGCGGTTAAGGTACCCAGCGTCCCCCTCAAGCCCGCCGGTGCTGGCGCTGACCCGGTCAAGCCCGTCACTCCCCGCCGCTAAGAAGCTGACTGACGAACCGGGTGAAAACGTGGGCTATCCCACTCACTAGAATGCGGATAAACGCCCCCACGCCCGGATAATCACACCCAAACTCGATAGAATTAACGCGGTTGGTTACACCGATAATCGTTATGGAATCCCACAAGGATCCTGCGCACGACGCGAATACGTTGCCAACTAGCCGCACCATACTAACAACCACAAGGAGAAACAATGGCTATCGCCCCCGCAATGAAGAAGACCACCGCGGTTCTGTCCATCGCCTTCGCAGGCGCACTGGGCCTGAGCGCATGCGGCTCCCAGTCCTCTTCCACCACCACCGCGACTGCATCCGCATCTGCTTCTGCGACTGCTTCCGCAAGCGCATCGGCTAAGGCATCCTCTGCAGCTGCAACCACCTCGGCTGCTTCCGCTTCCGCTACTGCAGACGTGAAGGTTGACAAGGACGGCAACGTCACCGTCAAGGCTAACGACGGCGAGGGCAACTCCGCAGACGTGAAGGTCGGCGCAGACGGCAAGGCATCCGTAGACGCTAAGGACTCCGAGGGTAACTCCTCCAAGGTAGAGTCCGACGAGAAGGGCACCAAGGCTGAGTCCAAGGACTCCGAGGGTAACTCCTCCTCCACCGTTGAGGGCGACGTCGTTGTCTCTGAGGACGGCGGCTGGACCGTTCAGGGTGACGAAGGTCAGGTAGCTGTACAGGCTGACGGTTCCTGGAGCCGCCAGGACGCAAACGGCCAGGTCGCAGTCAAGGCTGATGGCTCCTGGAGCATCCAGGCTAACAGCGGCCTGCAGGCAACCGTGGACGCTTCCGGTGAAGTGACCTCTCTCGTTGGTGGCGAGAAGGGTGACCTGAAGGCTCCGAAGGTTCCCGCAAAGCCCGCACAGGCTAAGGTCGCCCCCGTCAAGCCCGCACAGCCCAAGTAAGCTGTAAAGAACTAACAGCGGCTTGTGACGCTACCAGAGCGTAACAGCCCCTTGACCTATAAGACGCCCCGTGCGCATCCGAACGTGATGCGTGCGGGGCGTCTTTGTGTTCTAGGGAGCTTGAACCACAAAGGGCTGTGAGAGTAGCGGGGGAGGGGTCCACCTGCGGCGCGGCAACCCAGGGAGTTTTCAGGTCGCGGTGCTAGCATGAGGGCGTACACCGGGGACATACCCGCCTGTACCCCAACCACACTACGCACTGCGCCGTTGCAGAGCGACGCATGACGGAAAGAGAAATCTGCCGTGAAGAAGTCTATTGCTGTTCTGTCCCTGACCATTGCCGGTGCCCTCGGCCTCGCAGCCTGCGGCGGCAACTCCGGCACCAACTCCAACTCCTCCGCATCGGCAAGCGCGTCCGCTTCTGCAACCGCTTCCGCAACTGCCTCGGCACCCGCAAGCACCTCCACCGCGGCAACCAGCGCAAGCACCACCTCCGCAGCAGCTGAAACCCAAGGCAGAAACCAAGACCACCCAGGGCACCATCAGCGCCCCCAGCGCTCTGCCCAGCGAAGCAAGCGAAGCACTTAAGAAGAGCGAGGAACCCAACCAGCAGGCAACCTCCGCACTGTACAGCGCCAGCAAGGAATCCCTGAACGAGTTCAAGGAAGATTCCAGCGTCAAGAAGGCACAGACCAGCGACGGCACCGTCTACTACAACAATGAAGTCGCTGCATTCGAATCCAAGGACGGCGCTATTGTCATCATCAAAAATACCGGTGCGTGGAGTAACTTTGACTCCAACGGTGGAACCATCGTCGTGGATGAGGACGGCTCCTGGATCAAGACCAACCCCGAGGACAGCCTCTACACCGCCGTTAGGGCAGACGGCGCCGCTGCCGTGCTGAACACTAAAACCTTAGAGCAGGCGACCGACCTCTCCACCATCGATATCCCGAAGGCCCCTGGCCCCGTCGACGGCTTCCGCGGCACCGCTAAGACCCCGGCCAAGCCCACCAAGGTTGCTGACTTTTCTGAGATTACAGGTCTCAAGTAAAAACGAGCTCCTGCCCCCTGGGCCGAATAGCCCGACAGAACAGGGACACCAACGCCCCGTGCGCATCCGACCGTGATGCGTGCGGGGTGTTTTGCGTCTTCAAGCCGCGTTGAGAAGACCCATGAAAAGCGGGGGAAGGGAAGCACCGCAACATCTCAGGGAGCTTTCAGGTCACGGTGCTAGCATGAAAGCGTACTCCGGGCACACTGGAGTACAGGTCAACCACACCATGCACTGCGCCGTCGCAGAGCGGCGCATACAGAAAAGAGAAATTCAGTGAAGAAGTCAATTGCTGTACTGTCCCTGACCATTGCCGGTGCCCTCGGCCTCGCAGCCTGCGGCGGCAACTCCGGCACCAACTCCAACTCCTCCGCATCGGCAAGCGCGTCCGCTTCTGCAACCGCTTCCGCAACTGCCTCGGCACCCGCAAGCACCTCCACAGCAGCAACCAGCAAGAGCACCACCTCCGCAGCAACTGAAACCACCAAGGCAGAAACCAAGACCACCCAGGGCACCATCAGCACCCCCAGCGGTCTGCCCAGCGAAGCAACCGAAGCGCTCAAGAAGGGCCAGGAATCCGCCGATCAGGCAGCCTCCGCAGGCTACACCGCCAGCAAGAAAGCCCTGGAGCAGCTCAAGAACGAGGCCGGTGTGAAGAAGGCGCAGACCAGCGACGGCACCGTCTACTACACCGATAAACTCGCTGCATTCGAATCCAAGGACGGCGCTATCGTCAGCATCCAGAATAACGGTGTGTGGACCAGCATGGACTCCAACGGTACAACCATCGTCGTGAGCGAGGACGGCTCCTGGATCAAGACCAACCCCAAGGACAACCTCTACACCGTCGTTAAGGCAGACGGCACCGCATCTGTGCTGAACACCAAGACCTTCGAACAGGCGACCGACGTCTCCACCATCGAGACCCCGAAGGCCCCCGGCCGCATCGACGGCTTCAGCGGCACCGCTAAGACCCCGGTCAAGCCCACCAAGATTGGTGACCTCTCCGAGGTTGCAGGCGCCAAGTAAAAACTAGTTCCTACCACCGGGCCGAATAGCCCACCACAATAGGGACACCAACGCCCCGTGCGCATCTATACGTGATGCGTGCGGGGCGTCTTTAATTATTTCTCACTCGAGGATGGAGGGGTTTAAATCTTCGGAATGGGTTGCAGGCGGCGCAACTGCGTCACATGCTTGGGTTCGAGTTCCTCAACGCAGCTGACCTGTAGCAGGCGCATTGTGCGGCGCACCTCTTCCGAGAGGATCTCAATCGTGCGATCCACACCGCGGCGGCCACCCGCCATGAGTCCGTATAGGTAGGCGCGGCCAATCAGCGTGAACTTGGCGCCCAAGGCCAGCGAGGCCACCACATCCGCGCCGTTCATAATGCCGGTATCCACCATAACTTCGGTGTCCTTGCCGACCTCGCGAACCACTTCCGGGAGCAGGTGGAAGGGAACCGGAGCGCGGTCCAGCTGGCGGCCGCCGTGGTTCGACAGTAGGATGCCGTCCACGCCTAAATCAGCCAGCTTCTTGGAATCCTCCACGTTTTGCACGCCCTTAATGACAATCTTGCCGGGCCACAACTCGCGGATTTCCTTAAGATCCTCGTAATTGATGGACGGATCCATGGCAGCGTCCAGCAATTCGCCCACCGTGCCGCCTGTCGAGGAGAGTGAAGCGAACTCCAATTTGGGCGTGGTGAGGAAGTCATACCACCACCACGGGCGCGGAATCGCGTTCGCCACTGTCTTCAGCGAAAGCTGGGGCGGAATGGAGAAGCCGTTGCGCTTATCGCGCAGGCGCGCCCCCGCAATGGGTGTATCTACAGTGAAGAAGAGCGTATCGTAGCCGGCCTTTGCGGCACGCTCGACCAGGCCGTAGGAAATCTCACGCTGACGCATCACGTACAGCTGGAACCACAGACGGCCGTTTGGGTTGACTCGGCGTACATCCTCAATGCTGGTTGTACCCAGGGTTGAGAGGGTGAAGGGGATGCCCGCTGCCCCCGCCGCGCCGGATCCGGCAATCTCGCCTTCGGTCTGCATGAGGCGTGTGAAGCCCGTGGGGGCGATACCGAAGGGTAGAGCGGAGGTACCGCCCAGTACCTGCGTGGTGGTGTCTACGGTGGAAACATCCGTCAGGATGCCCGGGTGGAACTCGACATCCTCGAAGGCCTGGCGGGCGCGGGTCATTGACAGTTCACCTTCCGCGGCGCCGTCCGTGTAGTCGAAAGCGGCGGCGGGTGTGCGGCGCTTTGCGATGCGGCGCAAATCGTAGATGGTCAGTGCGCTCTGTAGGCGGTTACCTGCAAAATCGAGGCTGGGCTTCTTGAATTGCATAAACTCAAGTAGTTCGCTGGGCTTGGGGAGCTGACGTTGCACCATGGGAGGCCTTTCTCTTGGGGGGCGCCGCCTGCAGGGCGGGCCTTGGGTGGGGGTGGGGTCATCGGCGAGTCCCGTAGAAGGGTGTGCGAAAAATCGCACCCTCCCAGTCTAAAAATTAAGGGTTAGATTAATCAATAGTTAGGTAAGGCTTAACTTATTAAGTTAAATATTTCGGGGGTGCCCCGGCGTATCGGTACCGGAGGGCATGGCGAATGAATGAGATGCAATGATTTCCAAACCCGTGCATACCACTTTCGCACTCCTCAACTCACGCAAATATGACGTAATATGACGAGCCGTTACCTCCCGCGTTCACAAAGCTCAACTCCCAGCGAACCACCCACCCCACGCTGGCATAATGGGGACAGCAAACCAACGCGCCCACACGCGGCGCACCCAACAGGAGAGAAAACCATGAGCGAGAACACCACCCGCAGCGTACG
>CAUUAD010000027.1:0-15263 GCA_963542785.1 Rothia mucilaginosa
GGTAGCCTGCAAATCGAAGCTCACATTCGGGCGAACGTTACGTCGGCTAATGCCCGGGTGAACCTCAACAGCGATGAGGTTCTCACCAGCCTTCAGCTGAGAAGCCGGAACGGTGAAGGTCACCGGAGTCTTCTGAGCCGTAGCGGTATCAATCGAGCTCGATGCAATCGCGCTATTCCACAGCTTTCCACGAGTGTCAAAGTTGGAACGACCAACCTCTTCGCCGTTAACACCCACCGCAATAGCGTCATCCGCGTAGGTGGTCAGCACCAGATCGCGGCTCGCCTGCTCACGAGTGAGCTGGATGGTGGTGTAGGCGTAGATATTGGGGCGGGTACGCACAAGCGGAACATTAACGGAGGTGTTAAGGTTACCGGAGCCGACACCAATCGGGGTCTTGCCGGTCTGCCATGCTTCCTGCGCGATATCTTCCAAAGTGAAGTGGAAGTTGTACTTCCAACCGTACTTACGGTTAGGAGCCTTGCTGGAGACCATGTACTTCCACTCGGACGCGTAGGGCAGAACGATCTGGTCCTTAGCGGCTTCTTCCTTCGGGTCCTCAGGCTTGGGATCGGCAGGCTTAGGCTCCTCAACCTTCGGATCCTCTTCCTTCGGTGCCTCAGTAGTTGCTTCTGCACTCGGGGTAGCGCTTGCCGAAGTACTGGGGTCAGCGCTCGCGGTCGGGTCAGCAGCTGCAGTCGGATCCACACTTGCCGTCGGGTCAGCGGTAGGAGTCTCGGTTGCGGTCTCCGTGGGGGTAGGAGTCGGGCGAACCGGAGCTACCTGAACCGGAGTGGATGCAGAGTAGTTATCCGAGCTGTCCACTGCACGCACAAAGTAACGTGCGTTATCGGTGTGGTCAATCTCGAACTTCGTACCCGAAGTGCTAGCGATAACTCGGTCGTCACGCAGAATCTGGTAGCGGACACTACCGGTATCCTGCACGGCATCCCAGGTCAGAACGTCCTTATCGTCCTTCAGCTCAACCTTCAGGTTCTGCGGGGTAGGCGGAGGAGCCACATCGCGAGCCTCAAAGCGCGCAAAACCGACGGTATCCTGAGTACCGTGAACACCCAGCGAACGGTGAATATCGCCGCCAACCCACAGGGTGCCCTTCGAATCCACGAAAGACTCCCAGATACCGAATCCGTGGTCACCCTTAATAGCAGGGGAGAACTCCGGCAGCATCTTACCGCTGTCCTTATCGAAAGCAGCAACCAGCTTGACCGAGTGAATCACGCTCGAACCGCCCACGGGGGTCCGCTTGTTACGCGAATCCTGGTAGAGGAAGTCGCCGCAGTGGCAGGCGCCGTAGATGGTGTTACCGTGCAGGTGCAGATCCTGGAAGTCTCCACCATCGCGGGTAATCGCGGTGTAGGTGGGGGTCAAGGACGCCTTATCGTAACGAGAGATGAGGTGCTCGGTACCGCCCACCCAGACGCCGGTACCGGCATCCTGGACGTCGAACTGGAAACCCCAAATTTTGGTTTCATTACGCAGGTCAGAGACATTAGCGCCGGCAGGAATCTCAGAATGCTGGTACGCCCACGGGCTGCCCTTCTGCATATGCTGAGTAATATCAGCCACGCGGTAGGCAAGGCCACCGTTGAGCCAGGTGAAGTAACCGGCTACGTAAACATGAGAGTTATCAGCGGAGGCGCTAATACCGTTGACAGTACCGTTGAACACCTGGCGCCAGTTACGGTCTATACTCACAATACCGGGCACACCGTTAGAAGGCTCGCCCAACTTAAAACGGGCAATATTGCGCGAATACGCCTCACCCGCCTTTTCACTTTCATAAATGTGGGTAAAGGTGCCGCCAATATACACGTAGTCACCCTGACGGTGAATGGTCTTCACCGTCATGACCTCGGTACGAATGCGATCTTCGACTTTAACCTGGGCCCATTCAGGGGCAACTTCACCGGTCGTAGCGTCAACAACGACGAAGCTCTCATGCTTCTTACCGTTAACCAGGGTAAAGGTGCCGCCAACCGCCAGACGGTTATTCGGCAGAGCCTCAACAGCCTTCACCTGACCATTAACAGTCAGCTTGAAGTCGCGGCGCAACTCGCCGGTCACCGGGTCAAAAGCAGCAATATTAGATTGCGCAACACGCTCACCGGTAGAGGACTCAAGGTACTCGAAGTCGCCACCAATAAACACGCTGGAGGTGCCGTTACCGTGATCGACCTCGGTAATGGCCTCAACGTAGGTGTTCATTTCGCCGGTTTTACCGGAGGCGGTCCTGGCGCTGGTTCGCCAGCGCCAATCCGCCGAACGGCTATTGGGCAGGGCACGACGAGCGCTCGCCGGGGTACCGGAATCCGGGATAGCGCCCAGGTTCAAATCATTCTGGGTCAGCTTCGGGCGCAGGAACATCTGGGTGTAACCGAAAGAGGCCTCACCGTTGCTTTCCTTACCGTAGATGTAGGAGTTCCGCGCATCGGTGATTGCCGGCTCAGAGCCATCCTGCGAAATGGGAGAGTTTGCACCGTAACGGAAACCCATACGGTAATCCTGAGACGCCAACTCATCAAACATCAAAGTCTTGAAGCCGTTGTTCTGTCCACGCAGAATGTGGTCTTCCCAGGTGCCGTCAGTCCAGTTCTTGCGGCCCTCTTCGTTGTAGGAAGAGAACTCGTCAGGGTTGGTGATGGTCGTATTCGACCAGACAGCGCTCGAGCGCAGAGCCCAGGTCCACTCGGAAGTCTGACGGCGGTCAACCGTCACCTCCTGCCACTTGGTGCCCGAGGTGTTTAGGGCACGGCGGAAACGGTAACCGTCGGGCAGCTGATCGGGACGAACGCCGTTGAGCAACTGAGAAATAGTGGTGCCCGAAAGCTGAATCGGGGTCTTCGCGGCGGGTAGGTAGCTCAGCGCCTTGCCCTGTTCAAGAGTCATACCGGACGAGGCGGGTGCGGCATCGCTGTAGAGCTGCGAAGTATCGCCCTGACCCTCATAGTTTTCGGTCCAGCCGTCACGGCCCTCACCAATCTTGACCCAGCCGCCGCCATCAGTTTCCTGATCGCAGTAGAACTGAGTCGGCTGGCTCATCGCGGGAGTGTACAGCCAGTAGGCGCCGCTCTTTGCCTCGGGGTTAGCCTGCTTGGCTTCCCAACAGCTAGCGGCAGCACGCTCGGAGGTCGTGCCATTGTAGAAAGCAGAGTCCCTTTTTTCCGCAGTCTGTTCGACAGCGGTACTCGGCGTAATAGCGGGGATAGCTACGGGCAAAGCCAAGGCCGTAGCAATGCTCAAACAAAGAGTTGAGCGGGTTATAGCAGAACGAGAAAAGCCTGAGCCCGTCATGCCAAGGTGGGCTTTCATAATATCTCCAAATGAATGCCAAGAAATGTTATTGAGTGCGCATCAACATTAATGCGCTATGGACGACAATGCGCGGTTTCCAGCGAATCATAGCTGGAAACCGGCATCTTTAGTTAGACCCTAACAATCAGGATTGTTCGGGAAATCATGGGTCGCAATCTTCCACTGACCATCGACCTGAACGAGGGTGTAAATATTGAGTGAACGCTTGGGAGAATTGTCATCCTTAACGGGCTGATTATTCTCGTCATAGATCTTCACAGAGGAAGAATCCATGCATACTTCCAGCATGCGCGCGGGCTGACCCTTGTACTGAGTCTCAGTCATACGGGGAGTGCCCACCACAGTGGAAGAACCTTCATAGTGCCATCCTGCCAGTGCGTATTCGGAAGCCTGCACGGCAAACTCAGCGGCAGCGGAATCAACAGCCACAGCCTCGATGGAGCGAATCGTCTCATCATCGAGAACGGCACGAGCCTGCTCAACGTTCTGCTGCTCAGCTTCTTCGTCGCTGGTCGGATCAGCAGTGCGCTCCGGGGACGGAGCGGCAGAAGGAGCTGCCTTAACCTTGGTCAGAATGGTCTCAAAAGAGTTAACCAGTTCGGTAGTCTTCTTAACTTCTTCAGCGTCAACAGGTACGGAAGAAGCGTTCCTCATCTCTTCAGCGCCAGTGTAAATCTCTTCAAGCTTCTGGCCGTCAGAAGAGGTCGCCTCACTCTTTGCCCCATCCTTTGCCTCAGCCGAAGCCCCAGAGGAAGCATTGGCGGATGCTTCTGCGGTGCCCTGCTCAGAAACCTGGGGGGAAGCGCTCGAAGACTTGTTTGAGGAAGCATGCGCCGACGCGGAAACGCTCGCGGACGCAGAAGCAGGCGAAGAGCTATCGGAGCTCGGGTTTTCAGTAGCGCAAGCGCTCAGGACCAGGGCGGATACCGCAACGGTACCCAAGGTGCCCAGAAGGCGGGACCGGGAGGGGTACTTGAAGAACACTGACATGGAAGCCTCTTTAGTGGTTGGAGTGAGAATGACTATATTCCGGAAGATAATACCTCGCACGAAGGTAAGGCACCTAAAGGCTAACACGCAAAGCTGGGAAAATACTTAGACTTACAAAAATAACGTTTTTATAAATGATGAGAATAAGCCCTAAATAATGCTCTATTTTGACTCGATTAGAAGGTAAGTATATATCTCTGCATGAAAAAACCTTCATGTAAATGAATGAAATAGATTCACTATGTGCAAAAAAATCCCGGGCTGGTTTAAAACCAGCCCGGGACAATAGGGCGAACATCACTAAAATTATTTGTCATAAAAGTGAATATCGCCCTGATGAGGGGTTATGCCGCCTGAGCAGCCTCGGTACTTGCCGAATAGTTATCCGCAGTATCTACCGCACGCACATAATAGCGGGCGCCATCGCGGTGATCCACCGAATAGCTCGTGCCCGTAACCGTCGCAATAGGACGATCATCGCGCAGAACCTGATACTTCACCCTATGCTCGGAAATACCCGACCACGTCAGCTGATCCTTGGAGCCGTTCGTCGTAACCTTCAGGTTGCTCGGGGGAGCCGGAGGCGTTACATCACGAGGAGCATAACGCGCGAAGCCAATAGTCGGCTGTACGCCATTAGCGCCCAACGACTTACGGATATCGCCACCAACCCACAGGGTGCCCGTGGAATCCACGAAGGACTCCCACACACCGTAGCCATACGCGCCGTTCATAATCGGGGCGAACTCCGGCAGCATCTTACCGCTGTCCTTATCGAACGCAGCTACCAGGCGAATGGTCTGAGCATTAGTCGCGTTCTCCCACTCCGAATAGACCGTGTCTGCCCCCTGGAAGAGGAAATCACCACAGTGGCACGCACCGTAAATGGTGTTACCGCTCAGGTGCAGATCCTGGAAATCGCCACCCTCACGAGTAATCGCACTGTCTGTGCGACGCATGCTCGACTTCTCGTAACGGGTAATCATATGCTCGGTGCCACCCACCCAGACGGAGGAACCAGCATCCTGAACATCGAACTGGAAGCCCCACATCCTGCGCTCGTTTTTCAAATCCCAGGTTCGGGCACCCTTGGGGGTATACGAAGGACGGTGGTGCCAAGTCACCGGGTTCGTGCTACTGCCCTGCATATGAGCGAGACGGAACGCTTCCTGGTTATTCAGCTGGGTGAAGTAACCAGCGACGTACACATCGGCATTGCCCTCAGAAGCGCTCACGCCGTTAACCGTGCCATTAAAGACCGGACGCCAGTTCCAGTCCACCTCACCGTTGCTCAACTTAATGCGAGCCAGGTTCCTCGCATACGCGTAGGTGGGGGAGGTCTGGCCCTTCAAGTGAGTGAAGGATCCACCAATGTACAGGTAGCCATCACGCACGTGCAGGGTCTTAATCTGTACCGGTACGGAAGCAATGCGGCTGACCACGCGGATATCCCAGTCCTTAGCGATCTGACCGGTCTGCGGATCCAGAATTACAAAACCGTTGTAGTACTCGCCGTTCACCTGGTCGAAAGAACCACCCACAGCAAGCAGGCCGTTCGGCAGAGCCTCAACCGACTTCACCTGACCGTTAATCTTCGGGCGGAAGGAACGGCGCAGCTCGCCGGTACCCACCTCGTAACCAGCCAAGAAAGCCTGCTCAACCTTCTCACCGCTTGCCGACTCAACGTACGCGAAATCGCCACCGGTAAAGACAGCGCCACCGACCTCGGTGATAGCCTCAACCTGGGTGTTCATCTCACCCTTCTTGCCGGTACCGGTCTCAGTGCTGGTACGCCACTTCCACTTCTCGGAGTAGCTATTGGGTAGCGCGCGGCGGTTACTTGCCGCAGCGCCCTGCTGGCCATAATCATGCAGACCCTTAGCCACCAAATCGTTCTGAGTCACCTTCGGGCGCAAGAACATCTGAGTAAATACCAGGGGAGTGGTCGAATCATCCGCCGGGCGGTAAATATACGCCGAAGGACGGTTCATCAGGTAGGTCTCGGTCCACCATGTAATCTTGGCGTTGCGACCGTAGGTGAAGCCCAGCTTGTAGCCCTGCGATGCCTTCTCTTCGAAGTTCAGGGAACGGAAATCATCAGAATCATGGGTGAAGATGTTACCAGCCACCTGACCACGGTTGGCGTAGTCATAACGGTTACTGTACTGCCAGGTGTTTTTGACCGAAATATTTGACCAGAACATCTTTGAACGCAAAGTCCAAGTCCATTCGGTACTGGAATCACGGTGAGCCTTAAAATCCTGCCAGGTAGTGCCCTCAACGTTCATCGCGCGATGGAAACGCACGCCATCGGGCAAATCCTGCGGACGGGTACCGTTCAGTAGCGCGTTCACGGTCACGCCGGAGAGCTGCACCGCATCAAAGCCGGTCGGGTTCTTATACAGCTGATCGGCATTACCGCGACCGTAGTAGTTCTCAGTCCAGCTCTCACGACCGCGGCCAATCATAACCCAGCCGCCGCCATCAGTTTTCTGATCGCAATAGAACTGCTCAGGAGCACTCATCGCAGGGGTGTACAGCCAGTACGCGCCGCTCTTGCCACGCGGATTATTCTGCTTAACCTCCCAGCAGCTCGCAGCCGCGCGCTCACTCGACGAACCGTCATAGTAGCGTGCATCAGCAGCCTGCGCGCCCGAAGCAATCGGACCCAAAGAAGCCGCAACCATCGCAAAAGAAGCAGCCGCCGCACCCAAAGCACGGGACCCGGAGCGAGAAGCTACGCGAGAGCCCTCAGAAGCGGAGGAAGCAGCACCCTGCGCGCGCCCTCCACGCGTGAACGGAAGAAAATTCATTTGTCTCTCCTAGAGACCTCAACCGGCACACAGCAGAAAACTGCAATTCACACAGCAACACCCACCCCACACAAGGCACAGCATAGTGACCAGGCATCGGGGTAAGGGGGAAGCGTTATGAACTGCGCTAACAGCGAGTCTGTAGCCGGAATCAGTGAGTGTAGTTATCGGAAATTGAATGAATACGCCCCACCCCTCACGCACGAAGCCAACAATGGCACCGTACCCGTACGAAGCGGAACGCTAAAAATCTGTGAAGTTTCCTCTGTCGTACCAACAGCGAAGAAACACCACAGACCAAGATTCAGCCCATCATCGGAAAGGACGGAAGCAACCCATCCGACGCAATGAATCCCAACCCATCATAGCCGCCGCAGAGGCGAAGAGATAGCAAACTGGGAAAACCGGACCGAACCAAAACTATAGAGGGCATACACCCCGGGTGCACCGCCGCCTGACCCGGACCCCGCAAACCCTGCAGAGCCCGAACCAGGCGGCGGCTCAAAGAAACTAGATCAACAATCTGACCTAAGCCTGAGCAGCTCCCGTGGAAGCCGAGAAGTTCTCAGACGCATCGATAGAACGCACATAGTAGCGAGCGCCATCAGTATGCTCAACCTCGTAGCTGGTGCCCGAGACCGTAGCAATCACACGGTCATCACGCAGCACCTGGTAGCGAGCACCGCTCTCACGAACACCAGACCAAGACAGCTTATCGGTCGAGCCATCACGCTGAACCGACAGATTCGACGGAGTCGACGGGGCGGTCACATCGCGAGGAGCAAAACGAGCAAAACCGACAGTGCGCTGCTCACCATTAGCACCCAGTGAACGGTTAATGTCGCCACCAACCCACAGGTTGCCGCGAGAATCCACGAAGGACTCCCAGACACCGTAGCCGCTAGCGCCCTTCAGAACCGGGCTGAACTCGCCCACAACCTCGCCGCTGTCCTTATCAAACGCCGCGACCAGGCGCATGCGGTGAACCGCCTTCGATTCCTTCCAGTAGGTGTGGTAACCGGTAGAACCCTCAAAGAGGACGTCACCGCAGTGGCACGCGCCGTAAATGGTGTTACCGCTCAGGTGCAGATCCTGCCAGTCGCCACCATACTTAGAAATCGCGGTGGAAATACGGCCGTAACCGTTCTTCGAGTAGTTAGCAATCAGGTGGTCAGCACCAGCAGTCCACACGGTCGAGCCAGCATCCTGAACATCGAACTGGAACGCGTACACAATACGGTCAGTAATGTTCAGCTTCAACGACGGCTCCCACTCCCATTTAATGTTCGAAGCGTTAGAACCATTCAAAGCAGCCAGACGGAACGCACGCTGGTTATTCAGCTCGGTGAAGTAACCCGCAGCGTGAACAGTGGAATTATCGGATGCAGCGGTAATACCGTTGACCGTACCGTTGAAGTTCGGGCGCCAATTCCAGTCCACCGCACCGTTCGAAAGATTAATACGAGCGGCACCACGAGAGTAAGCGTACGCCTTAGACGTATTGCCCTTCACGTGGGTGAAGTTACCGCCAATGTACAGGTAACCATCCTGAACCAGCAGAGTCTTCACCTGAGCCGCAGCACCATTACGGCGCTGAACCTGAACATCCCACGTGCGGTCAATCTGACCGGTGGTCGCATCCAGAATGACGAAGTGATCAACCTTCTCGCCATTAACCTCGGTGAACTCGCCACCAACCGCCAGGCGGTTGTTCGGCAGAGCCTCAAGAGCCTTAATCTGACCGTTAAAGGTCGGGCGGAAGGAACGAACCAGCTCACCCGAATCCACGTTGTAGCCAGCCAGGTACGACTGATCAACGCGCTCGCCGCCGGCCGACTCCACATACTTGAAGTCGCCACCGGTGAAGACAGTATCGCCCACCTGAGTAATAGCCTGAACGTAGGTGTTCATCTCGTTCTTCTTGCCGGTGCCAGTCTGCTCACTGGTGCGCCAGCGAACGGGCATCGTGTAGCTATTCGGCAGGGCGCGGCGGTTACTAGCGGCAGAGCCAGAACCAATCTGCGAGAAGTTCAGGTCACGCTGAGTCAGCTTCGGACGCAGGAACACCTGAGTGAAGGGGATAGAGTAACCGGCGGAACCGCGCTTCTTATAGATATAAGAATCAGCGCGATCATTACCGAAGTTCACCAGCGAACCGTACGCAAAACCAATCTGGTAGCCCTGGTTCGGGTTCGCGAAGAAACGCACCGAGCTGGTGGTAATACCCGGAGCCATTTCCGAGGGAGAACCGCCCATATGAGCGGTGCGGTTAATGCCGGCACCAGTGAACTTCACGTTGCCCCAACGCTGACCGTAGCTCATCGCCCAGGTCCACTGCTCAGTCTGAGGACGCTGAACATAAACGTTCTGCCACTGAGTGCCCCTCGCATTGTGAGCGCGGTGCAGACGCATGCCGTCGGGAAGGTCCTGAGGCTTAATGCCGTTCAGCAGCGCATCGACAGTGTTTGCGGGAAGCTGGACCGGAGTAAAAGCGGAGGGACCCGTGGGGTTCTGGTGCAGTTGATTCGGGTCGCCGGTGCCGTTGTAAGACTCGGTCCAACCCTCACGACCGCGACCAATCATGACCCAGCCGCCGCCATCAGTTTCCTGATCGCAGTAGAACTGCGCCGGGCCACTCATCTGCGGGGTGTACAGCCAATAAGTGCCAGAGGAGGCAGAAGGATTAACCTGCTTGACCTCGTAACAGGAAGCAGCCGCCTTATCGCTGCTGGAACCATCATGGGTGCCGGTAGCAGCCGAAGCGGGAGTAGTAGGAGTAAGCGGTGCCGCAGTGAAAGCGGTACCAAAAGCGAGTGCGAAAGCGGCCCACTTTTTAGCAGACCATGAATGGGCATGGCGCTTTTCAGCGGGTTTGTTCGTGTATGTGGTTGTCATATGCGTCTTTCTGATGCGACGTTCCGGAAGAAACATCGAAAGATACGGTGAATTTAGCGCACTAGAAAAACCGCAGTAAATACTGAAAACCTGAGGTTGGTTGGAAGAGGTAAACAGAATCCGGAAGGGGATATACTGTCTGGTTTTTCTGTAAGCGTTAATGATTAGGGTACAGGATTAAGCTGTGAAAATAATGGTGCACAAAGTGCAAAGATGCGGGTGGGAGTGTGATTTACATCCTATAAAATCGGCGTTGTGGTGTAAGAAATGACACAGAAGGAAACCATACTCATATATCATCAATGAAAGCGACAATCGGGTGCAAAAAGCTATATCTACAGCCAAAGAAGCCCACGAAAGAAAAATGCCATAAAAAGCAGAGTAGACCTACAATAGAAAAGCCGCGCACATCACCAAAAAGTGCGCATAAAATGCCTCAAAATAAAACACCCGGGCACCCCACCCGACACCACCTCACACCGACCACCCGTCGACACCCTCCACCAGCCAAACCGCCGGAACCGAGGACAGCAGATTCAGGAGAACCCGTGAGCACCACCCGAAAAGCTACCGCACAGCCCCTCGAAGCACCCCTGCACCCCCTCCTGAAAACCCTCAACCAACTCAGCAACTGGGCCGCAATCCGCACCGCCGCCTCCGTGCACCCCACCGAACGTAGCGCACGCACCCTCATCGGTGCCGTCGGAGGAACACACGCCGCGCTCATTGCCGACATATCCGCCGCCGTACGCGCAACCACCCCCGAAGCGCTCAGCCTCATCATCGCCCCCACCGACCGCCAAGCAGAAGACCTCGCCGCAGCCCTGCGCTCCTACCTGCCCGCCGCCGACATCGCGCTCTTCCCCGCCTGGGAAACCCTGCCCCACGAACGCCTCTCACCGCGCTCCGACACCGTAGGCCGCCGCCTGCAGGTACTGCGCGCCATGACCGGGGACGCGGCTAAACGCCCCCAGGTCGTTATCGCACCCGTACGCGCGGTCATCCAGCCCATCGTCACCGGCATCGAAAAACTTGAACCCGTACACCTGGTTCGCGGCGAAGAATACCCCTTCAAAGACGTAGTACGAGGCCTCAACGATGCCGCATACTCCCGCGTAGACCTGGTTGCCAAGCGCGGCGAATACGCCGTACGAGGCGGCATTATCGACGTCTTCCCGCCCACCGCAACCACCCCCGTCCGCCTCGAATTCTTCGGTGACGAACTCGACGAAATGCGCCACTTCTCCGTCGCCGACCAGCGTACCCTCAGCGGGGGAGAAGAGCTCACTGAAATCACCCTGCTGCCCTGCCGCGAACTGCTCATCACCCCCGAGGTCATGAGCCGCGCTGCCCGCCTGAAAGCCGATTACCCGGCAGCCGCAGCCATGCTCGAAAAGATCGCTGGTGGAATCTACGTCGAAGGCATGGAATCGCTCACCCCGTTGCTCATCGAATCCATGAACACCCTCACCGAGCTACTGCCGGCTGGGTCCATGATCATTAACGTCGAACCCGAGCGCGTGCGCGCCCGCGCCGAAGACCTCGTCGCCACCAACGAAGAATTCCTCGCCGCAGCATGGGACACCTCTGCAGAAGCCGACGCAGTAGCACCCATCGACCTCGGTCAGCTCCGCATGAGCGACAGCGGATTCCGCACCATCGACCAAACCACCGCACAGGCACTCGAAGCCAAGCTCAGCTGGTGGGAAATCACCGAACTCGTCACCGACGCAGACCTGCTCGAAGACGCCGCCGGGGCACTCCAGAACCAGAGCATTGCCGATGCCATCGAAGACGGCATTGACACTTACACCGTCAACGCCACCCCCGCAACCGCATTCAACGGCTCCGTCGAACGCATGCTCAGCCAGGTCGGCGACCTCATCCGCCAGCAGTGGACCGTCCTCGCCCTCACCAACGGCCGCGGCTCCACCGACCGGCTCATCGACCTCTTCCACTCCGGCGAAGGGGCACCCGCCGTACCCGCAGCCCGCCGAACCAGCCTCGACGCCGACCCCGCTGGCAAGCTCGAACACGGTATCGTCGAGGTCTGCGAGGCACCCGCCTCCGCAGGCTTCCTCATCGAGGAGGCGAAGCTCGCCGTCTTCACCGAAGCCGAACTGCTCGGCCGCCGCGGTACCTACGCACCCCGAGGCGCCGCCGGACAGAAATTCAAGACACGCCGCCGCCGCAACGCGGTTGACCCGCTCGCGCTGAACCCCGGCGACTACGTGGTGCACGAACGCCACGGCATCGGCAGGTTCGTCGAGATGACCTCCCGCCCGGTGGCGGGCGCCTCCCCGGTCAACGGCGTGCAGCCCATGAAGGAATACCTGGTCATCGAGTACGCCCCCGCCAAGCGCGGTGGCGCGCCCGACCGCCTCTTCGTGCCCTCCGACCAGCTGGATCTGATCTCCAACTACGTGGGTGGCGAGAACCCGAGCCTGTCCAAGATGGGCGGCAGCGACTGGGCTAAGACTAAGTCCCGTGCTCGCAAGGCAGTCAAGGAAATCGCCGCCGACCTGGTGAAACTCTATTCGGCACGCCAGGCATCGCGCGGTCACGCCTTCGCCGCAGACACCCCCTGGCAGCGAGAGCTGGAAGAGTCCTTCCCCTACAACGAGACTCCCGACCAGCTCACCGCCATCCACGAGGTGAAGGAAGACATGGAGAAAGAAATCCCCATGGACCGCCTCATCTCCGGCGACGTGGGATTCGGCAAAACTGAGGTTGCTGTGCGCGCCGCATTCAAGGCGGTACAGGACGGCAAACAGGTCGCCGTGCTCGTACCCACGACCCTGCTCGCCCAGCAACACTACGAGACGTTCAGCGAGCGCTTCTCTGGCTTCCCCGTGAAGATTCGTGTGCTCTCCCGCTTCCAGAAGGCGAAAGAAACCCGCCAGATTACCGAAGAAATCGCATCCGGCGCGGTGGACGTTGTGATCGGTACCCACCGCATCCTTTCGGACAGCGTGGTATTCAAGGACCTGGGCCTGGTCATCATTGACGAGGAACAGCGCTTTGGCGTGGAGCACAAGGAAAAGCTCAAGCAGATGCGCACCAACGTGGACGTGCTTGCCATGAGTGCTACCCCGATTCCGCGCACCCTGGAAATGTCGCTAACCGGTATTCGCGAGACCTCCACCCTGGCCACCGCGCCGGAGGAACGCCACCCCGTGCTGACCTTTGTCGGTCCGCGCACCGACAGCCAGATTACCGCCGCAATCCGCCGCGAGCTCATGCGTGAAGGGCAGGTGTTCTTCGTGCACAACCGCGTGGCTGACATCGACGATGTTGCCGCCGAAATTGCCAAGCTTGTGCCGGAGGCGCGCATCGCCACCGCCCACGGCCGCATGAGTGAATCGCGCCTGGAGCAGATTATTGTGGACTTCTGGGAGCGCCGTTTTGATGTGCTGGTCTGCACCACCATCGTTGAGACGGGTCTGGATATTTCGAACGCGAACACCCTCATTGTCGACCACGCCCAGAACTACGGTCTTAGCCAGCTACACCAGCTACGTGGACGCGTGGGTCGTGGCCGCGAGCGCGCCTACGCGTACTTCCTGTACCCGGTGGATAAGACCCTCGGTGAGATTGCGCACGAGCGTCTGAAGGCTGTGGCAACGCATAACGAGCTGGGTGCGGGCCTACAGCTCGCCATGAAGGACCTGGAGATTCGCGGTGCCGGCAACCTGCTCGGCGGCGAACAATCCGGCCATATTGCCGGTGTCGGTTTTGACCTGTACCTGCGCCTGGTCGGCGAGGCGGTCGCAAACTACCGCGGCGAGAAGGAAGAGCGCGAGGTCGAGACGAAGATTGACCTGCCCGTCAACGCGCATATTCCTCACACCTACATTGATTCTGAGCGTCTGCGCTTGCAGGCGTACCGTCAGATTGCTGCCGCCGATACCGAAGAGAAGATCGCGGAGGCTCGCGAGGAGCTGGTCGACCGTTACGGCGAGCTGCCGGAGGCGGTAGAGAATCTGCTTGCTGTGGCGACGGTGCGTATGCACGCCCGTGCCGCCGGTATTCACGAGCTGGTGGTGTTGGGTCCGAAGGTGCGCGTGGTAACCGCTACGCCGCTGCCGGAGTCCCGCCAGATGCGTCTGAAGCGCGTGTACCCTGGCTCTACGCACGTCCAGCCGAAGGGTATGGACACCTGGCTGACTCTGGTGCCGCGCCCGAAGACCATGCCGGTTGGCGGCAAGGACCTGGTGGACGGCGCGATGCTGCAGTGGGCTGAGAAGTTCATCAACTCGATTTACTCGGAGAAACCGCAGGCTCTCGAGGAGTAGAAGTTAGAAGAATAGGGTAGAGGCTAGAAGAACGGGGGAGCGCCCCGTCTAACCGGCATGTCCCAAGTAAATGCTCGCCGTGCAGATTGCCACAATATGGCACATCTGCACGGCGAGTGCGTTTGCCCCGTAGGGGCGGCATAGCTCACAATTAAGGCATGACTTCAAAGGTGAACTACGCATCTCAGCGAATTGTAATTATTGGTGGTGGCCCCGGCGGCTACGAGGCAGCGATGGTGGCTGCCGCATCCAACGCGGACGTGACTTTGATCGAACGCAATGCCATTGGTGGCTCCGCCGTTCTGACTGACGTTGTGCCCTCTAAGACCCTAATCGCTACGGCGGATATGATGACCCGCTTCTCTGAGGCGGGTAGCCTGGGCATTGAAAACACGAAGGGTAAGGCGCCTCAGCTGCGTGTTGATATGGACCGTGTGAACCGCCGAGTCCGCGACCTGGCCCAGCAGCAGTCTGCCGACATTAAGCGTGCCCTGGCCTCTGCAGGAGTGAAGATTATTCACGGTACCGGTAAGCTCCTGGACCGCCACACCGTGCAGGTGACCGATGAGGCGGGTCTGGTCTACCCCCTGCACGCGGACTTTGTGCTGTTGTCGGTGGGTACGCATCCGCGTGAAATGGCGACCGGTATGCCCGATGGCGAGCGCATTCTGACCTGGACTCAGCTGTACAACCTCTCCGAGGTTCCCGAGGAGCTGATTGTGATTGGTTCGGGTGTGACCGGTGCGGAGTTCGCGTCGGCGTATAACGGTCTGGGTTCTAAGGTGACCCTGGTGTCTTCGCGTGACCGTGTGCTTCCCGGTGAGGACGAGGACGCAGCTCGCGTGTTGGAGGACGTCTTTGAGCGTCGCGGCGTGCGAGTGATGCCGCGTTCCCGTGCGGCTGCTGTTGAGCGTACTGAGGATGGCTCCGGCGTTAT
>CAUUAD010000028.1:0-15198 GCA_963542785.1 Rothia mucilaginosa
GCGAACCACTCAATAATCGAGTCGGCAATCGTGGTGCCCACACCGTCCACAGCGGCAAGGCGTTCACGGTCAGCCTCGCGGATCGCCTGCATCGAACCGAACTCCGCGGCGAGCGCGCGGGCAGCGGTCGGGCCCACGTGGCGAATCGAGAGGGCAACCAGCACGCGCCACAGCGGCTGCTGCTTTGCCTTCTCCAGCTCGGCGAAAAGGTTCAGCGTATTCTTCGTGGGCTTCGGCTCGGGGCGTGCCTTGGTCGGCTTGGTGTAGAAGTAGGGCACGCGCTCCATCTTTCCGGTGCCCACGCCCTTGACCTTCTTCTCGCGTTCAATGGTCACGTCACGCAGGTCTTCGGGCTTCAGATTGAACAGGTGCGCCTCGGTCGTTAGCGGAGGGGTGTCCGGGGTTGCGGGGCTGGTGAGTGCCTTTGCTGCTTCGAAGCCGAGCGCCTCAATGTCGAAGGCGCCGCGGCTTGCCGCATAGTACACACGCTCGGTCAGCTGCGCCGGGCAGGAGCGCGGGTTCGTGCAGCGCAGATCCACGTCGCCTTCCTTGCCGGGGGCAAGGGGCGAGCCGCAGGAGGGGCATTCGCTGGGCATGACGAACTCTCGTTCGGTGCCGTCACGTAGGGCAACCACGGGGGCGACAATCTCGGGAATCACGTCGCCTGCTTTGCGCAGCACCACGGTGTCGCCGATGAGCACGCCCTTAGCCTTGACCACGTCCTGGTTGTGCAGGGTGGCGCGTTCCACGGTCGAGCCGGAGACGAACACGGGCTCCATGACGCCGTAGGGGGTCACGCGGCCGGTGCGTCCCACGTCCACGCGGATGTCCAGTAGCTTGGTATGCACCTCTTCGGGCGGGTACTTATACGCCACCGCCCAGCGCGGCACGCGGGAGGTATAGCCCAGCTGAGCCTGGGTCGCGAAGTCGTTGACCTTAATGACGATGCCGTCGATTTCGTGCACCAGGGAGTGGCGCTGCTCGCCGTACTTGTTGATGAAGTCGAACACCGCCTCGGTGTTGGCGGCAATTTCGCTGTAGGGGCTCACGGGCAGACCCCAGGAGGCGAGCAGATCGTAAGTCTCGTACTGGGTGGCAATGTCCAGGCCGGTGCGCGAACCGATGCCGTGCACGTACATGCTCAGCGGGCGCGAGGCGGTAATCGCCGCGTCCTTCTGGCGCAGCGAGCCTGCCGCGGCGTTACGCGGGTTCGCGAAGGGGTTCTTGCCGGCGGCAATCATGGACTCGTTGAGCTTCTCAAAATCGGCGGAGGAGATGAACACTTCGCCGCGGATTTCAATCTCTTCGGGGTGGTTCTCGCCGGTCAGCTGCTGCGGGATGCTCGCGATGGTGCGCACGTTGTGGGTGACGTCTTCGCCGGTGGTGCCGTCGCCGCGGGTTGCCGCGCGCACGAGGGTGCCGTTGCGGTAGAGCAGGTTCACCGCCAGGCCGTCGATCTTCAGCTCGGTCAGCCACTGCGGTGCGCTGCCGGTGAGGTTCCGGGCGTTCTCTTCGGTTTTGGTCAGCCAGGCGCGCAGCTCCTCGAAGGAGAAGACGTCCTCGAGGGAGTACATGCGCTGCAGGTGGGTGACGGGCGCGAAAGCCTCGATGGCTTCGCCGCCGACTTCCTGGGTAGGCGAGTCGTTCGCGATCAGGTGCGGGTGCTCCGCCTCAATGATTTCGAGGCGGCGGTAGAGCGCATCGTACTCGGCGTCAGAGAGGAAGGGCGCGTCCTCGTTGTAGTAGGCGCGGCGGGCGGCACGAATCTTATCGGTCAGTTCCGCGTACTCGGCGCGCAGGGCCTCGGTAATCTCCGCGGAGTTTTCTGCGGGGTTTTCTGCAGGGCTCTCTGCTCGAGTCTCGGCGGGGGCAGTCTGCTGGGTGGTGTTGTTCTCAGTCACCCGTCCAGTCTAGCGTTTTTGATCCGCCTCTCCCCTATCGCTCGTCATATTGGCAGGTTCCGCGAGCGCGAACGATGACGCAAACGATGAGGCAAGAGTGCCGTAGCCACTTACCGGATTGCGCTTCCTTAGTTTCTGTGCGCGGATACAGTTCACCCCCGCCTCCTGCAGGCACTCGCGCGAGTACCTGTAGAGGGCGGGGGTGAATCACAAGGTATGAAGTTTAGGCTTCGACCGCGTCGGCAACAATCACGGTAATGTTGTCGCGGCCGCCGGAACGCAGCGCCTCGTGCTGGAGCACGTCAGCGGCGTCCTGCGGGTGGCGGATCGAGGTGAGTACGCGCGCCATGTATTCGTGCGAAAGCTCACCGGAAAGACCATCGGAGCAGAGCATCAGGCGGTCACCGGCGCGGGCGGGCAGAACCCAGAAGTCCGGTTCCCAGTAGTTGCCGGTACCCAGCGCGCGGGTAATCACGTTGCGGCGCGGGTGGGTCAGCGCCTCCAGGGCGGTAATCTGACCCTCGTCAACCAGGTACTGCACCTCGGAGTGGTCAGTGGTGACCTGCTCCAGCGAGGCGGAACCCTCAGCGCCGGGCAGCTTCTCCATGGCGGAGTGGTGAATACCCTCGTCCTCACGCAGCAGACGGTAGGTTCGGGAGTCACCCACGTTGAAAATAACCCACAGGTTACGGTCACCAATGCTGGTCAGCCAGGCGCCGGTGACGGTCGTGCCGCCGGCGCGGGAGAGCGCCTGCTTAATTTCTTCGTTGGTTTCGCCAAGGATATCGTGCAGGCGGTTCAGGGTGCCCACGATTTCATTGTTAAGCAGGGTGTTTGCGCGGCGACGGCGCTTGGCGGGGTCGGATTCGTCAATGGCGGCGAGGCGTTCAGCGTAGGCCTGCTGCTCCTCTTCGCTACGGCCACCGGGCATGGTGAAGAAGGGCGAGTAGGCAAGCTGACGCACGCACAGACGCGATGCTACTTCGCCGGCTTCGTGGCCTCCCATGCCGTCCGCGACCACGCAAAGGGAACCGGCGACGACCATCGAATCTTCGTTATTTTCTCGATGTGCGCCGCGGTGCGTTGCACCACCGGTACGTAGTTTCAGTTCAGTCATGAGAGGTCTATCTCCATTGTGTAGTTCGCGCGACGAGTCACCGCCACGGGGTCTACGTTACCAAAGCTTCTAACGTTTCGCGTCCCTTGAGAGGTGAGAGTATAGCGATTTCCCACCTGTCGGAGCGTGTTTGCTGTCTCATTATCGGTCAGCACGGTACCCGGTTCAGCGAGGGAAACCAGGCGCGCAGCCAGGTTCACGCTGGAGCCGTACACATCGCCGCGGTTAGCCAGAACCTCGCCCCAAATGAAGGCGACGCGGGCTTCCGGTAGCTGCGGGTCGGCGCCGATCTTTTCGGAGAGCTGCAGGCTAATTTCTGCGATAGTGTCCGGGGTTTCGGTGAGGAAGAAGACTTCGTCACCGAGGGTCTTAATAATGCGACCGCCCAAGGGGGCGATAACGTCCAGGCAGCTCTGCTCGAAGTGGTTGATGAGCTGAGAAAGAGCCGCGGCGTCCAGGTTACGCACCAGGGAGGTATAGGAAACCAGGTCAACGAACCCTACGCCTCGCACCAGGGGCAGGCGGGAAAGTCCGGAGGTGGTCACGTTGTTTTCGCGCAATCCCAGGCGCAGGATTCCGGCGTACATCTGGCGACGGTATGCGTAGAGCGCCAGGCGCTCGAGAACCTCGAGGTAACGCGGGAAGTCTTTGAGGAGCTTGCGGCGGGCATCATTATCGCTGAGGTTTTCGGTGACCATGATGTTGTGCACGAGCGCCTCAATCTGCCAGGCGACGGTGCGGTCGGTCAGTTGACCTTCGGCGCGCACGAGGGATGCCACATATTCCATGCGGATGTCGCCTTCTGCGTCCAACTTCTGCAGGTCGGCGAGCATCTGCACGTCTGTTTCAGTGAAGTAGGGCGAGTGGTCGGCGATCGTCGGGAAACCCATGTTGTGCCAGATACGCTGGGCGGTTTCGAGGGGAAGTCCGGCGCATTCTGCGGCTTCTACGGGGGTGTAGCGGCGGCCCTGTCCCAGGAGCGACTTTTCGAGGGCTCGGATTCCTGCTTTGGATTCCTCGTCTCGGTAGATATTGTTCTGGGCGAGGTTCTGCAGAATTTTGAGGTTCAGCATTTGGGTTTCGGGGCCCATGGTGGCGCCGGTGCCCTGCGGAGAGTGTGCAGGTTTCTGGGGGTCTGCCGTGCTCATTGCCGCTGCCGCTCCTTTCATATCTGCCGGATTATCTGTTCTGTCGTGCGGATGCGCTGGCGTGTGCCGTGCGTCGATTGTGCACTGCTTCACTGTATAGCGCCTTGTTAATATACCCCCCACTGCGGTGTTTTGGGCGTCAAAGCGCCCGCACCCAAAGATATTTTAGTGGAGTAATTCACATTTAAGAATACTCTAATCCGCATTTTTTCGGCAGATTTAGGCGCCGGGTTAGGCTCCGAGCCAACCGGTCCACCCTCCTTATAGTGGGCGGACGCACCCCAGAGAGGGCTAGATATAGCGGGAACGCAGGGCGTAGTAGTCGCGTCGAGCGGATTTAATTTCTTTTTCAAAACGCTTGGGTTCAGGCACATAGGTCAGACGGTGATGCGCTCCGCGGCAGACCACATACACGGACCCATAGCCCAACCAGGCACCCGGTCCGCGTTGTTTTACCCAGCGCTCCCCCATGGAATCCAAGTAGAGGGATTCGTCTCCGGTTCGGGTCATCACGCCGCGGCGAACCACGAGCCGGTGCGTGGTGAGCAGGTAGGAGGTAGTTGCCCAACGCCATGCGGTACGCACCGCTCCGAGAACGGTACCAACCGCACACATCATGCCGAGAGTCCACAGAATCGGTGAGGACCGTGCCGTGGAGGCAAAGGTTGAGGCGGCGATAGCAACCAGCAGGTAGGCGAGCGCGGGCAGCAGAGCACCGTAGTGCTGTCGGGTGGCGATGATGACATGCTCACCGGGGTTGAGTTTTCCGCGCAGGCGCATGGTGTTCCTTAGCTGTGCTGGTGGGTGTGTACCGGATTAGAGGCGCCGGTTTGAGGTGGTGCGGGCGTATTCAGTGTTGCTGTGCCGGGCAAAATTTTATGGGCAGAAACTTTATAGGTTGGTTCTAGTGTGCCCGCTGAAAATCTCCGTAGCTACCGTTGGCGGGGCGAAGATGCTCAATATCGCCCACCGCGTAGGGCTCTATGGTTCCGTCCTCGCGGCGAATGAGGATGCGCCCCTGCGCATCGAGGTCTTCGGCAATGCCATCTACGGTGCTTCCGTCGGGCAGGCTCATGCGCACGCTGGCTCCGAGGGTTGCGGTGGAGGCGCGTGCCTGGTCGAGCAGGCTGATGCTCTGTGGGTTGAGGGGGTCGGGGTTGAGGGGGTCGGGGCGTTCGGGGTCACCGCCGGCGCGCACGAAGGCGCGGTAGCGGCGGGCGAAGATGCTCAAGAGTCGGGTGAGCACCTCGGAGGAGTCGATGACCTGCCCCGTGCACAGGCTCAGGCTGGTGGCGGTGGGTACGGGCAGCTGTTCGGCGGACATGTTCGTGTTCTGGCCGATACCCACAATAATGCTGCGCTGCCCCTCGGTGGAGCCGCTTTCGGGAACGAGCTGGGCGAGAATTCCGCAGCCTTTGGCACCCTGCGCGATCACGTCGTTGGGCCATTTGAGGGCGGCATCCACGCTGTAGCCGCGCCAAATATCGACCACACTGAGCCCGGCGATGAGGGTCAGCCAGTGGTAGCTGTCTTCGGGTAGTTCTCGGGCGAGCGGGTCTGCGGAGGCGTGCGGGCGCACCACGATACTTGCGGCGAGGCAGGCTCCGGGAGGGGCGGTCCAGGCGCGGGCGAGGCGGCCGCGTCCGGCGCTTTGGTAGAGGCTGGCATAGACGGAGAGCTCACCGAGCTGCTCGCGTTCGGGGTCGGTGCCGTCCATGAGTAGTTCGCGGGCGCGGGTGGTGGTGGAGTCAACTTCATCGTAGAGGTTCACGCTGGAGTAGCCCACCTCCAGCGCGATGGTGCGGATGCGCGGCGCATCCAAAACCGAATGATCACTCTCGTTATGCATGTTTTCAGCCATAGCCTGCACCTTTCTGTCCTACCTCAATCAGTCCTGCAATTCGCAGACCCGCTATCAACCCGCCGCCGTAATCTGCCGGTTTCCGCTGAGTCACATTGATTTCTCACCATATCAATTTCTTGCCGCCGGTGATGCCCACCCGGCGCCCGAGACGGTACATTAGACAGTGAGGGTGCACCAAGCACCGACCGGCTGCGGAGGTTCCTCCGCCCTGCTCGAAAGAAGACCGCTATGGCTTATTACGCAATTACTTACGTTTACGCAGCTCCCGAGGAGCAGGCGAAGTACCGCCCGGCTCACCGCGAGTACCTTGGTTCGCAGATTGAGGCGGGCAACCTGATCGTCTCCGGTCCTCTGCTGGACGGCGAGACCCCCGCTGGCGCTCTGCTGATTGCAAAGGTTGATTCCGCTGAGGCAGCCGAAAAGATTGTGGCTAACGACCCGATGAACGTTGGTGGCGCGGTTCTGTCTCACACCATCACCGAATGGAACCCGGTCCTGGGCACCATCTAAGGTCGAGCACCGCTTCACGCTGGAAAAGCTTGAATGTAACCCCCCTTTCCGCCGGCAAGGATTGCCGGCGCGAGAGGGGGTTTCCTGCATCGTGTCTTCGCACCATAGATGCCTCTTCCGCGCTCTTCGCGCATCATTTCGGGCGGTGTGTGCATAAAAGTGTATCTAGTGTTGATATTCTGGCTTCTCACCTGGCATATGTGGGCTAGTTCGCACTATAGTTGAAAGATATGCACATTGTTCAAGAGTGCCCTTCAGGGCACCTGAGCACCCTATCACCGCAACCACTGGCTCCCGACGATCGGGTGGAGCAGGAACGAGGAATAATGTCCGAGAACCTCCAGCAGGAATTTGATTTGAGCACCACCGCCGGTAAGCTCGCTGATTTTTATGCACGTCGAGAGCGCAGCTTCGCGCCCAGCGGTGAGGCAGCTATTGAGAAGCAGCACGCACGCGGCAAGAACACCGCCCGCGAGCGCATCGACATGCTTCTGGACGAGGGGTCTTTCGTAGAGTTTGACGCCCTCGCCCGCCACCGCACCACCGCATTCGGCATGGAGGCGAAGAAGCCTCTGGGTGACGGCCTGGTCTCCGGTTACGGCACCGTGGACGGTCGCCTGGTTGCCGTGTATTCGCAGGACTTCACCGTTTACGGTGGTTCTCTCTCGCAGGTGAACGGCGAGAAGATTGTGAAGGTGCAGAAATTCGCTCTGAAGAACGGCTGCCCGGTTATCGGCATTAACGATGGTGGTGGCGCCCGTATTCAGGAGGGCGTGGCTTCCCTGGCGATGTTTGCCGATATTTTCCGCATGAACGTGCGCGCCTCCGGTGTGGTTCCGCAGATTTCGGTCATTATGGGCCCCTGCGCTGGCGGTGCCGCGTACTCCCCCGCTCTGACTGACTACATCATCATGGTGGATAAGACTTCGCACATGTTCATTACCGGCCCGGACGTCATCAAGACCGTGACCGGTGAGGACGTGGACATGGAAACCCTCGGCGGTGCGCGTCAGCATAACGCTGTGACCGGTACCAGCACCTACCTGGCTGAGGATGAGGAAGACGCTTTCGACTTTGTGCGTGAGCTCCTGGAGTTCCTGCCCTCGAACAACCTTGCGGAGCCCCTGCCCCTGGAGCATGACCAGGAACCCGTGGTGACCGTTGACGATCTGGATCTGGACACCCTGATTCCGGATTCGGCGAACCAGCCCTACGATATGCGCGCGGTCATTGAATCCGTGGTGGATGACGGCCACTTCCTGGAGATGCAGGCGCTGTACGCACCGAACGTGATGATTGGTTACGCCCGCGTTGAGGGCCGCACGGTCGGTATTGTGGCGAACCAGCCGATGCAGTTTGCTGGCTGCCTGGACATCTCCGCCTCGGAGAAGGCTGCCCGCTTCGTGCGTCACTGCGATGCGTTCAACATTCCGATTCTGACTTTTGTGGATGTTCCCGGCTTCCTGCCCGGCACCGATCAGGAGTTCAACGGCATTATTCGCCGCGGCGCTAAGCTGCTCTACGCTTACGCGGAGGCGACCGTTCCGCTGGTCACCGTCATTACTCGCAAGGCGTACGGTGGCGCGTACATTGTGATGGGTTCGAAGAAGCTGGGCGCCGATATTAACCTGGCGTGGCCCACCGCGCAGATTGGCGTGATGGGTGCGCAGGGTGCGGTGAACATCCTGTACCGCCGCGAGCTGGCTGCGCTGGCGGCCGAGGGCGGCGACGTTGAGGCTCGCCGCGCTGAGCTGATTGCCAAGTACGAGGAAGAGCTGCTGAACCCGTACCAGGCTGCTGAGCTGGGCTACATTGACGAGGTCATCGCCCCGAGCGAGACTCGCGTGCGTATTATTTCCTCGCTGCGCGCCCTGCACGATAAGCGTGCGGCAACCCCGGCGAAGAAGCACGGCAACATCCCGCTGTAGGCTTCCGTTGTGCCCGCACCGTTTGTGGTGCAGGCGTTCGCACGATTTTAGGTTTCTAAGGAGGCGTGCCTTTGGCAGGCTACAATCCGCTGAGTTATTTCTCGTTCGGCAAGAAGAAGGATAGTTCGGAGGCTGCTGAGAGCGCCGAGCAGCTTGAGCGCGGGTCTTCCCGTGCTACCTCTTCCGCCAGTTCTTCTGCGCGCGCGGATACCGCTCCCAGCACCGCGAAGGATTCCGCTCAGTCTTCGGTAGATACTAACGCTGAGCAGGAGCCTCTGCTGAAGGTGGTTAAGGGCTCCCCCACTGAGGAGGAGATTGCCGCCCTCACCGCTGTGGTGGCGATGATGCAGGCGAATGCCGCGCAGCAGGAGCAGAACTCGCTGGTGGGTGCTGCTTCGCGCATCTTGAACCGCGGTCAGCGCCTGGGTGTTTCGTTGCGTCCCGGTCCCGGTTCGTGGAGGCGCGCTCGCCCCAGGTAACGCGAGCTGATAACTCTGCTTCTTATATTCCCGTCACGCCGGTTGGTGTGGCGGGAATATATTGTTTTGCTTCAAATTCAAGATTTATATTGCGCTATTCAACATCTAATGCGCTGATTCTTGTGGTTTTGTCATATTAGAAACGATAAAGTCATGATGATACGTACTGATGCTACGATG
The DNA here is from genome assembly GCA_963542785.1 of Rothia mucilaginosa. Taxonomy (GTDB): domain Bacteria; phylum Actinomycetota; class Actinomycetes; order Actinomycetales; family Micrococcaceae; genus Rothia; species Rothia mucilaginosa_G. The sequence continues at coordinate 9,128 of CAUUAD010000028.1, forward strand.
TATATACCATCACATTAGTGTTAATAAATTGGCAGGGACCATGGCAAAGATGCTGAATAAAAACCATAGGCCCCCACCGGATGTCTATATCGCGCTTCTGTTGCCGACGCTACGGCGCTTGTCGAAGACTGTACCTCGCACCGCCGCCTATGTTAGTGAGCAGTTGCGGCAGCAGACTAAGGCATTGGGGTCGAAGAAGAACCTACCCGATCTTGAATCCACCGATTTTGCGGTGGCTGTACGTACCACCCTGAAGATCTTGGTGGCACTTCGTTATGCCCAGTTGATGCCTCGCCTGACCCCGTGGGAGAAGAGGAAGTACCTGCTCACTCCTTTGGGTGCCGAGCTGACCTGCACCCCGCATCTGCACGGTTCGGTGCCGCCGCGCGTGGTGAAGCAGGTGCAGGCGTTGTGCTCTCAGAGTTTGACGGCGAAAAGCGTGAAGAAGCTCAAGAAGCAGGCGAACGCGCTACTAGAGAATGCCGAGGAGGAGCATCGCCTCATTTTTGGTGCTTCTGATACCGGCGCCCTTAATACCCTGCCGCATTTCTCGGGCGCTGATTATACTCAGCTGAACCCCGCTACTTATGATGCAACCGATGCCGGTTACCCTATACCCGCCCTGAACTCTGCTGGACCCGCGAATTCTTGGCCTGCCGGCCAGTCTCCGCTGGATATTATTTTGCGTGCCAGCGATTCGCCGGTGATTCACGCTCAGGCGGAATTTGCTGAGCACTTTACGCAGGATTTAATTCAGCATATTCACGCGGTGACTCCGGAATATTTTGAGCAGATTGTTGCCGATATTTTTACGGCTCTCGGTTTTAATACCGAGGTAACCGGCGGTGCTGACGATAAGGGTGTTGACGTTATTGCCCGCTATTCTGATGGCCTGGATTTCGCGCCGATCTATATTCAGGTGAAGCATTATTGCGGAACCATGAAGGTCACCCCCAATGAGATTCAGAAGCTTGCCGGTGCGGTGCTTCTGCACGGCGGTTTGCAGGGCGTTTTGGTGACCTGCGGCGCTTTTGCGCATCCGGTACCTGAGTATTTGCAGGGTTTGCCGGGCGCACGCAATATTGCTCTGGTTGATCAGCACCATTTGGTGGAGCTGATGATTCGCCATCGTGTGGGTGTGCTTGATGGTGAGGGCGAGTGCGGTTATCGCATTGATGAGGAGTATTTTGCTCGCGGTATGGAGTAGCCGGGGGTGCTTTGAGGTGAGTATTTCTCTCTGAATGTCTCTGGTCTTCGCGCATTTCCTGCGTTATTTCACTTAATGTATTTTCACTTTTTCTTGAGGATATTTTTCATATATCGGCTGGTTTTAGAAATCTAGGTTATTTCTTGAACCAGCCGATACAATGGGAGGGTAATGCGTTATATATACTCGCATTATTTCACGAAGTGTATATACCCGTGACGGTATCAGCGCTTCACCATAATTTATAGCGTTCTTTCTGAAGTGTTCGTCATAGAAGACGGTACGTGAGCGGAATGGGCTGAGAAATCTGCCGTTCCTACTTCTCTTCACGTACTTCTCTTCACAAGGGGTTACCAAAGTGGGTTACCAAAGTGTCGACCCAAAAATAAAGATGGTGTCGCCCAATATTGTGTGAATATTTTCCCTCTCGAATGACTGCACTTTATGAAGAATGCCCGCACGATAAATAACACCAGATAAGGAGCCCAGCGTGGCTTTTGTGAATAAAACAATGCTCCATATCGATCATTCCGAATTGCACTCTCTGCAGCAGGAAACCTCGTGGGAGACCCTACCCGAGGAAGCACGCACTCTCAGCGTTGCGGCGGCTTTCTCTCTGCTCCGCCATTTTGAGCGCGCACAGGACCGTGGCGAGAAGGTTTTCTTCCCCGATATGTACACCCCCGTGGGTGTGGACCTGGGTTTCAATATGACTCAGCGTTTCATTGCGGTCGGTGACAATGTTCTCTTCCGTGAGGCGCTCAATAAGCTGATCGCAGCGCTGGTCAATGCTGACTATCTTGAGGTGTCCCTCAGCCAGTTGCATCCGGGCAACCTGCACTACACCCTCAGCGAGGCTGGCCGCGAGCTACTCGGTACCCCGAAGGAACAGCAGGCGCAGGCGCTCCTGCCGGTTCTGCCCCTCCTCAGCGGCGTGTACCTCTACTACCTGAAGCAGTTCTACCCGGTTCTGCTCTCGCACATTACGGTGCGTGAGCTTCTGCCCATCGTCCTGAGTGTTACCCCGTCCTACCCCGCAGCGGCGCCCGTGAAGATTCGTGAGCTGGTGCTGCGCGAGTGCGGTTTTGTGCAGGGCTGGTACGGTCTGTCGTACCTGGAGCAGCGCATTATTGAGCCGGTGATTGCTCAGTCGCTGAGCCTGCTGACCCGCGAGGGCTACCTGCGCACCAAGACTATTCACGAGCACACGGATTCTCCGCTGACTCTGTACTCGCTGTCGCCTTCGGCGAAGGAGCTGGTGGCACGCTACGAGGAGACCGGCGTGCCGGCAAGCGAGCTGAGCTCCGTGCTGGCGCTGGTAAAGGATGAGGGTGCCTCCATTACGGCTGAGGATATTGCCGCAACCGATGCTCTGCTGACCCATATGGGCGTTCTTCTGCTCGACACCCTCAACGACCACGGCGCCGATGTGGAGCTGAGCCTTCCGAGCCTGGAGCAGGTCTTTGACCGCGACGAGCGTATTCAGCAGGCGTCCTCGAACCCCTATTTTGTGCAGATTGACGCGCAGGATTACCTCTACGATGTGCTGATTGCCCACCACTACCTCTCCGAGCGTGAGACCGTCTACTCGCTGGGTCCTGCGTTTGCACCGGCTTTGGCGCAGATGGTTGAGCCGAGCGTTCAGAAGCTGGTGGCTTCGGCTCTGCTGGATCCCGCGGCGGTGGACGCTCTGCCGTACCCGCATCAGTTGCTGTACCCGATTCTGAAGCTCGTGGAGGAGAACCCGCGTATCTCCTACTACGACATCTACGATGAGCTGAAGATTGCCCTGGACATCCCGTACCTGCAGGGTGAGATTGCTCCGCACCGCTATAAGCTGACCCCGCGTCTGCGTAACCGCTATTCGGTGGCGATGCACGTGCTCAAGGGCGAACGCTACCTGAATGCTCTGCGTGAGGGTACCGGCCGCACTTCCCGCAAGAACCCGGAGCGTTACGAGCTGAGCGAGGCGGGTAAGGAACTACTCAAGCGTTTCCCGGAGGGTGCTCCGGAGGCGGTAACCGCCCGCATGGCGCCGCTGCCGCCGCAGTCGCTCAAGCACAAGCTGCCTCAGGATATTGCCGCTGAACTGCAGGCTCGTGAGGAGGCTCTTCAGGCTGCTAAGGAGGCGCGCGCGGCGGAGCGTCAGGCTCGTCTGGCGGCCCGTGAGGGTCGTGAGCCGTTGGCTCCGGTGCCGGGTGCTTCTCCGGCGCTGTTGGCGCGTCCGGCTGGTTCGCCGGTGGCAACTACTACCCACCCGGCTACTACCCAGGCTCCCGCTGAGGTTCCGGCGGCTGCGCCGGTTGCTTCCGCGGCTCCGGTTGTTGAGCCGGCTGCGCCCGCTGTTTCTGCACCCGTTGTGGCTCCCGTTCAGCCGGTTGTTTCGGCTCCGGTTGTTTCGGCAGCTGACCCTTCGACCGCGCTGCAGGTGGCTGCCGCTCAGGTGCGTGAGGCCCTGAAGCGTTACCGTCAGGTCTTCCGCCGCGAGGCGCTGGCTCCGGCGCTGGCTCAGGTGTCTGAGAAGCGTTTCCGTAGCATTGGTTTCGATCTGTTCCTGATGCGCGGTTACACCGTGGAGGCTCTTCAGGCTCAGGGCGTAGACGGCGTGGCTACCCCCGCCACCGGCGAAAAAGAGCGAGCGTTCTACGTTCGTACTCTGCGTCCGGCATCTAACGGCGTACTGTCCGCCGGCGTTCAGCCGCAGGATATTACCGCGTTCTTCCTGGCGATTCACGCCCGCGGTGGTCAGCTCGGCACCTTCATCACGAACGCACCGTTCAGCGATGAGGCGTACGACGAGTTCATCCGCTGCTCGACCAAGTACCCGAATATTCTGGTGGACTTGGTATCCGGCGATGAGCTGCAGGACCGCCTCATTGCGCACCGCCTCGGCGTGGTCGAGGGCGCGAACGGTCTGCTGGAGCTGAACGGCGAATACTTCGCCGGCTAAGTCACCGGCCAAGTCACCGGCTAGTAGCTTTTAGCCTATCTTGGGCACGCCCCGGTCTTCTCTTTCCTGCACGTTCAGGTGGGAGAAAGCCGGGGCATTTTCGCGCCTGCGCCCCGGTGAGTTGTCCACAGGTGAGCTGTTTTCCTCGCGTTCGGTGCCGCTCAGCCCGTAATATTGCCGGTTTAAGCGAGCTAAATCACCGAAAATCGTGGTTGAAGGCACACCCCTGAGTTAGGATATGAACATGAGCACTTACCAGGAACTTCCCAGCATCTACCGATTGAAGCGCTCGCTGACCGACGTCGATCAGATTGCTAACGAATATTTTGAAAAGGTCCTCGACCTGAACCCCGTCCATGCAACCGAGCTTGGTCGCAAAGGCGTAGAGACCCTGTACCCCGACTACTCGCCCGCCGGCGAGAAGGCTTTTGCGCGCCTTGCGAAGAAGACCTTGAAGAAGGTCGATAACGTCCTGCCTATTGATGACGTTGACCTGGTCACCCTGGATGCTCTGCAGGAGCGCCTGAGCCTGTACCGCAAGCAGTACAAGGCTGGCTTTGGTGGCTGGCAGATGAACAATATTGCCTCCGTCCCGCAGGAAGTGCGCTCGGTTTTCGACCTGATGAAGCGCAACACCCAGCAGGACTGGGAGCACATTATTGGTCGTATGCACCGCGTGACCGAGGCGCTGGAAGGCTACATCCAGACCCTTGAAGCGGCTCGTGAAGAAGGCAAGGTCGCCCCGCGCCGCCAGGTGGATATTGTCATTGAGCAGACCGCCGCGTACTACGCTCCCGGTGGTTTCTTTGATGATTTGGCGGCTGAGGTCGCCGAGGCTGTCCCCGCTCTGAAGGATGAGGCTGCCGCCGGTGCCGAGGCTGCGAAGGAAGGCTACCGCCGCCTCAACAGCTACCTGGTGGAGAAGCTGCAGCCGGTCGCTCCCTCCCGCGACGCTGTGGGCCGTAAGGCGTACAGCCTGCACTCCCGTTCGTTCCTGGGTACCACCATTGACCTGGACGAAACCTACGCCTGGGGCGTGAAGGAGCTGGAGAGCATTATTGCTCGTCAGCGAGAGGTCGCCGAAGAGATTGAGCCGGGCGCAAGCATTGAGCGTGCGAAGCAGCTGCTCGATGAGGACCCGGCACGTCAGCTGCACGGCACCGATGAGCTGAAGGCGTGGATGCAGAAGCTCGCCGACGCCGCGGTAGAGAACCTGGCGGACACTCACTTTGAAATTGGCGGCCCCATGCGCCGCATTGAGTGTTGCATTGCGCCCACGAACGAGGGCGGTATTTACTACACCGGCCCCTCCCCCGATTTCTCGCGTCCGGGCCGCATGTGGTGGTCGGTTCCCGAGGGTGAGGACACGTTCACTACCTGGCGTGAAACCTCCACCGTGTACCACGAGGGCGTTCCGGGCCACCACCTGCAGATTGCTATCGCCACGGCTCTGCAGGGCACCATGAACTCCTGGCGTACAAACATGCTGTGGGTTTCCGGTCACGGTGAGGGCTGGGCGCTGTACGCCGAGCGCCTCATGGAGGAACTGGGCTACCTGAAGGATCCGGGTGACCGCATGGGCATGCTGAACGCTCAGCGTATGCGCGCCGCCCGCGTGGTCTTCGATATTGGTGTTCACTGCGAGATGCCGGTTCCCGATGAGTGGGCTGAGCAGCTGGGTGTTGAGCCGGGCACCATCTGGACTTCTGAGCTGGGTTACGAGTTCTTGAAGCTGAACCTGGACGAGTCCGAGGGTCACCTGCGTTTCGAGTTCCTGCGTTACCTGGGTTGGCCGGGTCAGGCGCCGAGCTACAAGATTGGCGAGCGCCTATGGCTGGAGCTGCGCGATCAGGCTCTGCGCCGCGGCGATGACATGCGTGCGTTCCACACGCGTGCGCTTCTGCTCGGTTCGGT
>CAUUAD010000029.1:0-15109 GCA_963542785.1 Rothia mucilaginosa
GGCGCAGGCACCCCACTCGGAAGGATCAACGATGACCGCAACTATTGCTTTTCTCGGCACCGGCTCCATGAACGGCTCCATCGCCGCAGGCCTGCTCGCCGCAGGCCACGACCCCGCCCACATCCGCGCCACCGTGCGCAGCGAAGAATCCCGCGCCGCCCTCGCCCAGCGCCTCGGTGACAAGGTAGAAATCATCACCACCGGCGGCGAAGCTGACGGTAACCACAAGGCAACCGCCCACGCAGACGTCGTGCTGCTCGGCGTGAAGCCCTACGGCATCGTCGAGCTTGCCCGCGACATTGCACTCGCCCTTGCACCGAACGCCGTCGTGGTGTCCGTTGCTGCCGGCGTGACCCTCGAAACCCTCGCCGCTTGCCTTCCCGCAGGTCAGCCCATTGTCCGCTGCATGCCGAACACCCCCTCCTCCGTGGGCAAGGGCGTGCTCGCCATCTCCACCACCGACAGCGTGAAGGACGAACAGAAGAAGCTCGTCGAAGAGGTCCTGGGCACCGTCGGCACGGTCGTTGAGGTTCGCGAAGACCAGATGGATGCGGTCACCGCCGTCTCCGGCTCGGGCCCGGCATACGCGTTCCTGCTCGCGGAGGCGATGGCAACCGCCGGCGAGAAGCTCGGCCTGGACGCAGACACCGCCCTCAAGCTCGCCAGCGCAACCGTTGCCGGCGCGGGCTACCTGCTCGACACCAACCCGGATGCGCCCGCCCTGCGCCGCGCCGTGACCAGCCCGAACGGCACCACCGAGCGTGCGCTGAACACCTTCGTGGACGGTGGCCTCTTCCAGCTGACCGAGGAAGCGATGCGCGCCTGCGCGGCACGTTCGGCGGAAATGAGCCAGCTGTACACCGCTGACGAGGACTAATCGGCGGGAACTAATACCGTCTGGTAGCATCCCTCTGACTAGGTGAAACTACAGAAAAACAGCCTCCTCCCGACAGAACGGGAAGAGGCTGTTTTTCTATGTCTAATCGCGGGCTGCTCAAACGTGGGTTGCTCAAACGCGGGCTCCTCAAAACCAGCAGAGCTGGGGGGAGAGAGATAACCCCCGCAACGAGGAAAAATGCGCTTAGGGCCGCGCCGCGAAACGCTCAATCAGGTCCACCTGACCGGACACAATCAGAATGTCGCGCGAATGAATGCGGGTGGTCGCGTCCGCGTAGGTGAAGTCCTCACCGGGGGACTTAATACCGACCACGGACACGCCGTACTTGGAGCGGATATCCGACTCGGCGAGGGTGAATCCGTGGGTTTCCTTCGGCGGGCGCATCTTCGCAATCGCGAAGTCGTCATCAAATTCAATGTAGTCCAGCAATCGACCCGAGACGAGGTGCGCGGCGCGGCGGCCGGCGTCCGCCTCCGGGTAGACCACGTGGTGCGCGCCAATACGCTCCAGAATCTTGCCGTGTGCGGGGGTGATAGCCTTCGCCCAGATACGCTCCACGCCAATGTCTACGAGGTTCGCGGTAATCAGCACGGACGCCTCCATGGAGGTGCCCACACCCACCACGGCGGAACCGAAATCATCCGCGCCCAACTGATGCAGGGTGTCGATATCAGTCGCATCGGCGGAGACCACGTGGGTCAGCACGCCAGACCATTTCTGCACCAGCTCAGGGTCTTTCTCAATAGCGAGAACTTCTTTATTCTGCAGGCGCAACTGGGCAGCCACCGCTGAACCGAAGCGTCCCAAACCGATGACGAGGACGGGAGCGTTATGTGCACTAGCCAATGGTGGGCCTTTCTTCGGGGAACTTGTAGAGGCGGCGGCGTGAACGCATCGCCAGGCCGGTTGCGGCGGTGGTCGTGCCGATACGGCCAATGAGCATGAGCGCGCTGAGCACGTACACGCCCGCAGGTGGCAGGCTTGAGGAGAGCCCGCTGGACAGGCCGCAGGTGCCGAAGGCGGAGATGACCTCGAACATGACTTCCTTGAGGTCTGCGCCGCTAATCATGACCAGGGTCGCTGCGCCGATACACACCATGGTAGCGCTCATAACAAGCACCGAGATAGCAATGCGCAGGGACGACTCAGGGATGGTGCGGTTGAACGCGACGACCTTCTGGTCACCTCGTGCTTCGGCAAGGATGGACAGAGCAATCACGGCGATGGTGGTGACCTTCACGCCGCCCGCGGTGGAGCCTGAGCCGCCACCAATGAACATGAGCATATCTGTCAGGAGCGTGGAGACAGGGGTAATGCTGTTCATATCGACAAGATTGAAGCCTCCAGAACGCATCATGATGGAAGCAAAAACGGCGTTGAGAATCTTATCTCCGGACGAATAATTGCCAATGGTGGCGGGATTATTCCACTCAAAGAGCGCCCAAAAGACTGTGCCAAAAAGGAAGAAGAAGAGGGTGGTGACCATGGTCAGTTTTGCGGTCAGCCGCCAGCGTGAGGGGTGGAAGGGGTTGCGCTGAATCGCAATGAATACGGGGAACCCGAGTGAACCCAGGAATACGGCGGCGCAGATGGGACCGAGGATGAACAGGTCGTGGCCGTAGGGCACGATGCCGTCCGAGTGCGGGGTGAAACCGGCATTGTTGAAAGCCGAAATAGCGTAGAAGATGCTGTGCCAGATGGCTTGGAAAGGGTCTTCACCCAGCGTCAGGAAGCGGGGAATCAGTACGATTGCGATGATTGCTTCGATGGAGAAGGAAGCATAGGAAACACTTTTGACGATGCCACCGACTTCGCCGAGTCGGCTAATATTCAGGTCTTCCTGCGCGATGAGTTTGGTGCGCAGACCCATTTTGCGGCCGATAGCCAGCGCCAACAGTGAAGTAATTGTTAGAGTACCCAGACCGCCCACCTGACAAGCCACAAGAATCATGGCCTGGCCAAAAGTTGACCACTGGTCGGCGGTTGAGACAGTAGTTAGACCGGTAACGGTCACTGCACTGGTGGCGGTGAAGAATGCGTGGTGGAAGGGCGCGGGTTGCCCATTGTTAGAGGAGATGGGCAGTAGCAGAGTGAGCGTGAAAAAGATGATGACGAGGAAGAACGCTGTAATAGCGGTACGTGACGGAGATGCCAGGACGGTCACATCAATAAAATCACGGAAGCGTTCAAGGGTCTGTACGTTGAACGCTAGGGGTGCGCGCTTATGCGCTGCCTCGGGGCTTTCAGGTGCATGGTCACGTAGGGCCGGGATGCGATCAAGCTTGATACCTGGCACGCTGGTGAGGATGCTGAGGTTTTCAGCTTCGAGGCGGTCGTGTCGGGTGCGGTGCGCTTGCTTGTCGGGCGTGGAGGTGATACCGCTGAGGCTGTCCCAGCGGCGGTTGAGCTGCCCGTGGGGGTGGTGATGTCGGCGCCGGGTGCGGCGGATGATGCGTCCCATGCGCCTCCTTCATGGTGTGTCTGGATGTTGGGGTGTGGCTGGTTGCCCAGGGATTGGTGGTTTGTGTGGCGGTTTGAGCCTATGTTTAACGCCTTCTAGTGTATCGCGCCGGGTGCCTGCTGAGAGGGCTGAGGCTCTGCTGGTTTGGGGGTAAATATGTGAGCTTGGAGAAGGCGTGTAGCTGGTTTTGTGGGTGGAACCACGAAAACTATATATTCTGCATTAGCTATATATGTATTGAGGGGTTGGTTGGTTCGCATATGCCTAGGATGAGATACAGGAAATCAACATTAGATGTGATAGGCACTTCATGCTTTTCTCCCTTTCAGGGCTCCATGTCGGGCTAGTGTTCAAGGGTCTTTCAGAATTTTTGAAGGTAATTTCTGTATCAGCCTCATTCTAAGCTTGAGGCGCCACTTTATATGTCATAATCGCTATATGCATTCTGATGTTTTTTCTGTCATCGCGGATCCGACTCGCCGCCGAATTGTGCGTATTCTCGCTGAGCAAACCCACACGGTGGGTGCAGTGGTTGAAAAGCTGGGCATGAGCCAGCCGACCATTTCGAAGCACCTGAAAGTCCTTCGCGATGCAGATGTGGTCTCCGTGACCGTGGAGGGGCAGCGTCGCCTCTACTCCCTGAACCCGGATGTATTCGCCACCGTGACCGAGTGGATTAACGAGACCGTTCAGATTGCACGCCAGTCCAATGAGGCGCACGTACCCGTGGCACTGCCCGGTGGCGTGACTGCATCTGCCTCCGATAAGGCGACGGCTGAGCACGCAGCCGAGAAGCCGGCCGAGAAGACCTCTGAAAAGAGCGCTCCGAAGCCCGAAGTTGAAGAACCCGCTCAGAAGCTTGCGCCCGCCGCAACCGCGGAGAAGGCTGAGGCGACCGACTCTGAGACTTTCGTCGTTGAGGCACCCACCCCCGAAGAAATCGAGCAGGCCCGCATTCAGCGCGCCCGCGCACAGCACCTGACCCCCAGCGTGCGCATTTACTCGCGCCCGGCGGAGCAGGCTGCTGATAGTACCGCTTCCGAACCTGTCGCTGAGAAGGCAGGAGCTGCTGAGTCCACCTCGCAGGAAGAGGCGGTGGATAGCACCCCGATGCGCCCCTTCACTCCCGCATCCTACGGTTACGACGCTGGGGTGACCCCCGCGGCATCTGCAACCCCCGCTACCCCTGCGGTACCTGCTGAGGTGAAGCCCGCTGAGACCACCAAGACCACTGAGGCTAAGCCTGTTGTAGCGGAGAAGCCGGTGGTAATCGCGCAGCCTGCGGCTGTGGTGTCTTATGGCATCGACCCCGCTGCGGTTGTGGGCGGTTCGATTCAGCCTATCGCAGTGACCTCCGAAGCTCCTGCTGCCGAGGAGCCCGCGGTGGCTGAGAAGACTGTCAACGAACAGCTTGCAGAAAAGGCTGAGGAGAAGCCCCCGGTTGAAGAAACCGTAGTTGCTGAGAAGCCTGCAGTTGAAGAATCTGCCACCGAGAAGGCCGCTGCAGAAGAATCTGACAAGGCAGAAGGTACGTCTGAGACTTCCTCTGAGGAGACCCCTGAGGAGCCTGAGTATCAGATCATGCCTGCTTACGATTCTGTGTACCGCCCCAACGCTGAGACGAACAGTGCTGAGGCGAAGGACAACCACCGCGGTGGCCTCTTCGGCTTCCTGCGTGGCCGCCGCCGCTAAGACGGGCGGCTAGGATCTGCCCTGCCGATCACATCCGGCATTAACTCTCTGTAAAGCACACACACTCTCACTCACTTTTTGACCGAAAGACGCATTCACGTGGCTATTCATCGTAAAATTCTGCGCTGGCTTGAGAACGAATTGTTCGAGGGCAATATTCAGCTGGGTCAGGACCTGCCCAACGATAGCGAAATTGCGCGCGCTATTGGTGTGGGTCGTTCCCGCACCCGCGAGGCTCTGCGCACCCTGGAAGATATGGACCTGGTGCAGCTGTACAACGGCCGCGGCAAGGAGATCCTGGTGCACCTGAGCGATGAGCCTGCCGCGGCTGCGAGTGCCGCTCTGCGCCTGCACATGTCCAGCTCGCGTTACCCGACTCGTGACCTGGTGCAGACCCGTATTCTGCTGGAAAGCTGGGCGATTGCGCGTATTGACCCGAAGACTACCTCCTTCGCGGAGATGGACGAGGTTCTGGCGCAGATGGAAGATTTCGACCTGTCGATTCGTGATTTCCTGGAGCTTCTGCTGACTTTCCACCACCAGGTGATGCGTTGTGCGGGTAATGAGCTGCTGGTGGGCCTGCTCGCGTCGGTGCGTCAGCCGAGCTTTGAGTCGATGCTGTCGCTGGTGGGTCGTATGCCGCTGTGGAGTAGCGCTGTGGAGCGTCTGCGCGCTGAGAGTCGCGCTATTGCGGAGGCTTTGAAGGCTGGCGACGCTGCGACGGCTCGTTCCATGGTGATTGGTCAGCTGCGCGGCATGTATTCCGATGCCGGTATTGACCTGGAGCAGGAAGCGACCTCTGCGAACGGTCTGCCGGGTGAGCCGATTGCTTCTGAGTTTGCGCCGGTTGATGTGGATGAGTTTGCCGCCGATGACTTTGATGATTTGATGCAGGACGATGCGTCCTTCGCCGATGCGGTGGCACTGCCCGCCGCGGATGCGCCTGTTGCGGCACCGGCTGAACCGACTCCGGTGTCTGCTCCGGTTTCTGCTGCGGTGTCTGCGCAGTCTGAACCCGAGGTTGCCCACGGTGATGAGGCGGGGTCTGAGATTTCCTTCGGGCCGACTGATACCTCTGCTGATACTACAACTGGTGCGGATATTTCTGCTTCTGACAGGGCAGAACAGCCTGTTCCCGCAGCTTCTCAGCCCGTACCTGCTGTAGCTCCCGCACAGCCTGCCGCTCATTCGATGAGCCCGGATGTGCCGCTGAGCTTCGGTACCCCGCGCGGCTTCAGCCCGTCTGCTCCGGTTGCTTCTGCGGCTCCGGTATCTGGCGCCCAGACCCTCAATTCGCAGACTCCCAGCGGTCAGCTGCCGAGCGTCCCTGACGCTTACGCGCAGGAAGAGGCTGAGGGGCCCGCGAAGGTTCTGCGTGCTTCTACGGCGGCGCCGCGTCGTCGTAGTGGTCAGATTGTTTCTCCGGTGCGTGCGACCATCATTAAGCCGGTGGATCGTAGCAAGGTGCTGACTGCGCCTGCCCGTACCGCGCGTCCTGCGGCTGTTGTGACTGCCGCGGCTCCTGCGGAGACTGAGTCGGAGAATGTTCTGCGTGCTCCGGCACGCCAGGAGGCGCCCGCCGTTCAGCCTGCTGAGCCTACCCGTCTTGAGGCGGCAGCGACCATCCACGACACCTATGAGAAGCTTCCGCATGATGAGCCGGTGCAGGAGCGCCGCGGCATCTTCTCCAAGATGAAGCGTTTCTTCGGTGTGGATGTGTACGAGCCTGAGGTTGAGGAGAGCACTGAGAAGGCTCAACCCGAGGCTAATGCCGAGGCGAAGCCTGAGAAGCTCGCTGTGGATGCGGAGGCGCTAGCTCGTGCCGAGGCTGAGCGCGCTGAGCGTTTGAAGGCGTTGCACGCGGCAGCGGAGGAAGAATCCGCAGCGGAAAGCTCTGCTGAGGAGGTTTCTGTAGAAGAGCCGGTTGAAGAACCCGCTGAGGCTTCTGATTTCGCGCAGGAATCGGCTGCGGAATCGGTAGAGACCGACTTCCAGACTGAGGAGAGCACTTCTGAGGGTGCTGTAGCCTCCTCTGGTTCGGTGTTGTCTCATGGCCGCGCTAAGGGCTCGAAGAAGTCGAAGAAGAAGCGCCGTTAGGGCTGCCGAATCCCCATTTTGACCCGGAGATATCCTCGATATCCCCGCAGGAAAAGCGGAAATTCAGGGAAAAACTCCTGAAAAGCCGCTCTCGAATGGTGAAAATGGGGGTAAACCTAGTACTCTAGGTAGGTAGCGCTCTAAAACGCAAGGGTATTTCTGTGCCTAAAATGCGTTTTGGATCGGTTATACCGGTATAAATATCCCCGGGTAGCTACCGAGTCGAATGGCTCGGCCGGGTACGAGTAAAGTGAGGAAATCCTATGGGTTCCGTTATCAAGAAGCGCCGCAAGCGTATGTCCAAGAAGAAGCACCGCAAGCTGCTTCGTAAGACCCGCCACCAGCGTCGCAACAAGAAGTAAATAGACTTCTTTTGCCCCGCCTTCCGTATGGAGAGGCGGGGTTTTTGCGTTCCTGCAGTTTTGCGGGCTGGGTTTTATGCCGGGTTTTGTATTTGTAGAGCGTATGTGCGGGTCACCTGTTTGGGGTGGGGCGCGCTATCTGAGAGACTGGGATTATGACTGAAACTTCCACCATTAAAGTTCACCTCATGCGTCACGGCGAGGTGCACAACCCCGAGCGTATCGTGTACGGCCGTCTGCCCGGTTACCGCCTGTCCGATAAGGGCCAGCAGATGGTGCGCCTGAGCGCTGAGGAGTTCGCCGCTCGTGCTGAGCGCGGCTCCCGTTTCGTGCACCTGGTCTGCTCGCCGCTGCAGCGCACCCGTGAGTCTGCCGCCCCGGTTGAGGAGCTGCTGGGCCTGACCGCGCAGCCGGATGAGCGCGTCATTGAGGCGGATAACTACTTTGAGGGTCTGCACGTGAACGCGCAGGAGCTACTGAGGAACCCGCGTCACTGGGCGAAGCTGTACAACCCTGCGCGCCCCTCCTGGGGTGAGTCGTACCTGGATCAGGTGCGCCGTATGGCTGCGGCTGTTCAGGATGCGGCGCGTACCGCCTACGAGCGCGGCGGCGAGGGTGCGGAGGCGATTGTTGTGTCGCATCAGCTGCCGATTTGGATTACTCGCCTGGGTGTTGAGGGCCGCATGCTGCAGCATGACCCGCGTGCCCGTGAATGCAACCTGGCGTCGATTACGACTCTGGCGTTTAGCACCACTGATTTTGAGCATGAGATGCCGCGTTTTGTGGGCTATTCGGAGCCTGCTGCGCCGCTGTACGGTGGCGTGATTCAGCTGCCCGGTAGCTAATCTCTGAGGCTGTTTTTGAGCATAGTAAGAGGCTGTGAGCCCATCCGCATTGGATGTGCCCACAGCCTCTTGCTGTAAACCTTAGAGGCGGGAGCCTAGCTACCCTGGCTAGTTCTGCCCGTTGCCCTGATTCGGGGTGCCGTCTTCGGGGTCCTTAGGCTCGGAATCCTTATGATCAGATTCCTGCGTGTTGTTCGATTCTGCTTCGCGGCTGCGGCGTTCGCGTTCTGCTTTTGCTTTGAGCCAGCGCAGGTACTCTTCATCGTCGTCGGGGGATGAGACCGAGGGCGCGGGGGTGCGGCGTCGCTGACCGAAGCCCGGGCGAGGAGCGCCTGCTGCGGGCTGTGCCTTGGGGCGGCCCAGGATAAGCCACAGGAGCGGGCCCACCACGGGGAAGAGCAGGGTGACGAGAACCCACAGCCACTTGGGCAGGGTTCGCGCCTCGTGTGCGGGGGTGCGGACGGCGTCCAAGAGGGTGTAGAGGGTCAGCCCCACGATGAGGGCGGCGCCGCCAATAATCAGCATGGCTCGAATCATAAGCACTACTATGACATACCGCCGCGTTATCGCGGAACTATGAACCGGGTGCCCGCCAACGGCTTAACGGCGCGGCAATCCGGGGCAGATGTGTACGTCGGCTTAGTAGCCGGTGAACACCTGAACCTCGTGGCTAATAATATCCAGCGAACCCAGCCACACGGCGAGGGCAAGAATCACGGAGTACACGAGCGCCACAATACCCGCCTGCTTGAGGACCGGGATCAGCTCGCGGCCGCCGCGCGTCCATACGGTCACGCAGGAGTGGATGGTCGGGCCGACCAGCAAGAAGATCAGTAGGAACCAGGGGTTCTCATCGAGCAGGAGTACGCCCAGACCCAGCGCCAGCGCCATCTCCACAATGTAGGTGATGCGCGACCAGCGTTCGCCCAGGCGGACCGCGAGGGTCAGCTTGCCCGCCTCAATGTCGGTGGGAATGTCACGCACGTTATTCGCCATGAGCAGCGCGCAGGAAATCAGACCAATGCCGATAGCACCAACCCAGCCGAGCAGGGTCAGGGTGTGTGCCTGCGTGTAGAGGGTGCCCAGGGTTGCGACCAGACCGAAGTAGACGAAGACGAATACGTCACCCAGGCCCATGTAGCCGTAGGGGTGCTTGCCGCCGGTGTAGCCCCACGCCGCGAAGACGCTGGAGGCGCCAATCGCCAGGAACCACCACTGGTTGGCCAGAGCCACCAGAACAAGACCCGCAAGCATCGCTAGACCAAAGCAGGTGAAGGCGGCGTACTTGACGGAGCGGGGGCTTGCCACGCCGGAACCGACGAGGCGTAGCGGACCCACGCGGTCTTCGTCGGTGCCCTTGATGCCGTCAGAGTAGTCGTTGGCGTAGTTCACGCCGACCTGCAGGAAGAACGCGACGAGGAACGCCAAGAACGCGTAGAGCGGCTTGAATTCGTTGATCTCGTAGGCGGCAGCTGAGCCGGCAATAATGGGGGCGACGGCGAGCGGCAGGGTGCGCAGGCGAGCGCCTTCAATCCATTGGGCGGCAGTTGCCACGGGGGTTCCTTCCGGGTCTAAGTGCGTATGATGCATGGGTTTTGTGCGTGAAGGCCAGGGCGTACGGGCGGCTACGTGTACGGGGTGAAAACCCGCGGATGAGCCTGCTTTAGCCCTGACGATAGTCTCTGTCCAGGATACTGTATATTTCTGCGCGGTCCGGCTTGCCGGTGCTGGTGAGCGGGAAATCCGGCAGGATGCTCAGCTGCTTGGGTGCGGCGGGGGCACCGAGCTTTTCGGCGCAGCGGGCACGTAGTAGGGCGCAGAGTTCTTCGTTGAGGGCGAGGCTATTCTCGGTAGGTTCAGCCGCGGCATCGGCAGAAGGTACCAGCGTGACCGCGGCGGCAATGGCAGTACCCCAGCGGGCATCGGGTAGGCCGACTACGCAGGCTTCGCGTACGGCGGGGTGCTCTTCGAGGACGGTCGCCACGGCGCGGGCGGAGATTTTTACGCCTCCGCTGATGAGCACGTCGTCGCTACGGCCGAGTACCTGCAGACGCGGCTCGTTGCCGTGCGCAGCGCTGCCCAGGTTATGTGCGGGGCTGAGCAGGCCGTAGTCGTCGGTGCGGTACCAGCGGGTGCCGTCCGCGGCGGTGAAGAAGTGCTCGGCGGTGCGGGTGGCATCGCCAATGTAGCCGCTGGCCAGGTGCGCGCCGCTGATCCAAATACGGCCTACCTGTGCCGGCTTCCCACCGGTATCCGGCACGGCGGGCATACCTTCTTCGGGCACGAGCTCGACCCGCACGCCGGGTAGAACGGAGCCGGAGTAGACGCATCCGCCGGCGGTTTCGGCACTACCGTAGGTGGTTACCGTGTTCAGCCCCAGTGCGGCGGAGGCGGCGAGCAGGTCGGCGCTGGCGGGGGCGCCTCCGAGTAGGATTCCGGTGAAGGAGCCGAGCGCCTCGTGAATCTCAGGGCCCAGGGACGGGTTGGTGTCCGCGCTTTCAAGGAGCTTATGTAGCTGGGTGGGCACCAGGGAGATAAACCGGCGTACCGAGCTCATGCGCTCAACCGCCTGCAGGAAAACCTCGGGGCTAAAGTGCACGGGCTCAATGACGGAGCGGGCAACGACCGGGGCGGTACCGGCGAGTACGGAGCGGGCGAGCACCTGCGCGCCGGCAATATAGTGCGCGGGAAGAGCCAGGAGCCACTGTGAGGCGGCCTCCCCGGTTGCGTTGAAGAAGTTCTCGGTGGCTGCCGAACTGGCTGCAAGAGCTCGTGCGGTCAGCGCGGTGCGTTTGGGGGTTCCGGTGGATCCGGAGGTTCCCACCACCAGGGCAATGGAGCTATCTGACCCTGCGTGTTCCGCGCCCGCTACGAACTCACCCAGCAGCTGCTCAAAGGCACCCACCATGGCGTAAGGGTCGGCGGGCTGATCGGCGCGCACCTGTACCGCCTGCGGGTGCAGGGCAGCCTCCTGCGGGGCGGGGGAGGGCACGAGCCCGGGTACGGGGGTGTTCATCATGGCTAAATCCTTAGCGGCTGTTTGTAGCGGCTGCGTGCTGTTATAAGCCGGGGCCTGTCATATACCGGGATGGTGTCAAATGCGCTGGAGCCGGATTCTTAGCTGAGGGTATCAGGGTTGAATCCGGCTCCGAGCCTATGCATCTGAAACTACTTCTGTAAGGGGCTGTCTATTAGAAGTACTGCTTAGAAGTAGTAGGGGTAGTTGGACCAGTCCGGGTCACGCTTCTGCAAGAACGCGTCGCGACCCTCCACAGCCTCGTCGGTCATGTATGCCATGCGGGTTGCCTCACCGGCGAAGACCTGCTGACCGAGCATGCCGTCGTCGGGCAGGTTGAAGGCGTACTTGAGCATGCGGATTGCCTGCGGGGACTGACGGGCAATGTGCGCCGCGTATTCCAGGCCCTTGTTTTCGAGCTCTGCGTGGGGGACTACGTCGTTGACTGCGCCCATTTCGTACATGCGCTGTGCGTCGTATTCCTTGGCGAGGAAGAAGATTTCGCGGGCGAACTTCTGACCCACCTGGCGTGCGAGCAGCGCCGAACCGTAGCCTGCGTCGAAGGAGCCGACGGTTGCGTCGGTCTGCTTGAACTTGCCGTACTCTTCGGAAGCAATGGTCAGGTCAGCAACTACGTGCAGGGAGTGGCCGCCGCCTGCAGCCCAGCCGGAGACGAGGGCGATAACGACCTTGGGCATGGTGCGGATGAGGCGCTGCACTTCCAGGATGTGCAGTCGGCCTGCGCGTGCCGGGTCGATGCTTTCTGCGGTGTCGCCGCTGGCGTAGTGGTAGCCGTCGCGGCCGCGGATGCGCTGGTCGCCGCCGGAGCAGAATGCCCAGCCGCCGTCCTTGGCGGAGGGGCCGTTGCCGGTGAGCAGTACGGTGCCTACGTTGGAGGTCATGCGGGCGTGGTCGAGGGCGCGGTAGAGTTCGTCCACGGTGTGCGGGCGGAATGCGTTGCGGACCTCGGGGCGGTCGAATGCGATGCGCACGGTGGGCAGATCGCGTAGGATTTCGCCGTTTTCGTCGCGCTCAACCTGGCGGTGGTAGGTGATGTCGGTGAAGTCTTCGAAGCCTTCGACGACGCGCCAGTCGGCGGGGTTGAAGATGTCCGAGACCTTTTCGGGAAGTTGTGCAGTCATAGACCCTATTCTACGTTGCCCGGGCATTGTCTGAGGTTGTGGCATGGGTTGCCGCATATAAGAAGGCCCGGACCGCGTGTGTGCGGCCCGGGCCTTAAAAGTTGGGTAAGGAACCTTACCCTGCCTCGGTTATTTGTAGGCTACTTGACCTTTGCGAGCTCTACTGCGCGGTCGAACTCTTCGTCAATGACCTGGTTCTTCTTATAGGTGACCAGGGAGACGATGATTGCGACCAGCAATGCCGACGCGAAGCCGGGAACCATTTCGTAGAGCACGGACTTCATCGGGCTCTGGCCCCATGCGAATGCCACAACGGCACCGGTAATCATGGAGGCGAGTGCACCCTGGGTGGTCAGCTTACGCCAGTAGAGGGAGAGCAGAACGGTCGGGCCGAATGCCGAACCGAAGCCAGCCCAAGCGAATGCGACCAGCTGCAGAATGGAGCTGTTGGGGTTCCACGCCAGGGCACCAGCGACCAGTGCCACGATTGCCACGCCTGCACGGCCGAGCCACAGGGACTTGGATGCGCTGAGCTTCTTCGAGGAGAAGATGCCGTAGAGGTCCTCCACCAGAGCGGAGGAGCACACGATCAGCTGCGAGGAGAGGGTGGACATAATTGCCGCCAGAACCGCCGCCAGAATCAGGCCCGCAATGAGGGGGTGGAACAGAATCTGGGCGAGGTCCAGGAAGACCGACTCAGCGGTTTCCGGGTTGGTGAGGGATGCCTCGGGGTGGCGTGCAAAGTATGCGATACCCATGAACGCGCCGCTCAGTGCGCCGAACACGGTCAGGACCATCCAGCTGATGCCGATGCGGCGGCCGGACTTAGCGTCCGCGGGGGTGCGCATTGCCATGAATCGCACGATAATGTGCGGCTGGCCGAAGTAGCCCAGACCCCACGCGAGGGAGGAAACAATACCGGCGAAGGTGGTGCCCGCGAAGATGCTCAGTGCGTCGGGGCGTACCTGGCTGATGGACTCAACCACGGGGCCCACGCCGCCGAGGTCAATAATGGTAACAACCGGAACGGCGATCAGCGCTGCGAGCATGAGCAGACCCTGAACCATGTCGGTGTAGGATGCGCCCATGAAGCCACCGAAGAAGGTGTAGAACACGGTGATGCCTGCCAGCAGGAGCATACCGGTGTGGTATTCCTGACCGAAGGAGGACTTGAAGAACAGGCCGCCAGACACCATACCGGAGGAGACGTAGAAGGTGAAGAACACCAGAATCACGACACCGGAGACGATGCGCAGCACGCGCTTGGTGTCATGGAGGCGGTTGCTCAGGAAGACGGGGACGGTCACGGCGTCGCCTGCTACTTCGGTGTAGCTACGCAGTCGCGGTGCCACGAACTTCCAGTTGCACCATGCGCCGATGGTCAGACCGACGGCGAGCCATGCCTGGGAGAGGCCACTGAGGTAGACGGCGCCGGGCAGACCCATGAGGAGCCAACCGGACATGTCGGAGGCGCCCGCTGAGAGGGCGGCTACGGTGGGGGAGAGCTGTCGCCCGCCCAGCACGTAGTCGTCGAGGCTGTTGTTCTTGCTATTTGCCCATAGGCCGATTGCGATCATGGCAACAAAATAAATCGCCAGCGCGATGACCTGGTATGTACTCGCGGCCATAATGTTCCTTCTCTCCTGGTGATAGTGCGTGCCTGTGTGTATTTATGCGCTACCCCATAACTTTATGAGTGGCATAGGATACAGTCTAGGCTTTGAGGGGCTGAAAATAAAGTCTATTTGACGCGAAGAGCTTACAGTCTTGACATAAATATGCATACACTGTGTAAATTCCGTGGTCGTACACGTGGGGCAATGTGGGAGCGTGTGCGAAAAAGTGCCCGAAAAATCCCTAGAATTCAGGGTTTCGGGCACTTCGGTGCAAGAGAAGTAGTATAAAAGCAACGCAAACGTTCAGACTCGTATTCATATAAAACGAATTAAACGAAAAATTTAAAAGCCTTTCGGAGTGTTGAACTGTTACACGACAATTTCATAGAGGCTTAGAGATCCCTCACGACCCACGGTTCAGTAGCCATACGAGCTGGGTCAAAACGCTCCAAAATCGCCGCCGCATTGGGCACCGGAACATCCGCCAAATGAGCAGAACCATCAGCGTTATACACCGGAATAGAAGCGGCAATCCATCCCAAAATTGTCGGGATTGCAATGCCGGCCTCACGCAGCTGCGGCAGGGTTACCGCACCATCACGCTTCGCCAGGCGCTTACCCTCCTCGTTGAGTGCCAGCGGTACGTGAGCGTAACGCGGCTGCGCCAAACCCAAAAGCTGAGCCAAATACGACTGGCGAGGCGCCGAAGGGAGCAAATCATCACCGCGCACAATCTGCTCAACCCCCACAAAAGCATCATCCACCACGGAAGTCAGGTTATAGGCGTAGGTGCCGTCATTACGCACCAGCACAAAATCATCCACTAGCCCCGTGTAGGCACCATAAAAATCATCCTGCACCGTGTAGCTCGTGCACTCGGCACGCAGACGCAGAGCCGGAGGACGCTGGGTGCGGCGTTCCTTGCGCTGCGCCTCCGTCAGCTCACGGCAGGTACCCGGGTATGCGCCCGGCGCACCGTG
>CAUUAD010000030.1:0-15084 GCA_963542785.1 Rothia mucilaginosa
GGTCTTTTCGACCCTAAGAGATTTATTGATATGAACTGCAACACTCTCTCTCGTTTTGTGGATTCTGACTATGCCAACCCCACTAAAAGGGGTAGGCTAGATGATGTACCCCACATTCACTGTGCCCAGGCCGGGCACCCGCACCCCTAAGGGAGAATTCAGTGGTAGCACGTACTGAACGAACCGACGTCGTCCTGGTCGGCGGCGGCATCATGAGCGCCACCCTCGGCGTGTTCCTCAAGGAACTCGAACCGAGCTGGAACATCGTCCTGCTCGAACGCCTCGACAAGGCCGCTCAGGAATCCTCCAACCCCTGGAACAACGCAGGTACCGGCCACTCGGCACTGTGCGAGCTCAACTACGCACCCGCTGGCCCCGACGGCACCGTCTCGGCAGCTAAGGCGCTGAACATTAACGAGCAGTTCCAGGTTTCCCGCCAGTTCTGGGCATCCCTGGTTGAAGAGAAGATCCTGGGCAACGCAGACTTCATCAACCCGGTCCCCCACATGTCCCTGGTCTTCGGTGAGGACCACTCCAAGTACCTGGCTGCACGCTACGATTCCTTCCGCAAGGAGAAGCTCTTCGAGCGCATGGAATTCTCCACCGAGCGCGAGAAGATTGGCGAGTGGGCACCGCTGACCGTCAACGGCCGCAAGGGTAACGACCCGATCGCAGCGACCTGGTCCCCCGAAGGTACCGACGTTGACTTCGGCGCCCTCACCCAGCAGATGATTGACTACCTGCAGACCAAGGGTGTTGAGGTTCGCTACGGCTACCAGGTCACCAACCTGAACCGCGAATCCAACGGCTCCTGGACCGTTGACGCTATCAACCGCATCAACAAGGAAGAGCCGCTGACCATCAACGCGAAGTTCGTCTTCCTCGGCGCTGGCGGTGGCGCTCTGCACCTGCTGCAGAAGTCCGGCATTGAAGAGGGCAAGGGCTACGGCGGCTTCCCCGTCTCCGGCCTGTTCCTGCGCAACACCCACGAGGCAACCGCAAACCAGCACAACGCTAAGGTGTACGGCCAGGCATCGGTTGGCGCACCTCCCATGTCTGTGCCCCACCTGGACACCCGCTACGTGGACGGCAAGCGCGCCCTCATGTTCGGCCCCTACGCCGGCTTCAAGACCAACTTCCTGAAGCAGGGCTCCCTGCTGGACCTGCCGCTGTCCCTGCGCCCGCACAACATCTACCCGATGACCCGCGCAGGCATCGACAACCTCTCCCTGGTCAAGTACCTGCTCTCCGAGCTGGTCAAGGACAAGAACGCACGCCTCGAGTCGCTGTACCAGTACTACCCCGAGGCTGTTGGCGGAGAGTGGGAGCTCATCGAGGCTGGCCAGCGCGTCCAGATCATGAAGAAGGACGCGAAGAAGGGCGGCATCCTGCAGTTCGGTACCGAGGTTGTCTCCGCAGCGGACGGCTCCATCGCGGCTCTGCTGGGCGCATCCCCCGGTGCTTCCACCGCGGCTCCGATTATGCTGAACCTGCTGGCTAAGTGCTTCCCCTCCAAGATTGCTGGTTGGGAGCCTCGCCTGAAGGAGCTTATCCCCGGTTACGGCGTGAAGCTCAACGATAACCACGACCTGGCTGATGAGGTTATGGCTCACACCGCTAAGGTTCTGGGTATTCACAACTAGTTTTCAGCTAGTCGAAAACAATACCCGACAAGGCTTTTTGAGGCTTTTCGGGGCGGTAACCCTCTCTAGCTGACCAACAAGTCAACTATCTGCACTCGCAGAAAAATATGGGAGGGTCAGAAAACCCTATAATGTCACCGCAGGGGCGGGAAGGACAGCTCATTGTTCTCCCCGCCCCTTCTGCGCGCCCGCACAGTCTCGGTGCGAGACGCGGCGCATCACTCAACCTGTGTACACCTCACCACTCACCCAAGGAGCCCTATTGGCTGCACACACCAGCTCTTCCACGGAGGCCTCGGCACCCGAGGCATCCACCGGAGCTCGCCGCGGACTCTTTTCCCGCAAGCAGAAGCCCGCAGACCCCAAGTACGTCAGCGTCAAGCTGCGCGACTTCCCCAAGGGCAGCATCCTCTACATTCTGCGCCGAACCCTCTTCAGGTTCACCGCCAACGGCGGCACCGACATGGCGGCGGCACTCACCTACTTCACCGTGCTGTCCATCTTCCCGGCACTGCTGGCGATTGTCTCCCTGCTCGGTATCTTCGGCCAGGGCGAAGGCAGCGCCAACGCAATCCTCGCCTTCATCAAGGACAACGCACCCACCCAGATGTACGGCATCCTGGAAGACCCGATTAGGCAGCTCACCAGCGGCCAGGGCGCAGGCCTGGTGCTGGCAACCGGTATCCTCAGTGCCCTCTGGTCCGCATCCGGGTACACCGGCTCCTTCGGCCGCGCACTCAACCGCGTCTACGGCGTGCGTGAAGGTCGCCCCGGCTGGATGCTCAAGCCCATCAACGTGTTCGTCACCGCCGTGCTCATCGTCCTGGCGGTACTCATGATCCTGATGATGCTGCTCGGCGTGACCGTCCTGGATCTGGTCGGCCGCTACATGCCCGAGACCGTCGACATGGAGCTCATCAAGCTCATCTGGCTCAACGGCCGCTGGGTCCTGATCCTGCTCATGGCAATCGGCCTCATCACCCTGCTGTACGCCGCAACCCCGAACGTGCGCCGTTACAAGGCGTGGAGGCTCTCCCCCGGTGCGGCACTCGCCCTCTTCGGCATGGGTCTGGGCGCATTCGGCTTCACCCTCTACGCCAACAACTTCAGCAAGTACAACGCCACCTACGGCCTCATCGGTGGTGTGATCGTGATGCTGCTGTTCATCTGGATTATGAACAATATGCTGCTCTTCGGCGCACACCTGGACGCAGAAATCATGCTCATGCGCCAGATTATCGCTGGCGATGACGACCACGGCCACCTGAAGGTGCAGCCACGCAGCACCTCCGCATCGCGTGCACTGAAGGCACGCCAGGAACGCCTCATGTCTGCAGGACGCGAACTGCAGCAGCAGGCGGCAGGCCAGGGCATGTTCCCCAAGCCGAAGGGTCCCTCCGTCGTAGCGCGTGTGCAGAAGGCGGTGGACACCAACACCACCATGATTCGCACCCTCATTGCCGACGGCAAGGAGCGACTCGACAACGGCAAGGAACAGTTGCAGAAGAAGCAGGCGAAGGCTGATACCGCCGAGGCTCAGGCTTCTGAGGCTCAGGCTTCTGAGGCAACCGCGGCAAAGGCTGATGTGAGCGCAAAGGCAGAGCCTCAGCAGGATGCGCTCTTCGACCTGAGCACCGATAGTTCGAACGGTGCGGCGAAGAAGAACTAAGCGGCAGCCCAGCTGAGCGCGTACCGCCTCAACCTGATTAAGGGCCCGAGACAGAAAAGGGCGCGGGACAGAAACCCTGCGCTGGTCACTAAGATAGAACTATGACCAGTGCTGATTTCTCTCCCGCGCCCTTTGCCGTACCCAACGCTGTTGTACCCGGCACTACCCTCCCCGACCTCGAGTACACCCTCTACCAGCCGCAGCAGCTCAAAAGCCGCATTCCCGCTCTCATGATTCACGGCTTCGCCACCCGCGGTGATCAGCTCTACGGGGGCACCGGCTGGATTCGCCAATATCTGCGCGCCGGATACCCTGTACTAGCTGTCAATCTGCCCTACCACACGAACACATACCTCAAAGACCCACAGTTCACGGTTGACTGCAAACTGCCTGCCCATACGCAGGTTATGAGCAGTGAAATCCCGTTCGATTCGGTGCCCTCTGTCAATACGGCGGGTCAGCGCCTCACCCCCATTCACCTGCTCACCAACGCACTTGCCCAGCTGCTACGAACCGTCGCCACGGAGAACAACCTCGACGTGGAGCTACAGCCGCGCGCACACGTTATCGGTTTCTCCTTCGGCGCCCGCGTCGGCTGGGAACTCGCCCTCACTCACCCGGAGGCGGTCGCATCCCTCACTCTGGGCGGTCTGCCCCTGCACGACCACCTCATCACCCTGCGCGCCATGCTCGAAGCGCACGAGGGGACCAGCGCCTCCGCGAGCGCAGAAACCCCGGCGGCGGACTCCACCGCCGAGGCGATTGCCTCCTTCACCTCGATTATTGATAACTCCCCCATTCAGCCCGACGCGCTGCTGAAGTTCGTTCGGATTCCCTTCGGCCCGTTCTTCAACGTGCCCGCCCTGCGTGCCGGATCCCCCGACCTACCTGCGGGTGACCCGGGCGCGCATCCGCGCGTCCCCATTGCGGTCGTACTCGGTGACGCGGACACCATCGCCGCCGACGGTGCAGAACTCTACGACATGGTGCGCGAGGATAACCCGCTCAACCGTTTTATCACCCTGCCCGGCCGCGACCACGTGAACGCACTGACCTCGGGCGCATTCCGACGCGGCGCGCTCACCTTTGCGGCAGAGGTAGAGACGGCAGAGTAAGTAGCCGCAGGCTACGCGGGTTCCGGGAGGAGTAAGAGACAACGTCATAAAACGTCACATTCACCTGGGGGCTTCACGCTCAGCCCCGGGGTGCGTCAGGTATGCCTTAGCTCTTATAATGGGAACATATCAAAAAACCTTTATCTGCGGTTGAACCTCAACCGCAATCCCCAAGCAAAGGAACAGCATGCACAAGGTCAAGGCCGTCGTAGCCCTCTCCCAGGACGCACCCGTCACCGTCACCACCATCAATGTACCCGACCCCGGCAAGGGCGAAGCACTCGTCAAGGTCCTCACCTGCGGTGTCTGCCAGACCGACCACCACTACGTCACCGGCGGCGTCGGCCAGGACTTCCCCTACCTGCTCGGCCACGAGTCCGCAGGTATCGTCGAGGCTGTCGGTGATGACGTCACCAACATCGCCCCCGGCGACCTGGTCATCCTCAACTGGCGTGCAGTCTGCGGCGAATGCCGCGCATGCCGCAAGGGCCAGCCGCAGTACTGCTTCGCAACCCACAACGCAACCCAGAAGATGACCCTCGAGGACGGCACCGAACTCACCCCCGCCCTGGGTATCGGCTCCTTCGCGGAGAAGACCCTCGTCGCAGCCGGCCAGTGCACCAAGATCACCGCTGACATCAGCCCCGAACAGTACGCAGCAATCGGTCTGCTCGGCTGCGGCGTCACCGCAGGTCTGGGCGCTGTGCTGAACACCGGTGAGCTCAAGCGCGGCGAGTCCGTCGCAGTCATCGGCTGCGGCGGCGTCGGCACCGCAGCAATCGCAGGCGCACAGCTCGGTGGCGCAACCACCATCGTCGCCGTCGACGTCGACGAAGATAAGCTGGCACGCGCACGCGAGCACGGCGCAACCCACACCGTGAACTCCTCCAAGGTCGACCCCGTTGAGGCTATCAAGGAACTCACCGGCGGCTTCGGTGCAGACCTCGTCATTGACGCTGTCGGCGTCGCCCCCACCTTCAAGCAGGCATTCGAGGCACGCGACCTGGCTGGCCGCGTCGTTCTCGTCGGTGTGCCCGCCCCCGGCACCACCTGGGACATCCCGCTGGATGAGGTCTTCGGCCGCGGCGGCTCCATCAAGAGCGCCTGGTACGGCGACACCCTGCCCTCCCGCGACTTCCCCGAGTTCGTAGATCAGTACCTGCTCGGCCGCCTCGACCTGGACAGCTTCGTCTCCGAGCGCATCCGCCTCGAAGACGTCAACGAAGCATTCGAAACCATGAAGACCGGCCGCGTGCTGCGCTCGGTCGTGGAACTCTAGGACCGTAGCGTGGAACGTATTGAACGAGTCGTCACCTCCGGCACCTTCTCGCTGGACGGCGGCTGCTGGGATGTTGACAACAACGTCTGGATTATCGGCAATGACTCCTCCGTGATCATCATTGACCCCGCCCACGACGTTGACAAGATCTCCCGCACCGTCGCAGGCCGCACCGTGGAGAAGATTCTGCTGACCCACGCCCACGACGACCACATCCGCAGCGCAAAGGAGGCGGCAGAACGCTTCGGCGCACCCGTCTACCTGAACCCCGCAGATCGTGTGCTCTGGGAAATGGTGTACCCCTCCTGGGACTTCGACCACGAACTGGCTGACGGCGATGTAGTGCGCATCGGCGATACCGAACTGAAGGTCATCGCCACCCCCGGCCACTCCCCCGGCTCCGTGTGCTTCTACGCACCCACCCTCAGCTGGGAGAACAGCGAAGGCGTCGTTTTCTCTGGCGACACCCTCTTCAACGGCGGCCCCGGCGCCACCGGACGCTCCTACAGCGACTTCGACACCATCATCGAGTCGATCTCGACCCGCCTGCTGACCCTACCCGAGTCCACCGCGGTCCTCACCGGCCACGGCGACAGCACAGGCATCGGCCTGGAAGCACCCGAGCTTCCGGCATGGATCAAGCGCGGTCACTAAACCGGCAGCCTCACACTGAGGTTCTCAGGCCGAGGCTCACCACAAACCGAGCACGGTACGCAAAAGGCGGATGCCCCACCACCTGCAGAAGGTGGCGGGGCATCCGCCTTTAAACATGCGCTAACGACGTTCCAACTGATCCCAAGGAGTCAGCTGCTCCTCATGCTCCTCACGCCACAGGTAGCCGTACAAATGACCCAACGCAAAATACAGAGTCGCAATAATCACCGGAACCATAAACGCATTACGGTAATACGGGGCGTCGCCCATATAGCCGCCCCACATACTACCCAGCGCAAGACCAATGCCCAGCATCGAGCGGGTAAAGAAGCTCGCCTGCGCATCAGGAATATGCTTGAGCGAACGGTTCAGCCACAGCTCATGGCCGCCAAACGCCACGCCCAGCACCGCGCCGCACAGCGCCAACGCATAGAAAATCGTGGACGTATCATCGCTCGCCGGCAAGTACAGCGCCGCCATAATCAGCAGAACGCCGCTCGTCAGCCAGCCATGCCACGGGTTCACCGAACGGCCGCCCAAAACCACGGGGAAAGCCACCACCACGAGCGCACCGGTACCGGTCGCAACCATCGCCATGAACAGGTTCATCGAACCGTGAATCAGCGAGAAACCCAGCAGACCAGAACCAACCGAACCCATGCACGCGCCCAGCAGCACCAGACCAAGAATCAGCACCACCGTCTGACGGCTCGGACGCACCAGATTCTGCGGCGGAGCCATGCGAATACGCGAAATATCCGGTAGCCACCTCGGCGCCGCCAGCACCACAACGAACAGTAGCGCATCCAGAATAATCGTGATCCAGAAGCCCGCGTACTCATTATTCGGGGTGATGTACGCATCGCCCAGCCACACCAGCAGAGCAGCCAGCGGATGCATCGACATGTTCGCCGTGGTACCCCACGACACCGCAGTCGACAAGCGAACATCACTGTACTGATAGTTACGGCGATACAGCGACTCAAGAGCGAACGGAGTCCACGGCGGAGTCGTGAAACCCATCGCCACGCACGAGAGCGCATGGTAGGTCGTACTCACATTATTCGGGTCAACCGTTAGACGCCAACCAATCACCAGCATGTTCAGCACCGCAGCGATATTCAGAATCGACGTAATCGCCAGCAACGACCGCAAACCCAGAGCACGCACCAGCATCGGGCCGAGCATAATCTGCACCGAATACGCGCCAGTAAACGCCGCCACCGCGTAGCCGCCATCATGCACGCTACCCAGGTGGCTCGCCAACAGAATATACAGCGCAAACGCCGAAGAAGCCGCCGGAATGTGGAACAGAATCGTCAACACATTACGGGCAAAACCCTCAGCACGAAGCACCGCATACAGGTGACGACGCTGCTCCTTACCGTTGCGCAGGAACAACGCCCAATGCTGACGCAAAATGTCCGGCACCGACGCGTTCGTATTAATCTCATCCGCAGCCGGAATCGGGCGAGGCGGCAACTCCTGCAACACGTGCTCGTTGTTGCGCACCACATCCGTCAGGGAGGTGCCCGGAACCGTCGGAATGCCCGTGCCCGAAGCACGCATTTTATTCAGCGCATCGGAGGCGGGTGCCACCTTCATGGTGCGCGGAGGAACCTTCGGCGCGGATGCGTTAGTGTGCGCATCAGCCGAAGGTTCCACACGATACGTTGAATTCGGTGCCCTGTCCTGAGGTGTCGAGGTCATCATCTCTTTCACGAATAAGCCGCCGGACATGCCATAACAGCAGCCCGGAAGCGAATTTATGCCTACTAGGAGTTTACCCTCACCGACGAGCCGTTCTGACCCTTTTCCACCACAATCTGCGCTGGAATACGGTTCTTCATCTCCTCCACATGCGAAATCAGGCCAATAGTGCGGCCACTATCACGCAGAGATTCAATCGTGCCCATCACCATATCCAGGGTTTCGGCGTCCAACGTGCCGAAGCCCTCATCAATGAACAGGGTGTCCAGCTCGATGCCGCCGTTATTCGCCTGTACGACCTCCGCCAGACCTAACGCCAACGACAGCGACGCCAAGAACGACTCGCCGCCGGACAGCGACGACGCCTCACGCGGCTCGCCCGTCCAGGTGTCAGTAATCTCCAGGTTCAGGCCACCGCCGGAACGGCTACCCTTCGCACGGTGATCGCTGAACACCATGCCGTAGCGACCCTCACTCATACGGTCCAGGTGCAGTGACGCCGAGTGCAGAATCCGCTCGAACTCGGCACCCAGCACATAGCTGACCAGGTCAACCTGATGCTCATAACCGCCCAGCGTATCACCGCGGGCAGCCGCCGCCAAGTTAGCTAATATCTGCGCACGGTCATAACGCTGCGCCGTCTGCGCACGGAATGCCGCATACTCGCCACGCAGCGCCTGCAAAGAACGCAACACGCTCTCCCGCTCACCCTCACGAAGAGTCAACCGGTGCGCCGCCGCACGCAGCTGCTCAACCCGCTCACGCACACCCTGCAGATCATCCGGCGCCTGCTCACCAGCGGCGGCACGAGCCGCCACCGCAACAATCGCCTCACGGCCAAAGCCCTCAAGGAGGCGGGCATGCTCCAGCTCGTACGCGGCAACAGCCTGTTCCAGGGCGTCGACGCGCTCAGGGGTGCGGACCGCCGCCTGCACCAGCTCGGCGCTCTCAAACGCAGACTCGCCCAACAGGCGCTGCGCCTGCGCCGCCGCCAGAGCATGACGCTCACGCGCCTGCCCCAACAGCAACACCGCACGAGCAAGACGCTGATGCGCCGCACGGTAGCCCTCCACAGCCTCAACACGCTGCGCAAAACCCACCGCCGCACGAG
Organism: Rothia mucilaginosa; assembly: GCA_963542785.1. GTDB lineage: Bacteria > Actinomycetota > Actinomycetes > Actinomycetales > Micrococcaceae > Rothia > Rothia mucilaginosa_G. The sequence goes on from CAUUAD010000030.1 coordinate 9,182, forward strand.
CAGGCGCCAAATCAGCCGCGGTAGCCTCACAGCGCGCCGCAGCGTCACGGTGACGCGTCTGAGCTTCCACCGCCGCGCCCTCGATGGTGCGTAGCGCCTCCTGAGCCTTCTGCAGCTCAACCCGCACCCGCTCAACCTTCGCCAGCACGCCGTCACGCGCCGTCACGCGTGACTGAGCCTGCGCGAGGCGGGTCTGCGCCTGCTGCAGCTGGGCGGCAGTCTGCTCAACATCGCACTCGCCCTGGGCAGCCAGAGTCTCGTACTGGGTGCGGGCGGCGGCAAGCGCCTCGGAGGCTTCCTGATGCGCCTTGGTAGCCCGGTCCTTAGCGAGTTCGTGGGTGCGCGCCTGCTTGTGCGCCTTGTCTTCACGCTCTTTGGCGGCGTCCAGGTCGGCACGCTCAACCAGCTGCTCACCCTCGGCAATCTGCGCCGGGGCGGGGTGCTCCACCGAACCGCAAACCGCGCAGGGTTCGCCGTCCTTGAGCTCACGCGCCAGCAGCGAGGACGCCTGGGCGAGGCGCAGCACCTGCAGGTTCTTGAACTCCTCCGTAGCGGCGAGCGCCTGCTGAGCCGAAGCCTGCCACTTTTCCTGTGCCTTCTGCTCGGCGGTGGCGGTGCGCTTGCTCTGCTTCTGGGCCGCAGCAACCGCGGCGGAGGCGGCATCCAGCTTCTGCTGCATCTGCTGGGCTGCATCGTGCTTCTGCTGCGCCTCGGTGACCAGGTGCGCGGCGAGGGTTCGTTCCTCGTCGGCGGTGCTGTATCCCGCGAGTTCTTCGGCGAGCTGCTCGGCTTGAGCGGTGAGGTCGCTCATCGTCTTTTCGGCACGCGACTTGTCCTGTTCGAGGGAGTTAGCCTGCTTCAGCAGGGCGGCTGCGGCAGCTTCCTCCTCAGTAAGCTGCGCATCCTTCTTCTGCAGGGCGCGCAGGGTGTCAAGGAGCGCCTCGAGCTGGGTTTCCTGTTCAGCGGGCTCGAGGGAAGGGAGTGCGGCGAAGGTGGTCTCCTCAGGGAAGGTGGTCTCCGGCGAAATGTTCTCATCGCGCAGTGCCGCAAGCAGAGCGTTGCCGTTCTCCTCCAGCGCGGATGCACAGGCCGCTTGCTCCTGCTGGCGGGCGGCGAGCGCCTGCGATTCGGCATGGACCTGCGCGTACTGTGCGTGCAGGGGCGCGGCGGCACGTGCCTGCGCCAGCTCTTCACGCTGCGCTTTGTGCTCGTCGGCGCGTTCGGTCAGGCGGGTGCGGCGCTCGCAGAGCTGCTCGTATTCGCGCCAGTCGGCCTGCAGCTGGGCGCGTTCGGCGAGCAGGCGGGTGTTCCGGTCGGCTTCGTCGGTGAGGCGCTGCTGCTCCTGCTTTTCGCGTGCTGAGGTTTCGCGGGCGCGTTCTACTCCGCCGGCGACCCATGCGTCGAGGGTTTCGGCGGTGACGCTCTCAGCGGTGAGCTGTTCGGAGGTCTCCGCCTCCACAGGGTCTTCGGTAGCGGAGCCCTCCCCAGCATCTTCAGCGTCCGGATCCGCAGCGTCCAGTAGCGCCTGCAGGGCGAGCATTTCTACGCGGGCACGTTCAAGGTAGCCGCGCTGGGTGTTTTCGTCCTGGGCGACTTCCTGCTGGGCGGTTTTCGCTTCTTCGGTGAGTGCGGCGAAGAGCTGTTCGTAGTGTTCGACGGGGAACATCTTTTTGAGCAGTTCTTTGCGTTCTTTGGGCTTGGACTTGAGGAATTGCGCGAACTGGCCCTGCGGCAGGAGTACGACTTTGAGGAATTGTTCTTTGGTCAGGTGGGTGCGTTCGGCGATGGTGCGGTTGACTTCGGCGACGCTGCTGGAGATGGGGGTCCAGGCTTTTTCGTCGGCGGGGTCGGCGCCGGGTGCGAGTTCGGCGAGGGTTGCTTTGGCGCTTTCTTCGCGCATCTGGCCTTTGCGGGCGCCGCGGGTGATGGGCTTGTTGTAGGCGGGGGTGCGGTCGATGCGCAGGCGTTTGCCGTGGAGGGTGACGTCGAGTAGCACGCGCGGTTTGGTGCCGCTGTGTGCCGCGTAGGTGGAGTGCAGTTTGGCGGATTCGCGGTCGCTACTGGTTTCGCCGTAGAGGGCGTAGCAGATGGCGTCGAGGATGGTGGTTTTACCGGCGCCGGTGGGGCCGTTGAGCAGGAATACGCCGGCGTTGTTGAGGGTGTCGAAGTTGATTTCTTGGCGCTTGGGGTATGCCATGAAGGCTTCGAATTCGAGGCTGTGCAGGATCATGCGTTGTCCTTGTGGCTTTTGATGTGGTCGCTGAGGGTGGTGATGACGTCGCGTTCTTCGCTGGTGAGGGGGCGGTTGCGTACGTATTGGTGGAATTGGTCGAAGGTTTCGACGGGGTCGGCGTCGCGGGTGGGTTGTGCGGCGGCGGGTTTGTCGGCGGCGGGTTGGGTGCTGCGGTAGCTGAAGTGGGAGATGGTTTCGTAGCGGCTGCGCAGGCGGTCGACGGCGCCGACGGGTAGGGTTTCGTCGGTGAGTTCGATGCGGCAGTAGTAGCCGTGTTCGTAGTCGGTGTGTTCGGGGCTGTTGAGTAGCTGCTCCATGGTGCCGCGCAGGGTTTTCATGTGTACGCGGGTTGCCCATTCGTGGCCGCTGATGGTGGGTTCTTCGCCGGGGGTGAGTTCGATGAGGTAGGCGCCGTTGCGGTTGTGTTCTTCGCTGAATGAAAAGCCCAGCGGGGAGCCGCTGTAGCGGATGGTGTGGGTGACGGGGTATCGCTTGTGGATGTGGCCGAGCGCTACGTAGTCGAAGCCGTCGAAGAGGGAGGCGGGTACCCAGTCGATGCCGCCGACGCTGATGTCGCGTTCGGAGTCGCTGCGGGGTGTGGTGTCTGCACTGCTGGTGGTGTCGTTGCCGGTGGTGTCACTGACGGTTGCGTGGCTCATGACGATGATGCGGTCGGCGCCTTCGCCGCGGGCGTGACGTTCTGCGGCGTCGGTGCGGATGGCGTCGGTGACGGCGCCGAGGACGGCGTGGTGGGTGGGATCTACACCGAGGGCGGTGGCGTGGAGGCGCGGCGCGAGGTAGGGGATGGCGTAGACGTGCACGCGCTGGGTGCCGTCGGTGAGTTCGACGGGGCGGGTGGCGTCTTCGAGGCTGGTGCGCAGGTGCACGCCGGAGGCTTCGAAGAAGGCGGCGCCGTAGCTGAGGCGGCGGAAGGAGTCGTGGTTGCCGGAGCTGAGGATGACGTGCACGCCGGCGCGCATGAGGCGGGTGAGTGCTTGGTCGAGCAGGGTGGTGCTTTCGGCGGTGGGGATGGTGCTGTCGTAGACGTCGCCGCTGATGAGGAGAGTATCGATGCCTTCGGCGTGCACGTAGTTGAGCAGTTCGTCGATGAACTGCTGGTGTTCGCGGGTGAGGGGGCTGCGGTGGAAGGTGCGGCCGAGGTGCCAGTCGGAGGTGTGCAGAATCTTCATGATTTCAGTATGGCATTGCGTCTTGTTTTGCGCCTCACAGTTCGTCATTCAGGGATCGGAACTCCACAGCGGCGCAGGCACCCATCCGCGGCACAGGCACTCACGCGGAGCGGGGGCTCCGTCCTCAAGGCGCCCCGCGCCGCAGAGGGGGCACTCCCCCGCGAGCGTGAGTGCAAAACCGTTTTTGTCTAAGTCTCCCTCTATTCCCGGTGAGGACGAGTAGCTAACCATCCGCGGCGCAGGTGCTCATGCGGAGCGGGGGCTCCGTCCTCGAAGCGCCCCCAGGCGCTGAAGAGGGGGCACTCCCCCGCGAGCATGAGCACGAAGCCGCCTGCTACATCTCCCCTCCCGCAAGCATGAGCACGAAGCCGCCCGATACATCCCCCGCGCATCCTGAACGCACATGGGATAATCGCCCTATGAGTTTTTCTTCTGTTGAGTTCACACGTGCACCTGAGGTTTCGGCTGAGTTTGCGGGCAGGGTGCGCAGTTTGTTGCGTGCGTCTGCGTTGGGTGATGCGCTGGGTTATCCGTTGGAGCTGTTGTCGGCTGAGCAGATTGCGGAGCGCGCCCCTAAGCCGTGGGATTCGGCGTTTGGTGAGCTGCTGGTCAGTGATGATACGCAGCTGACCTGCTTCACTCTGGATGGCCTGACGGAGGTTTTGGAGTGGAATAATGAGGGCGCGGCGGCGGATGAGTTGGCGTGTTTGTGGTTGGCGTATTTGCGGTGGTTCCGCGGTATTGGTGAGGTTCTGCCGGAGTCTGCGCCGTTTTCGTTGGATCGTGAGATTGATGGGTCGTCGGAGTTGACGGCTCGTCGTGGTCCGGGTGCGGCGACGTTGCGGGCGTTGGGTTCGGGTGAGATGCAGCTGGTGTCGAAGTCATTGAATCCTGATGCTTTGGGTAGTGGTGCGTTGGTGCGTTCGGCGGCGTTGGGTGTTTTGCCGGTGGCGCAGGAGCGTACGGTGGTTTTGTTGGCGGTGCGTGCGGCGGCGTTGACGCATGGGCATCCGGAGGCATTGGCTTCGGCGGCGGCGTATGCGTTGTTGGTTCGTGATTTGTTGGCGTCTCCGGCTGGCTCGTTTGATGCGTTGTTGGATTCTGCCCGCCGTGTGCTTGACTGGTGCGGCACGGTGGCGGCGGATGATTCGATTCCGGGTGATGCTTCGCGTACGGCGGCGGCGCTGAGTCGTGCCGTCGAGCTGCTGGAGGGCGGTACGGTGCCGGTGCCGGAGGCTGTGGCGGAGCATTTTGGTACGGGTTGGACGGCGCCTGAGCTGTTGGGTGTGGCTCTCTGGTGCGCGGCGGATGCTGTGAAGAGTCTGCCGGCTGATGCTGATGATGCGACGGTGCGTGGTGCCCTGTTTGAGGGGTTGTGCCGTGCGGTGTCGATGGATTCGGATTCGGATTCGGTGGGTGCGATGACGGCGGCGTTGTGGGCGGCGGCTGGTTTCCCGGTGGGTGGCGATGAGGCTGATGCGTGGTCGGAGGCGCTGGGTCGTGTGCGCGGGCTGGATCAGGTGGAGGCGGTGGCGGACCGCTATCTGCGCCAGCTGAGCCTGTAGCGGCGCTGAACCTCAACGGCGCAGCGGACATGCGTAAACGGCGCAGCGGACATGCGTAGCGGGGGCTCCGTCCTCGAAGCGCCCCCAGGCGCTGAAGAGGGGGCACTCCCCCGCGAGCGGGAACCGGTGCGCCGTCTGTAAAGACAAGCGCACGGAGTCCGGCCCCGCACTCCCCCGCGAGCATCGTCCGCGGCCGTCGTGACAAATCGCCCATGAACGTAGAAAAGGCTCTCCGGTATGTCGGAGAGCCTTTTCTGTATCCAGTTCTGTTAAGAACAGCGCTATCTATTTGTTATAGACAAGCTATGAACTTTTAGTCCAGGTAATCGCGCAGAACCTGCGAACGCGACGGGTGACGGAGCTTAGACATGGTCTTCGACTCGATCTGGCGGATTCGTTCGCGGGTCACGCCGTAGACCTTGCCGATTTCGTCGAGGGTCTTGGGCTGGCCGTCGGTCATGCCGAAGCGCATTGCGACGACACCGGCTTCACGCTCGGAGAGGGTGTCGAGCACGGAGTGGAGCTGTTCCTGCAGAAGGGTGAAGGACACCGCGTCTGCGGGGACGACTGCTTCGGAGTCCTCGATGAGGTCACCGAATTCGGAGTCGCCGTCTTCGCCGAGGGGGGTGTGCAGGGAGATGGGCTCGCGGCCGTACTTCTGGACTTCGATGACCTTTTCGGGGGTCATGTCGAGTTCCTTGCCGAGTTCTTCGGGGGTGGGTTCGCGACCGAGGTCCTGAAGCATCTGGCGCTGCACGCGGGCGAGCTTGTTGATGACTTCTACCATGTGCACGGGGATGCGGATGGTGCGGGCCTGGTCTGCCATGGCGCGGGTGATGGCCTGGCGGATCCACCAGGTTGCGTAGGTGGAGAACTTGAAGCCCTTGGAGTAGTCGAACTTCTCGACGGCGCGGA
>CAUUAD010000031.1:0-14813 GCA_963542785.1 Rothia mucilaginosa
TTACCGCGCGGAATCAGCATGACAATCGCCAGGATGATGACAATCAGCAGAGCCAGCGCACCACCGATAACACCCCAAATCTTGGTGCCGGAGAGCAGGCCCTTCTTCTCGGAGCCGTCCTCGTTGTTGCCCTGGTTGCCGGGTTCGGTCATGTAGGGGTTGCTGAGCGCTACGGTTGCCTGGTCCTGATCGGAAACCTGACCCTGGTAGGGCTGCTGAGCGTTGTACGTCTGACCCTGGTAGGGGTTGTTCTGGTACTGGCCGCCCTGGACGTTCTGACCGCCCTGCGCGTTCTGGCCGTCCTGGAAGCCCTGACTCTGGAAGCCCTGGCCCTGGTACTGGCCACCCTGGAAGTTCTGGCCCTGGAAGCCCTCACTCTGGAAACCATCAGCCTGGTTCGGCTGGAAGCCGTTCGGTGCCTGACCCGCCGGGATGAACGCCGCGTTCTGGCCGCCCTGCGCGTTCTGGCCGGGCTGCATGTTCTGACCGGGCTGTTCCGAGAGGTTCACGGTACGCTCGGACAGGTTGACGGTGCGCTCGGTTTCCGGGGTGTGGAACTCAACGAGCGGGGAGTTCTCGATGGTGTGGGGAGCCTCAGCTGCGGGAGCCTCAGCGACCGGCTCGACTGCCGGCTCGGATGCAACGGGTGCCTCGGGGGCAACCTCGGCGACGGGCTCAACAACGGGCTCTACAACGGGTTCTGCAACAGGCTCGGAAACGACCGGCTCAGAAGCGGCGGGCTCGGACAGTGCGGGCTCAGCAACCGGAGCCTCAACAACGTGCGCCTCAACGGGCTGCTCGGAAGCAGCCTGCTCAGCAACAACAGGCTCGACAACCGGCGCTACGGGAGCTTCAACAGCCTCAGCAGCGGGCTCTGCAACTACAGGCTCTTCAACTGCGGAAGACTGGGATGCGAGAACCTGCTCGGGCAGAGTGGTGCCGGTCAGCGGAACCTGAGTCAGGTGACGCATCGGCTTGGGCTCGGAGGACTCCTCAGCGGACTCAGCCGCGGGCGCCTCTACCTGCTGTGCCTCAACGTGGGATGCCTCAGCCTGAGGTGCTTCAGCCTGGGGTGCTGCCACCTCCGGAACCTCGACAATCTGCTCACCTTCGAGCTCAGCGGCGAGCTGCTCCAGGTCAACGTCCTCAACGGTCAGCGGTGCCGCAGCCTTGGCGGGCTGCTCAGCCTCAACAGCAGGCTCAGCAACCTGCTCAGCGGGAGCCGCCTCGGCAGCGGGCTCCTCGGGAATCAGCGGCTCAATAGTAGCCTCTTCAACCTGAATGGGTTCGGGCTCGGGCTCTTCGACCCACAGCTGCCAACCTTCAGGAACGGGACCCCACGCGGGGTCGGGGCGCCACGTAGGAGTGGGGGCCCATCCGGCAGGAGGAGCGGGCCAGTTGGGCGGCGGATTGAAGACGAGTGCCATAAGAAAGTAGCCTTTCTGGTGCTGAAAAAACACCCCGGAAGAGCGGTCATCAGCGACTATGTATATGAGCGTATTATCGCTTCAAATTATGGCATAGGTTCAGAAAATGAACCCCGTGAATGGTGGGTTTTCAGCCTTATTCACGGCTTTTTCAATGGTTTTGAAACAATCCGTATCAATCAGCACTTGAAGGTTTCCGTATGCCCGGTCACCATCGAGCCCGCGAAGGCTAGGATTAAAGAATGAACACGACACCGCCCCCTGCACCCCCGCAGGTAGCCCCCGGCACCCCCGCAGCCGCTACTGTGCCTGCCGGTCTTGCCTACCACCGTCTCTCCCACGCCGACCCGAAATCCCGCTGGTTCTCACCCCTGCTGGAAGGTCTGCTCGGCGTCGCCGTATTTATTGGCCTCAACCTGATTATTTCAGTTGCCCTGGCTGCGACGATTATGGGTTCGGGACTTTCCCTCCATGATGTAGCTACGAACCGCGCCGTCATTATGGAACACCCGGCGCTGTTTGCGCTGACCTTCCTCTCCCTCATCGCGATTGTGCCTTCGCTCTTTATTGCGCGCTTGATTGTGGGCCCGAAGCCCTGGGGTTTGATCCATTCGGTGGCGGGCCGTCTGCGCCGCTCGCTACTGCTTCCGTACCTGGGTTTGAGCTTCGCTGTCTACGGCATCTACTACGCTGTGATGCTGGCGTTGAGCGGTGAGAGCCTGCCCGAGTACCGCTATTTTCAACCTCCACAGGTTGAATTTTGGGTTTACCTGGCAATGATGCTGCTCCTGGTGCCCGTGCAGTGCTACGCCGAAGAGCTCGCCTACCGCGGCTTCATGATGCAGATGCTTGGCCGCTGGCTCCGCACCCCCTGGCTGCCGATTATGCTGCCCGCCGTGCTGTTCATGCTCTCCCACGCCTACGACCCCTGGGGTCAGAGCACGATTCTCGCGATGGGTATTTACGCGGGTTTCCTCTGTTGGTACACCGGCGGCCTAGAAGCCTCCATCAGTCTGCACGTGGCAAATAACGTGATTCTGATGCTGCTGTCCATGGTGGCTGGTCTGGATCCGTTCGCCTCCGAGGGCGTGACCCCCGTGGATGCACTGCAGGGCATCGCCCTGGAAGGCGTGTACGTGGTGCTCGCCTGCCTGATCTTCAACGCGCGCGCTCGCCACGGCGAGGTTTCACGTGAAACACAACCGCTTAAGGTTGATAACTAAAGGTTGTGGCAGGTTGCTTTAGCCCAGCTACCCCAACCCGCCCGTCCCGCTCCATACGAGCCTCACCAGGGCTCATGCTCCACACCGCGTGGACTATTAGCCCGGGTCACCCCGTCAACACCCAAGAAAAGGTAGGGTTAAACCATGACTGTTGATGCTGTAAAAAATATTGAAGACCTCGCCGCATTCGTGGCGGAGTCGCCGGTCTCTTACCTCGCCGCGCGCACGGTAGCGCGCCGCCTGCAAGCAGCAGGCTTCACCGAGCTCGTAGAGACCGAAGCATGGGACCCGCAGGTCGCAGCTGGCCGCCACTTCGTCGTCCGTGATGGCGCGATTATCGCCTGGGCTGGCGGCGCGAAGGCGCAGAAGGCAAGCGGCTACCGCGTGCTCGGTGCGCATACCGACTCGCCCTCCCTGAAGATTAAGCCCTCCTCCTCCATCACCACGAAGGGCTGGCACCAGATTGCCGTCGAGAACTACGGCGGCGCACTGCTGAACTCCTTCCTGGACCGCGAGCTGTGCGTGGCGGGCCGCCTCACCGTCCTTGAGGGCGGGGAGCTGAAGGACCGCCTGGTGCGCACCGGTCCGATTGCGCGCATCCCGCAGCTGGCACCGCACCTGGACCACAAGCGCAACGAACTGGTGCTGGACAAGCAGTTCAACATGTACCCCGTGTGGGGTGTGGACCCGGCAGAGAATGACGTGCTCGGCTACATGGCGAAGCACGTGATTGACGGCGAGCCGGTCGACCCGCAGAGCATCGTGGGTTACGACCTGCTGTTCGCTGATTCGCAGCCGCCGCGCCGCTTCGGTGCGGACCAGGAGCTGTTCGCTTCCGGTCGCCTGGATAACCTGTCTTCGGTGCATGCGGGTTTGACCGCCCTGGAGCGTTATGTTGCCGATAACGCGGACGAACACGCTACCGAGACCGTAATGCTTGCGGCGTTTGACCACGAGGAGCTCGGCTCCGAGTCGCGTAGTGGTGCGGCCGGCCCGTTCCTGGAGGATATTTTGGTGCGCCTGTCCGCTGCGCGCGGTGAGAGTACGGAGGAGTACCGCCGTTCGGTGGCGGCATCATTCTGCCTGTCGGCTGATGCCGGTCACCTGGTGCACCCGAATTATCAGGGTCACCACGACCCGACTGTGCAGCCGCTGCCCGGTGGTGGTCCGTTGTTGAAGATTAACGCGAACCAGCGTTATGCGACGGATTCGGTGGGTGCTGGCGTGTTTGCTGCGGCGTGTGCGAAGGCTGGTGTGCCGTATCAGGAGTTCGTGTCGAATAACAATATGCCGTGTGGTTCGACGATTGGCCCGATTACGGCGACTCGTCTGGGTATGCGCACCGTGGATGTGGGTATTGGTTTGTTGTCGATGCATTCGATGCGCGAGATGTGCCATGTGGACGATATGGCGTACATGACGCGCGCGGTGGAGGGCTTCTTCCGCCTCTAAATTGAACCCCGCTGAGGTATGAACAGCTGGGGAGTGGGCGCCGGGAACGTATGGTTCCCGGCGCCCTTATTTTTTAAAAATTTTTCGGGGGGGTCCACGAAGAGTGACGAGGCAAGAAGTAATATCTGGGTTTTCCCCATACAATGGAGAGCAAGTAAGAGTAAACGCTAGATTGCATTTCTAAATATTTTGTTCTTCTTAGGAGAGAAACTTTATGGAGAACCTCGACACTAATATTGACCCAAATATTCCAGAATCACGGGATAAGATTGCTGCGTGGGTTAAAGCAGTGGGAGATAGGGCGGAATCACAAGGGCTAGAAGTTAAAAGTGTCCTTAAATTTTCTAAAAGTGAGCGTAAGAAATCAAACGCTAAAATAACTAAGTTTATTTTGGCATCTGCAAACCGTGACCAAAATCAGGCGCTGAGAGACTACCGGGGATATGGGGTGATGCTCATTGGTGTTACTAAAGATGAGGTATGTGGTCTTGAAGATATACCAGAGCAGCATGAGTTTGAAGGAGCTACAAGAAGCTATTTTGGATCCGCAGTTCCAAAGTACCGCTTTGTGACTCATGCCTTCGAGGGCAAAAATCTTCTGTTTGTAATTGTTGATCCTCCAGTGAATGGGCAAGAGATTTATATATGCTCCGGAAGTTATGATGCTGATAAGCGTATTGATCAGCTTAGGGACGGTGCGATTTATTGTCGTGAATCAACGCAAACTATCGAGGCAAACTCTGTTCAAGTTCGCGACATGATTAATCGATTGCTTGGCGGATATGTAGATATTAACTTGGGTGTATCTGAGGTTTTTGCGGGACCTCGTGTTGATGCTGATTTTCTTAAAAACATGTATTCTTATCCCAAGGAAAAATATAAGGAATTCCTGCGGAAAAAAACTATTGAAAATAAAGAATCTAATTCATTACGGGGAAGTAGCTGGATAATAAAAGACCCTCTATATCATATATCTGTTGAGGATATAGTTAAAGCGTATAAAAATGATGAAAGACGATATGAAGAATGTTTTAAGAGGCTATTGGAGTTAAAACTTAAACCAGCTGTATTCTCGGTTATCAACCATGGAACTAAAGTGTTAGAAAATCCTTCCATTGAATACAGGTTCTCAGGAGATGTCTATTTGGTAAATTTGGAGGATGAGGATTATAAATATAAAAACTTTGAGATATTTCCATTCATGGCGATACCACAATACTATTTCATGCGTCCCTATGCGTTAAGGAATGTTGTGCCATCGAACCTTACTCAAGTTGGTGACTCGAGAGTTGTAATCTGGCGACCTGGTTCTATTAGTCCCGGGCAAGCTGTAACTTCAGAAGAGGAAAATATTGGAATATTTGTAAGTGGGGATAATGTGAGTGCGAGTGTTTTTTATCGTGTGACTGACCCGAATCTCCAGCGCCCTATTGAGGGGGAAATTAATTTAAGCATGATTAATGTTGATCCCTCTAACATTTTTGAAAATGTTGAGTTTTAGAAAATGGAATTGATGACTTTCCTAATGGTTTTAAATAATTATTTATTTCCTTGGGTGATTTTTAAATAATTTCCACTATACATCTCGCTCGTCTCTTGAATAGGAAGCACGAAGGGTGCCGGGAACCTAAGGTTCCCGGCGCCCTTATTTTTTAAAAATTTTTCAAAATTTTTCGGGGGGGGGGAGCTGTTTACCTCTTGAATGGGGTCTATGTGTGCTGTAAAGTAACCCACAATACGTTATACACGTGTTGCACACTACTTGTTTTTGAGAAGTTTTCACCAATAATGGTGCGCCATCAGCTCGTCACCGGCGTAGCGAGCGAACCCCAACATGAAAGGCGGTTCCCATGTTCTTCGATATTTCTCTGATCCCGCTGGCGGTTTTGGTCATTGTGGGTCAGCTGAAAAAAGCACCACCAAGGTTGCTAAACAACCCCAGTTATCAGAAGGAGAGGGAGCAGGTGCTAAAGTACCGGCGCATCCTGGATATGCTCAGCCTGAGTTTTGCTCTTGCCCTGATGATTATTCAGTGGGGTGGCCCCCCGACGACGCTTGCCTTTCGGGCGTGCGTTATTTGGCTGGTTCCCAGCCAGCTGTATGATCTCTGGCAGAAGTTCAATGTGTCGCGTAAGGTACTCTTCGCGTGTGCTGTCGCGCTGATCGTTATTGAGTTTGGGCTGGCGCTCCTACCCTAACCTGTACCCTATAACAGTTGTGGCGGTGACCGAATGAAACGGTCACCGCCACAACTCTTTTTAAGATGAGACAGGCTCAGATTAGACGGGGTTCGATTAGACAGGGTTGTCGGGGCTGGGCAGGGTTACCACCTCAGACCAGCGAGTATCTTTAGCGGCCGCACGGTTCGCGTCGCTCTTCTGCTTCACATCGGCGGGTGCCTGCTGCGCCCATGCCTCAAAAGCAACAATGTAGTTCTCGGGGTAGTTTGCCGCGAGCAGCTCCTGTCGGGTCGGGAAGTACTCCTTGCCCTCTCGAATATCGACGTAGTTGCTTGCCTTGTAGGGGTCGGCGCTCTGGATGTCAGCACGCGGGCCGGAGGCTACCTTTCCGCTTGCCACGTTATTGTCATCGATAGCGCGTACCCATGCTGCGGCGTAGGCGTGATCGGCCTTGTTCTTCTCGTACAGTGCCAGGCACTCGGCTCCTGCTGATTCAGCTTCGGCACGGGTGGGGAAGTTCGCCTGGTTGCGCACAACATGCCGCGCGGAGACGTAGGAGGGCAGTGCTGTTCCGCGGTCGGCGCTGATGGCTTCCTGCTGCTTGAGAGTTTGAGCTTTCGCGGTTTCGTCAGGTTCAAGGCAGGGGGTGGAGCTCTTCTTCGCCGCGGAAGAGGAAGCGGACCCGGTGGCGCTTGAAGCTGACGGGGAGGAAGTCACGGTTGTGTTCGAGGGCGCGGGAGTGTTTGATGCCGTGTTGGTGGAGCTGCCGCATGAGGCAAGAAATAGGGGAAGAATCGCCAGTGTGGCACTGCGTCGTAGACCGCTGGAACGGAACGAAAGAAAAACAGGGGTGTGGGTCATGAGACCACCTCACAAGAGGGATGGAACGATATATTGTGTCTAAACATACCCCAATATTTGATATGTGGTCAATGGAAAATATCATCTTACTTTTAAAACCAACACTCTAGACGCAAGGCGTGCTACCCAGTAGTCTTAAAGCTCTGACCTGCTTAAATATGAGGTAGATAGGGTAAGGGTGCGGAGGCTTTGCGGGTCGCCTACTCATCCCAGTATTGGCTTTTGGGCTTAGTGGATAAGAAAAACAACATTGAGGCTATGCGTTCGGTGTTCCGCTACTAGCTTTTTATGCTACTGAAAGGAAATGGCATCATGAATTCTACATATAAGATGTTCGCCGTAAATGAGAAAATAATTTTGTATATCTTATTTCTCATTGTATTGCAATTTTTTTATATTTTCCCAACTGCCTTGTATACAGATTTCGATAGATTTGTCTCGCCATGTGTTGGGTGGCGAAGTACCTATTTCTACTTGCCCTTCTTTGTGGTGGGAGTTGTATTAGCTAGCTTGTGGCAGATTTTTAGTATATGGCTGGGTGTCAAGCTTCGCATAGGCATTTTTTGGATTGCGTCGCTATATTTAGTTTTTAAAATATATGGGACTTATGAAATTGTAAAAAGCTATATCGTCAGTCCATGTAAAGTCCCTACAGAATATATGCATGGAATATTGTGGCCATATGATCTACAGGCATTCATTCTCTTGGGTCCCGATATTGTCTCATGCATTATTTTTATAGCAGTTTTTATTGCATGTTCTAAGCGTAGCTACTGGATACCAACCCTCGCAGCTATAGCCGCATTTGTTGTGCAGTGCGTCATCTTGGTACTGCTCTGGGAATACGTTAGGGGACTTATCTATTTCCTCCTGCAGTAGCGTTGGGCCGTTGAGGTGCAGGCTTTTACGGAGCTGGAGGTTGCGCCATCGGCACCCTAACCGTGCTCCTCCGGGCATGTTGGCTTCCGCTGATTATCAGGCAAATAGCAATATCTAGTGCTGGTGTTTTAGTGACATATTTGCCTCAAGAGCCCGGTGGCTTGCATGTTTGTGCAAGTCAAGGCGCTGAAAAAACTTGTTTATCGATTTTCCTCCGAGGTGTTGGATTTTAAAAAATAAACATAATTTTCTCTTGACCATGTATCAAAACTGCCCGTATAGTGAGGGTCAATTCGGTATGTTCCAGCCCACAATGAGGTGACATCATGACCCTGAATTCCAGGACCCCCAACCCCCGCTATAGCGCACTGCGATACGGTGCCGCTCTCTTAACCCTGCCCCTGTTCCTCGCCGCCTGCGGTGGTGCAAACACTGCGGCAAGCAGTACCTCCTCACCCTCCACGGCGAGCGCCTCAGTAACGGCAAGCACCACGCCGCCCATCAGCTGCTCCTCATACTCCGCCGAAGCTATCGCCTCAGCAGAAGCCGCCAAGCCCGTCCCGCGCACCGATGAACAATACCCCGCGTACATCCAGTACCGGCACATCCTCGCAGACGGCGCCCACATCATTGAGCCCAGCGAAATCGACAGCAAGTGCCACGCCGAACTCAAAGCAGGGCGGAGCACCCTCCCCGAATACGTTCAAAACATCGATACCTACAATGCTCAGCCCAGCGTCGGACTCTCCGACCCCTTCGCCGGTAGCGAGTACCGAGACATCAAGAACCGCAACGAATTCATCCCCCACCGCGCAGACCTGGAAGAAGCCGCATACCCCGAGATGATTATTCGTCTCTACGAAAAGTGGTACGAGGCAGCCCCCGCAGACATCAAGACGCTCAGCGACGGCAACCGTGCACGATTCCTCGCCACGAGCGCCTACCAGCAGTGGAAGGCCCAGCCCCAAACGCCCAGCAGCTCCCGCGCATAAGCCCCCTCAAAAACAGTTGTGGCGGTGACCGAACAACGGTCACTGCCACAACTCTTTAAACGGTCATTACCGGGCTTATTTTTTGGGGGGGCTACTTGCCCTTCACCTCGCGTGCCAGAGCCAGCAGTTCCTCATGCACCGTCGTATCGCCCGTAACCTCCGGGTGGAAAGAAATACCGATCAGGTTGCCCGAACGCACACCCACAATCTTCCCCTCATGACGAGCCGTCACCTGCACACCCTCACCGGTACCAGTCACAATCGGCGCACGAATAAACGCCGTATCAATAACCACCTCATCACCGGCAGGAGTCAGCCACGGCAGGCGCACCTCCGCAGAATCAACCTGCGAACCAAAAGCGTTACGACCCACCGAAACATCCAAAATACCCAGCGACTGCTGACCCGGTGCCGGATCATCAATACGCTTCGACAGCATAATCAGGCCAGCGCACGTACCCAGAGTCGGCATGCCCGAAGAAATCGCCTCAATCAGCGGCTCACGCACACCAAAAATACGGGTCAGGCGGTCAATCGTCGACGACTCACCACCCGGCAGAACCAGCGCATCCAGACCCTGAAGCTGCTCACCGGTACGCACCCAGCGCACCTGCGCACCCAGGGACTCCAGCATCAGCGCATGCTCACGCACACCGCCCTGCAGCGCCAAAACACCAACCGTCAAACCCTCACCCGGCAAAACACCGGTAGGCTGAACCTTCTCAACCATCACCGCTCCCTTCAGAAAATCAACAAAAACAAGGAGGGTGGGACCCGCCTCAGCGAACCCCACCCCCTCATCAAACACTCACCCCAAACGTGGGGTGCGCGCACGAATTACCAGCCGCGCTCCGCCAGGCGGTGCGGTGCCGGAATGTCAGCAACGTTAATGCCGACCATAGCCTCACCCAGGCCGCGAGAAGCCTCAGCAACCTTCTCCGGGTCATTGTAGAAAGCGGTAGCCTTCACAATAGCCTTCGCACGAGCAACCGGGTCGCCCGACTTGAAGATACCGGAACCAACGAACACGCCGTCAGCACCGAGCTGCATCATCATTGCAGCGTCAGCGGGGGTAGCCACGCCACCAGCGGTGAACATGACCACGGGCAGCTTGCCGGTCTGAGCAACCTCACGAACCAGCTCGTACGGTGCAGCCAGTTCCTTAGCCTTCACGTACAGCTCATCGGGCATGGTGTTGTACAGACCCTGCAGCTCAGCAATCTGACGCTTAATGGTGCGGATGTGCTTAGTCGCCTCAGAGACGTCACCGGTGCCAGCCTCGCCCTTCGAACGGATCATAGCGGCACCCTCGGTGATGCGGCGCAGAGCCTCACCCAGGTTGGTAGCACCGCACACGAAAGGCACCTTGAACTGGTGCTTATCAATGTGGTTCACGTAGTCAGCGGGGGAAAGAACCTCAGACTCGTCAATGTAGTCGACCTTCAGGGTCTCCAGAATCTGAGCCTCAACGAAGTGGCCGATGCGTGCCTTCGCCATGACCGGGATCGAAACAGCATCAATGATGCCCTCAATCATGTCCGGGTCAGACATACGAGCCACGCCGCCCTGCGCACGAATATCCGCGGGAACGCGCTCGAGAGCCATGACGGCAACAGCGCCAGCATCTTCAGCGATCTTAGCCTGTTCGGGGGTGACGACGTCCATGATGACGCCGCCCTTGAGCATGTCGGCCAGGCCGCGCTTAACAAGCGGGCTGCCGGTTACGGTGTTGTTATCAGTCATGACCTTATCTTCTCACGTTCTGAGTGTTCGCGCGCACTCACAGGGGCGGATTTTCTGTTCTCTGACACAGTACGACCCCAAGTTCACGTCAGAACGACACAAAACGTCATGAAAAGCGGTCAGAGTAGGGCGGTTCGTGGGCTGAGCAGGCCCGGCTGAGCAGACCCGCCGGATGCACGCAGGTCGCCTCCCATAAACTCACATCCCGAGCGGCCATAAGGCAAGGTTTTGCTCAGGGTAAACATCCACCCACCCGCACTGAACAACGGTAAAATACAGAAGCTACGCCCGCACTCGTCCCCACGCGGAAGCCTCACGGCCCAGGGAACGAGCAAAACATTTTGGGCACCCTGGCACCCGCACACTCGCGGACATCAGCCGTCTATCAGACGCACACCATGAACCAGCCGCCACATCCAAAAGGAACACACCAAATTGCTTGAAGTCATCATTGCCCTATCGCTGGCAATTCTTCTGGGTAATATCCTCGCCCATAAAATACGGATAACCCCCGCCATTCTGCTCATTTTCCTGGGGCTTGTGCTGGCGCTCATCCCCGTTCACGCCATGCACGAGGTGCGCGAGGTCGGGCTGCCACCGCACGTGATTCTCGAAATCTTCCTGCCCGTGATGCTGTTCTGGGAGACCCGAAACACCTCCTGGCGTGAGGTGCGCGCTCGTCTGCGCGGCATTCTGCTCTCGGGCACGGTGCTCGTAATTTTCACGGCGTTCGTTATCGCCTGGGTGCTTCACACATTTATGGGCGTCTACCTGTGGCATGTGGCGCTGATTATCGGTGTGGCGCTCGCCCCCACCGATGCTGTGGCCGTGGCAACGCTCAACGGCAAACTCCCCAAATCTTCCATCACCACCCTTAAAGCGGAAGCACTCATTAACGACGGCACCACCCTAGTTCTTTTCGCACTCGCCCTGCAGCTTGCGGGTGGTCATGAACTTACCCTGGGGACTGCATCCGGAATGTTCTTCTTCTCGTTCCTGATTGGAACTCTCGTTGGCCTGGCCGTCGGATGGGGTGCAGATAAGCTGCGTGCGCACATCGGCAACCCCATGAACTTCAGCGTGTTCATGTTTACCGTGCCGTTTATTGCTTTCTTCCTGGCTGAAGAGATCGAGCCTTTTGAGGGCATGAAAGGTTCCGGAGTGGTGGCTGTGGTGGTCGCCGCTTTCTACCTGACCTATCGCGGACCGGATACCATCAAACCCCAAAACCGTTTCTACGGTCTGCCCATCTGGTCGTTTGTCACCTATGTCATGAACGGTGCGCTCTTCGTGCTCGTGGGTGTTCAGCTGCCCAGCGCCACAGCGCCTGTGGATGATGTTCTTCGTGAATACAACTATGCGTGGGCTTTGACGTTCGCCGTGATTGTGGTGGCATGGCTTGTTTCCATTGCGGCGCGTTTTATTTTCCTGCACGTCTCGATCGGTATTATTCGTGCCCTTGACCGTTCAGAAAAGCAGAAGCAGCTGCGCACAACTTTCCGTGGCCGTGTAGTGAGTACCTTTGCGGGACTGCGCGGCGGTGTTTCCCTCGCGGTGGCTCTCTCCGTGCCGACTGATGTTCCCGCGCGTGACTTTATTATCTTTGTTGTTGCGGGCGTGGTTCTGCTGTCGATGGTGGTTCAGGGGATGCTCCTGCCGCTCGTTATTAGGTGGGCGAAAATTCCGGTTGATACCACCGAAGAAGATGAGATTAATGAAGCAGTGCGCACGATCATTGCCGAGTCCTTCGACTCTGTGGCTGAGATTGGCCAGGAAATTGGTGCACCACAGTGGATTATCGACCGCATTGCCGATGAACAGATGTACAACGCGAGTATACACCGCAACCTGCACACTGTTCGTAAAGACGGTGCGAATGCGCCGGAAGAAGCCCGCCGCATTATTGAAGCGGGCGACCTTGAGAAAGAGCTGCGCCTGCGGCATTTGGAGAAGCAACGCAGCGTGCTCAAGCGCCTGCGTAATGAGCGCATAATCGACACGAATGTGCTCCACGCGATTCAGGAAATCCTGGATATTGAGGAGGTTCGCGTGCTTGGTCCGGTTGAGCTCGAATAGCTCACACTCCTACATGCGATACGTATGAGGCGAGGCGCCCCACCCCTAAACGGGGAGGGGCGCCTCGTTGCTTTATGTTGCCGCTGCTTCTGTGCGCCCTCCCGTATCTACGCACCCCGTGCAGCAGCAGGTTTTGCTCAAGGTGAGTATCTACCCACCCGCGCTGAACATCGGTAAAATATGAAAGTTACGCCCGCACTCACCCCCACGCGGAAGCCTCACGGCCCAGGGAACGAGCAAGATATTTCGGGCACCCCGGCCCCCGCACACTCGCGGACATCAGCCGTCTATCTGACGCACACAAGTGACCGGACCGCACAGACCAAGGAACCTATGACGTCCCACCAGACTGAAAACAACGCGCCCAAAAACGGCGCACCTAACAACACTGCACCCGCCGCAGGACACGGCCCGCACGGCGCAAACGAAGACCCGCAGAACATCTACCTGCTCAAAGACGCCCCCATCCTCAAGGCGCTCCTCTCCCTCGGCGTGCCCATGGCGCTCGGCCTCGCCATCACCAGCATCTACAATGTGGTGA
Organism: Rothia mucilaginosa; assembly: GCA_963542785.1. GTDB lineage: Bacteria > Actinomycetota > Actinomycetes > Actinomycetales > Micrococcaceae > Rothia > Rothia mucilaginosa_G. Next base: position 13,375 of record CAUUAD010000031.1, read on the forward strand.
ACTCCTACTTCGTCGGCCACTACGGCGGCACTGAAGACCTCGCCGCCACCAGCTACGGCGTGCCCGTCTTCGGTGTCATTATGGCAATCGCCGGCCTGTTCGGCCTGGGTTCCTCAACCCTCGCCTCCCGAAAGCTTGGCGAAGGCCAGCCGGCGCACGAAATTCACCGCGTCACCTCCTTCGCCCTCTACTCGGCGCTCGGTGCCGGCATTGTTGCGGCTGCTATCGGCTTCATCCTCGCCGACCCGATCACCAGCATCATGGGTGCCTCCGGCGGCTCCTACGAACCGACCCGCATCTACGTGCACCTCATGTTCCTCGGCGCCCCCTTCGCCATCGGCATGTTCACCCTCGAACAGCTCGTCCGCTCCGAGGGCTACGCCAAGCAGTCCATGTACGGCATCATCGTCGGTACCGTCGTCACCTGCATCTTCGACGTGCTGTTCATCGCCATCATGGGTATGGGTATTGCCGGCGCCGGTTGGGCGATGCTGCTGGCTAACGGTGCATCCATGCTGTACTACCTGCTGTTCCTGATGCGTCAGAGCGAGAACTTCTCCGCGAACATCCGCGACTTCTCCCTCGACCCCGCCATCATCAAGCCCGTGGTTGCAGTCGGTGCCGCTGAGCTCATTCAGAGCCTGAACCTGATCTTCTCCGCCCTGCTGCTGAACAACCTCGCAGCCTCCTACGGCGACGACACCGTGGCGGCGTTCGGCCTGGCAATGCGCCTGAACATGGTGCCCGAAATGCTGTGCATGGGCCTGTGCATGGGCGGTATCCCGCTGTACGCCTACGCGTACGGTGCCCGCAACGGCGCCCGCGTGAAGCAGGCGCTGCGCACCGCAACGATCCTGTCGGTGGCAACCTCCGCAATCATCACCATTCCGGTGCTGATTTTCCGCCGCGAACTGCTCGCCGTGGTTGGCGATGCAAGCCTCATCGACACTGGCGAGGAGATTATGGTTGCGCTGATGCTCGCCGCCGTGTTCAACGCGGTCAGTATCGTGTTTGTGTCTTGGTTCCAGGCGGCCGGTAAGGGCGGCCCGGCAATGCTGATGACCCTCGGCATTGCGCTGCTGTTCTTCCCCGCCGTGTACTTCGGCAACATGTGGTTCGGCTTTAAGGGCCTGACCTGGGCGTTCCCCTTCACTCAGGTGCTTGCCTGCGTGCTGGGTCTGGTGCTGTTCCTCGCTACGGGCGGCTCGAAGGTGCCGCCCGCTGAGCCTGAGGTAGAAGCTGAAGGTTCTGAGGAGTCTGACGCTCAGGCTGCCCAGATTTCTGGCGCACAGCCCGAGCAGAAGGCGTAGTCCTCGGTCTGCGAAAGCATAGTAAAAGCCCCGGACTCCCACCAAGGGAGCCGGGGCATTTACGTTAGGTCATTTGCCGGTTGAGGCGCTCAACCGGAAGACGCTAGATTCTTCCGCGCTAGTTCTTCC
>CAUUAD010000032.1:0-14713 GCA_963542785.1 Rothia mucilaginosa
CTTCGCCGCTCTTCTCGGTGTTCAGGCGTGCCACGGCGTCGAAGTCTCCAACGTCGTCCCAGCTGAAGGAGCCGGGAACCATAGCGACGTCGCCTGCAGCTGCGGCGGGCTCTGCCACCGCGTAGTCAATAGCGGTCTTCGGCAGGGTCTCCCACACGCGGTCCATAACAGCCTCACGCTCGGGGGTGTCCCAAGCGTTAGCGATCTCCATAATGCCTGCGTACAGCTCGGGCTCGTTCGCCTCGAGGTGCTTGAGCATCAGAGCCGCCGGTGCCACGAACATGCCTGCGTTCCAGGTGTACTCACCGGAGTCCAGGTACTTCTGTGCGGTGGCGGTGTCTGGCTTCTCCACGAAGGTGTCCACCGCGTGTGCGTTGGGTGCACCTTCGATGCCCAGGGACTCGCTGGCGTGAATGTAGCCAAACGCGCTGGAGGGCTCGGTGGGGGTAATGCCGATGGTGACAATCTTGCCGGTTGCCGCGGTGATGACAGCTTCGGTCACCACGCGCTGGAACTCGTCCACCGGGCTAATGACGTGGTCAGCTGCGAAGGAGCCGATGATGGCGTCCGGTTCGCGGCGGTGGATGATGGCGCAAGCCAAGCCGATAGCTGCAGCCGAATCCTTGGGGGAGGGCTCCAGTACCAGGTCGGCGGCACGCAGCTCAGGAATCTGCTGGGTAACCGCATTGGCGTGCGAAGTGCCGGTAACCACCATGACGGAACCGTTGCTGAGATCGATGAGACGGTCGTAGGTGTCACGCAACAGAGAATTGCCCGACGAGGTGAGGTCGAGCAGGAATTTCGGGGCGTGCGCGCGGGACAGGGGCCACAAACGCGAGCCAACACCGCCGGCGGGAATGAGCGGGCGGAATCGAGTGAGTGCAGTATTCATCGCTTCAAGAATAGCGGGTGAATTTGTCATATATCGAATTCTTTTAGGTTTTAACAAAAAAGTGTCAGGCGGCTCTCATTTATATGATGTTTGAGGTTAGGTTAAGGTAAGTTCCGCACAAACACAGGGAAGTAGGCGATATGGTAATAAAAACATGCCCTAATTCACTTTTAGAACCTGTAAAAAAACCCTAAACAGGGTGTCAATAAGCTGTGAATTTACCTGATATCTTGGAAGTAACAGACGAACAAAAGCAGTCGGTGAGCACACAGCTGTGCCCGGAAGCTGAGGGTCACAATGACCCCTCAGAACCCGGAAGCTCGCCGTCGCAGCAGGAGGTTATTCAGTGTTGAATGGTTCTAAAGGAACCCTCTACCGCGGCCGCTGGGGCATGTGGTCCTGGGTTGCTCATCGCATTACCGGTATCGCGATTTTCTTCTTCCTTCTTGTACACATCCTGGATACTGCCGTCGTGCGTATCTCCCCGGAGGCCTACAACGGCGTACTGAGCCTGTACAAGAACCCCATCATGGGTCTGGGTGAGACCGCGCTTGTCGCCGCCATCGTCTACCACGCGTTCAACGGTATTCGCATTATCCTCATTGACTTCTGGGGTAAGGCAACCAACTCGCACGTGGAGCACATCCAGGCGAAGAACAAGGACGGCAACGTCGAAATCAGCCAGAAGGCAACCTACATGCACATCAAGATTCTCTGGGTTGTGCTTTTCCTCTGGGCAATCACCGTTGCTGGCTTCGCCGCACGTCACCTGCCGATCGTTTTCTCGCACATGGGAGGTCACTAAACTATGGCTACTCCGCTTAAGCCCCGCACCTATGTACCCCGTCTGCGTGACAACCGCATCGACGGTGTGAAGTACAACCGCTCCTCCTCCAAGCGCAACAACTTTGAGATGTTCGCTTGGCTGGGTATGCGCCTGTCCGGCGTCGTACTCGTCGTGCTGATTTTCGGCCACCTGTTCTCCAACCTCATGGTCGGCGACGGCATCCACGCCATCGACTTCGGCTTCGTGGGCGGCAAGTGGGCGAACCCCTTCTGGCAGGTCTGGGACCTGCTGCTGCTCTGGCTGGCTATGCTGCACGGTGCTAACGGCATCCGCGTCATCATCGATGACTACGCAGAGAAGGACCGCCTGCGCGTTTGGCTGAAGGTGATCCTCTTCGCAGCATGCGCATTCGTCCTGCTGGTTGGTACCCTCACCATCTTCGCGTTCGACCCCTGCCCCTCCGGCGCAGCGGCTGAACTGCTCCCCAGCTTCTGCTCGGCACGCTAACGGCGACGTATCCGAGACAAACGAAAACATCTAAAACACAGAAAGAACATCATGCAGGTACATAAGTACGATGTAGTGATCGTCGGTGCCGGCGGCGCAGGTATGCGTGCCGCCATTGAGGCCGGTCAGCGAGTTCGCACCGCGGTACTGACCAAGCTATACCCCACCCGCTCCCACACCGGTGCGGCACAGGGTGGCATGTGCGCCGCTCTGGCTAACGTTGAAGAGGACAACTGGGAGTGGCACACCTTTGACACCGTCAAGGGTGGCGACTACCTGGTTGACCAGGACGCAGCAGAAATCATGGCGAAGGAAGCTATCGACGCTGTGCTCGACCTGGAAAAGATGGGTCTTCCCTTCAACCGAACCCCCGAAGGCCGCATCGACCAGCGCCGCTTCGGCGGTCACACCCGTGACCACGGTAAGGCTGCTGTGCGCCGCGCATGCTACGCAGCTGACCGTACCGGCCACATGATTCTGCAGACCCTCTACCAGAACTGCGTTCGCCACAATGTGGAGTTCTACAACGAGTTCTACGTTCTCGACCTGATCCTGGTCAAGGACGAAGAGGGCAAGCCCCGCCCCGCCGGCGTCGTCTCATACGACCTGGCAACCGGCGAGGTCCACGTCTTCCAGGCTAAGTCCGTGATCTTCGCATCCGGCGGCTGTGGCAAGATCTTCAAGACCACCTCCAACGCACACACCCTCACCGGTGACGGCATGGCTATCGCACTGCGCGCAGGCCTGCCCCTGGAGGACATGGAATTCGTTCAGTTCCACCCGACCGGCCTGGCTGGCCTGGGCATTCTCGTCACCGAGGGTGCTCGTGGTGAAGGCGGTATTCTCCGTAACGCTGACGGTGAGCGCTTCATGGAGCGCTACGCACCCACCATTAAGGACCTCGCACCCCGCGATATCGTGGCACGTGCAATGGCAAACGAGGTGCGCGAAGGCCGCGGCTGCGGTCCCCACAAGGACTACGTGCTGCTGGACCTGACCCACCTGGAGCCCTCGCACATCGACGAGAAGCTGCCGGACATCACCGAGTTCGCTCGTACCTACCTGGCAGTGGAACCGCACCACCAGCCCATCCCGGTGTTCCCCACCGCGCACTACGCAATGGGCGGTATCCCCACCAACAACGAGACCGAGGTCTACCACAACAGCGAAGAGACCATCCCCGGCCTCTACGCAGCTGGTGAGGTTGCTTGTGTGTCCGTCCACGGTGCAAACCGTCTGGGCACCAACTCCCTGCTGGACATCAACGTGTTCGGTAAGCGTGCAGGCCGCAAGGCAGCAGAGTACGCAGCATCCGCTGAGTTCGTACCGGTTCCGGACGACGCAGCAGATCGCGTTCTCAACATGCTCAACGGCATCCTCGAAGGCAAGGGCACCGAGAAGGTCGGCGCTATCCGCGCAGACCTGCAGAAGGCTATGGAAGCTGACATGCAGGTGTTCCGTACCGACGAGACCATCCGCGCAGCACTGGCAACCATCGCTGAATTGGAAGAGCGTTACAAGAACATCTCCATCCAGGACAAGGGCAAGCGCTTCAACCTCGACCTGCTTGAGGCTGTTGAGCTTGGCTTCCTGATTGAGCTGGCAAAGGTCATGTCCGTTGGCGCGCTGCACCGTAAGGAATCCCGTGGTGGTCACTACCGCGAGGACTTCCCCAAGCGTGACGATGTCAACTTCATGAAGCACTCGATGGTCTACCTCGACCCCGAATCCGAGTTTGAGGGTGTCAAGGGCCTGCGATTCGAAACCAAGCCCGTTGTCTACACCCGCTACGAGCCGAAGGAGCGTAAGTACTAAAATGGCTGAAAACGAACTCCCCGAACCGGAATCCGTCAAGCTGTTTGAGGGTATGACCGGCGGCGACTCCGACTCCATCCCCACGTACGATGTGGTCATCAAGATTCGTCGCTACAACCCGGAAGTTTCCTCCGAGGCGTACTGGGATGAATTCCCGCTGACCATGTACCGCACCGACCGCGTGCTGGATGCTCTGCACAAGATCAAGTGGGAAGTAGACGGCTCCGTCTCCTTCCGCCGCTCCTGCGCACACGGCATCTGCGGCTCGGATGCAATGCGCATCAACGGCCGTAACCGCCTGGCTTGCAAGACCCTGCTGAAGGACCTTGACCTGACCAAGCCGATTACCGTTGAGCCCATCAAGGGTCTGCCCTGCGAAAAGGACCTCATCGTTGACATGGAGCCCTTCTTCCAGGCATACCGCGAAATCATGCCGTTCTTCATCAACGATTCGAACGAGCCTGAGCGTGAGCGCCTGCAGACCATTGAGGACCGTGCACGTTTCGATGACACCACCAAGTGCATCCTCTGTGCAGCATGTACCTCGTCCTGCCCGGTCTTCTGGACCGACGGTCAGTACTTCGGCCCCTCCGCTATCGTGAACGCACACCGCTTCATCTTCGACTCGCGCGATGATGCAGGCGACCTGCGTCTGGAGATCCTCAACGACAAGGAAGGCGTATGGCGTTGCCGTACCACCTTCAACTGCACCGAGGCTTGCCCCCGTGGCATCCAGATCACCAAGGCTATTGCCGAGGTGAAGCAGGCAATCCTGAGCCGCTCGCTCTAATCTGAGTACGCGGTATCAGCTGATACAGCATTGACGATTCAAGCCGTCACCCACACCGGGTGGCGGCTTGAATCTTTTTAACAGAAAAGGACCGGCTTCAAATCGCGGGGCAGAGCATTGAACGGGGCTTCGGCGGGCAGGAGTACTCTTCACAATCTGTCATAAAGTCATAGATATTCTCGAGGGCTGTCAGAAAGGGGCGGCGGGTAGGTAAACCCCGGCGGGCGGCGTTATTCTACTGTGTATGGTTTTCGCTAATTCTCGCTACGATTTGTCCACCCCCGTCTTCGACGACTGGGTGGAGCGCATGATGGGTACCCTTGTGCAGTTCCGCCGCGAAGTGCACGCCAACCCGGAACTTTCCTTCCGCGAAATCGCAACCACTGAGCGCCTCATGAACCGACTGCGAGAAGCCGGCATGAACCCCGTCGCCTGCGAAGGCACCGGCTGCTACGTCGATATTGGAAGCGGCCCCTTCGCCGTGGCTCTGCGCGCCGATATTGATGCTCTGCCCATTGTTGAGCAGACCGGTCTGCCCTACGCTTCCACCGTCCCCGGCGTGATGCACGCCTGCGGTCACGATATTCACCAGACTGTCATGCTCGGTGTGGCGTTGGCACTGCACGAGCTGAACGAGAAGACCCCGCTGGGCCGTAGCGTCCGTATTCTCTTCCAGCCCGCTGAGGAGCAGCTTCCCGGCGGTGCCGTGCAGATGATTGCTCAGGGTCTGCTCAAGGACATTCCGCGTGCTTTTGCTCTGCACTGCGACCCGAAGGTGGACCTGGGTCAGATTGGTACCCGCATCGGCGCGATTACCAGCGCATCTGACACCATCAAGATTCATCTGAGCGGTCACGGCGGCCATACTTCCCGCCCGCACCTGACCGAAGACCTCATCTACGCCATGAGCCAGATTGCTGTGCAGGTTCCCGCAGTCTTGACCCGCCGTACCGACGTGCGTTCGGGCGTGCTGGTCGCTTGGGGCCAGGTCAGCGCTGGTGTTGCTCCCAACGCTATTCCCGCCGAGGGCTACCTGGCGGGCACCATGCGTTGCCTGGATGTTGAGGTTTGGCGTCAGGCAGGCAACATGCTGGATGAAGTCATCGAGCAGGTTGCCGTACCCTTTGGCGTGACCGCGCGTGTGGAGCACATCCGCGGTGTGCCCCCGGTCGTCAATACCGACCTGGAAACCACCATGCTGGAGAATGCGGCTCGCGCCGAACTGGGCGAAGACTCCATTGTGCTGGTTGAGCAGTCCATGGGCGGCGAAGACTTCGCCTGGATGCTGCAGGAAGTTCCCGGTTCCATGTTCCGCCTGGGTACCCGTGCCCCCGGTGACCCCACCTATGATCTGCATCAGGGTGATTACGCCCCGAGCGAGCAGGCGATCGGCATTGGTGTGCGTGTTATGGCGGCAACCGCACTGCGCGCTGTTCGTTTTGAGTTGGCGAAGGCTGCGAAGGCGGCGAACCCCATCCGCGATGAGGCACGCTAAAGAGCTTTTCGAAAGCATATTCTGCAGTCTTGAAGGCGCAGCTCTATAACCGCATTAAGCCTTGAAAACTGTACAAGTTTCACCCCGTTACCTCTCACCGAGTAGCGGGGTGAAACTCTATGCACGCGATAGAATTAAAAGGATTATGAGGACATCTGCGTCATGTTCCCAACCCCGTACCCACACACCTGCGGGGGTTGAAGGAAATGGCGCATCATCACACGGCGCACGCCGGAGGAGGACACCCAATGAGCTTCTTTGGAATCGGCAAGAAGAAGTTGGATGAACAGTCGCGCGAAGAACAGAGCGCCGAAACCGCTAAGGCTCAGAAAGAACAGGCAAGCGAAGACGCCCCTAAGAGCGCGCGACTGAGCGAAAAGATTATGGAACAGCAGCAGTGGGAGGACTCCCTGCGCCGCTTCGTGAAGTCTGAAAGCGCACGCCACCAGAACCACGACGAAGAGCAGAACGAAGAGCACCGCGCTGTTGAGGACCTCAAGCGTGCCCTCTTGCACGGCGATGAGAAGGTTGAAGAATCTTCCGCTGCTGATGAGCTGACTGAGGAACAGGCTGAGGAGCAGGAGCGTCGTAGCCTGCTGGCTGCGCTTGGTGCTTTCCCCCAGGAATCTGAGGAGCCTGTTGAGGCCGAGCAGGTAGCTGAGGACCAGGACGTTGAAGAAGACGCCGCCCCGGTTGCTGCGGAGCCCAAGCCCGCTACCCCCGCGTTCCTGCGTGATGACGAAGAGGCCGAAACCGAGAGCGCATCTGTAGAGGCTGAGGAATCTAAGGATGCCGCTGAGGACGCGCGTTCCCATTTTGAGGAGCACCTGCGTGCTGTGCGTGCCCAGAACACCGAAGATACTGCCGCTGAGGTCGCTGAGGAGACTGCAGACAAGGCAGAGGGAGGTGAAGAGCTTGAGGTTGCCGACGCTGTTGTAGAAGCTACCGAGAACAAGTCTGAGAACGCTCATTCTATATCTGAATCTGCAGCTGAGGACGTATCTGCAGGTGCTGAGGACTCCCTGACCGCAGAAGACCTGAAGACTGCCCGCACCCGCGCCGCTGTCACCGAGGCGCAGAACGCCGGACTGGATGATTTGGCTGCCACCTACGCTGCTCGCCTGGGCATCACCCTCGATAGCGAAGAGGAGACTTTCGGCGAGGTCGCTTCCGATGAGGTAGCCGCTGAAGAAGCTACTGCTGATGAGGTAGCCGCTGAGGTAGCAGACTCCGCTGAAGCTACCGAGGTTTCCGGGACTACTGAGGCTACCGAGGCTACTGCCGATGCACCCGAAATTTTTGAGGCTGCTGAAGCTGAAGAAACCGTTGACCTCACCGCCGCTGTAGCAGAAGATGCAGAGCCTGTTACCGCCGTTGAGGAAGAGCCGATTGAGGCCGTCGTTGAGGCGCCCGAGCTGCTGGCATCTGAACTTACTGAGGAAGAAAACAGCATTGAGGCTTCCGCTGAGACCGAGCTGATGGCTACTGTGGCTGTTGATGAGAAGGGCTCCGTATCTGTCTCTGATGCGCTCGAAGAGGAGACCCCCGAGGCTGAGGGCTTCGACGCTGAAGAGGAGAACACCGCCGAGCTGATCTTCGATGCCTCCGCCGCAAAGGCTGAAAAGGCTGAGGAGAAGAGCGAAAAGGGCACCTCTCAGAGCGTCGCGCTGACCGCAGAGGGCATCGATAAGAAGGAAGCGGAGAAGCGCAAGTCTGTTGCTCGTGAAGAGTCCGCTGAGGAGCCCGTTGCTGAGCTGAAGGACACTGAGCACAAGGACACTGCGCAGAAGCTCAGCGAAGACGAAGCTGAACTGGTTGCCGAATCCATCATCCTGAGCGAGCCCGTTGAGGGTGCGGCAACCCTGCCCGCTCTTCCCGAGCAGCGCGCTCTCTACGGCCTCGCGGAGCTCATGCGCACCCGCGGATCGGGCACCATGAGCCTGGAACTGCGCCAGGTTGATGAGGACATGCACTACCGTCTGTTGCACCGCGGCCGTGAGGTTGAAACCGGCATTGTCGTGCCCGGCGTTGACTGGTTTGCACCCGTTGCGGCACTGTACACCGAGGCTCAGCAGGCCGGCGCAACCTGGAACCGTGCGGCTGTCTCTTTGAAGCCGCGCCTGGGTGACGGCCTGGAGGTTCACGCATCGTACCTGGGTGCTGTGGATGGTCAGACTACCGGCGAGAGCTTCCTGCTTGAAGGTGCCGCTGTTGAGGCTAAGCCCGTTGCGACTGCTGAGGCCGCTGAGGCTACCTCGAAGGATGAGTCTCAGGAAGCTGCTGTTCAGAGCGTTGACCCGGTTGAGGCTGAACGTGAGGCTATCGAGCATGAGCTGGAGGCTGAACTCGCCGAGAAGCAGGCTGCGAACGAGGCTGAGGCAGCCGCCGCAGCTTCTGAAGAGCCTGTAGTTGAGACTGCTGAAGAGGGCGCCTCCGCGGGTCTGCTGACTGCTGCAGGTCTTGCTGCTGCCGGTACTGCTGTGGCTGGTTCTGCCGTTGCTTCTGCGCAGGAGAAGGAAGACGTAGAGGAAGCTGTTGAAGCTTCTGACGAGCCTGTCCAGTCTGACCAGACTGAGTTTGCGCCGGTTGAGGCTGAGTTCGAGCACGATTACGAGAACGACCCGGTCTTCGGTGCGGCTACCGTAGAACCCGAAACTGAGCAGGCTGAAGAGTCCGCCGCTGAGGCAACCGAGGTATCCGCCGAGGACTCTGATGAGCCCGGCGAAGATATGGAAGCCGCCCTGGCTGCCATCGTTGCCAACGCTCAGAAGAAGCTGGACGCCGAGGAAGCACCCGCTGAGGAAGTTTCGGCTGTCGAGGAGCAGAAGGCTGCCGCCCCCGTGGTCGCAGAGTCCTTCACCCTGGATCGCACCCAGCCCGTTGAAGAAGCTGCAGATGAGCCGGTCGCAGAGAGCGCCGAAGAGCCCGCCCTGCCCGCGTTCCTGGACGACTCTGAACTGTTGCCCGAGAAGGAAACCTCTGCCGCTTCCGCTGAAGCGCCCTCCGAGGAACCTGCCCTCGTAGACGTTGAGCCTGCCGCTGAGAGCGCATCTGTGGCACCCGGCCTGGCTGGTGCTCTTGCCGCAGCTGCCGCAGTGGGCACCGCCGGTGCCGCTGCGAAGGCTACCGGCGCTCAGGAAGAGCCCGCTGAGAAGGTCGCTGAGCTCAAGACCGTTGAGGTGACCCCCGCGGCTAAGATTGCTGAGGCTCCCGCAGCGGTTGCTCCCGCCTCCGAGGCTGCCGCTCAGACTGCACCGGCAGCAGAGGCAGCAGAGGCGGCACCCGCCTCCGAGGCGACCACCCCGGTTGCCCTACCGGAGAGCACCCCGGCAGGTATCTCCTCTAGCATCTCGGCATCCGCGCTGAGCGAGCTCAACCAGCTGCCCACCATCGTGGCTGAGCCGGACACCCCCTCCGCCGCGGTGCAGAGCCCGCTGGTTCCCTCGGAGACTCAGCTGGCAGCCGGCAACCTGGTTCTGACCGAGGCTCAGGTCGCTCAGCGTCTGGCGCCGGTCGTCGAGCACCTCTTCGGCGAGAACGGCACCGCAAAGGACGCCACCACCGTGCTGATTCGTGTACGTGCCCTCGGCTCCTACTACGACGCCCTGACCCACGTGCGCCGCAACGGCTTCTGGGAGCAGGTCCGCACCTTCGAGCTGATCCCCGAAACCCTGCTGGACATTCCGGCGCTGAAGACCGACTCGTACAGCGAGGGCGAGGGCTCGCCGCTGGCCATGAGCCTGACCTTCACTCCGGGCGTGCCGGTTCAGGCGGCATTCGATTATGCGAATGAGCAGGCGTTTGTCACCTACCCGCGTCCGCTGGATGCTGAGCGTTACGTTGAGGAGCTGCGCATGTTCCCGCGTCTGGGTTCGAAGATCCCGGCTCATATGACGAGCGCGCTTTCGCACTGGAACCTCTAAAACCTTGTAAGGTGCGCCGCGCCGGCTCCCCGTGTGGGGGTCGGCGCGGCGCGCTATGTTTGTCATTTTTTCGATGAGGAAGATTGTTATGACTGATACCCCTAATACTCTTGATGCTTCTGCGGCGCAGAACGTTCAGGACACCGCCGCCCGTGCGGCTGAGGCCTTCGGTGCCCTGGTGGAAACTATGGCGCTGCTGCGCGCCCCGGGTGGTTGCCCGTGGGACGCTGAACAGACTCACGCCTCCCTCATCCGCTACCTGGTGGAGGAAGCCTACGAGGTTGTTGAGGCGGTAGAAACCGGCGGTGAGCCTAATATGCCGTTGTTGCGCGAAGAGCTGGGCGACGTGCTGCTGCAGGTGGTGTTCCACTCCGATATTGCTGCGGCGAACCCGCAGGGCTTCGATATTGTGCAGGTCGTTGAAGGTCTGGTGCAGAAGCTTCGTTCGCGCCACCCCGACGTGTTCGCGGCTGAGTCTGAGGGTTCTTCGGAGGCGCCCCGTACCGCAGCTGAACAGCAGGCGGCCTGGGATGCGTTGAAGAAGAAGGAGAAGAGCGAGCGCGGCGCGTTGGATGGTGTGCCGCCGCATCTGCCGGCGCTTGCTATGGCGGAGAAGACTGTGTCGAAGGCGCGTAAGGCGGGTATTATTCTGCCGCCGGAGCCGACGAGCATGGAGGACGACCTGCGCTATATGCACACTGAGGAGGAATTCGGTGAGTTGCTGTTTGCGTTGGTGAGCCGTGCTCAGCGTAACGGCCTGGATGCTGAGCGTGCCCTGCGTTCGTACACTCGCCGCTATATTGCTCAGCATACGCATGATGAGCCGAGCTATTAGAAACACTGGGTGAGTTCTTCTATGAGGCGCTTTTCTGGAGGTGCTTTGAAACTGTTCTCTGAGGGAATAAGAGGTTTCAAAGCGCCTTCTGTTTGTTTGGGGTTGTGTTGGGCGGCCGTGAGGATGCTCGTGGCACATGCCCCGGCATTTGGGCTCATGTTGTGCTTTGGTCGAGTACCCACACCCTCCCAATGTGGGGGAGTGTGGGTCTTGTTCCGCTTTGTAGCGCCTGACTAAGGGTTATTTAGACCTTCATTAAGGCAATAAAAAAGCGGTGGCAACTAGTGTGTTTGTGTGGGAGTTTTGCTAGAATTTAGGGGACGCGACTTGTCCACTACCGGGTGAGCCGTTCACATCCTTGACATCTCATAAGGAGAACAATTCATGGCTGTTATTACCGCAGTTCACGCACGCCAGATCCTGGATTCCCGTGGCAACCCGACCGTTGAGGTTGAGGTTCTGCTCGAAGACGGTGCTTTCGCACGCGCAGCTGTGCCCTCGGGCGCATCCACCGGTGAGTGGGAAGCTGTTGAGCGCCGCGATGGCGACAAGTCCGTATACCTGGGCAAGGGCGTTCTGGGTGCAGTGAAGTCTGTTATCGAAGAAATCGCTGAAGAGGTCATCGGCATTGAGGCTTCCGACCAGCGCGCTGTTGACGCAGCCATGATTGCTCTGGATGCAACCAACAACAAGGGCAAGCTGGGCGCAAACGCAATCCTGGGTGTCTCCCTGGCTGTTGCTAAGGCTGCTGCTGAGTCCGCTGACCTGCCCCTGTACAAGTACCTCGGTGGCCCGAACGCTCACGTTCTGCCCGTCCCCATGATGAACATCCTCAACGGTGGTTCTCACGCAGACTCCAACGTTGACATTCAGGAGTTCATGATTGCTCCCATCGGCTTCGACAACTACTCTGACGCTCTGCGCGCAGGTGTTGAGGTTTACCACTCCCTGAAGTCCGTGTTGCACGACCGCGGCCTGGCAACCGGCCTGGGCGACGAGGGTGGCTTCGCACCCAACCTGGAGTCCAACGCAGCTGCACTGGACCTGATTGTTGAGGCAATCGAGAAGGCTGGCTACAAGCCGGGCGAGCAGGTTGCACTGGCTCTTGACGTTGCTTCCTCCGAGTTCTACAACGACGGCGCATACGAGTTCGAGGGCCAGAAGAAGTCCGCAGCTGAGATGAGCGCATACTACGCTGACCTGGTTGCTAAGTACCCGCTGGTTTCCATTGAGGATCCGCTGGACGAGAACGACTGGGAGGGCTACAAGACCCTGACCGAGCAGATCGGTGACAAGGTCCAGATCGTCGGTGACGACCTGTTCGTGACCAACCCCGAGCGCCTGGCTCGCGGTATCGAAGAGGGCGCAGCTAACGCTCTGCTCGTGAAGGTGAACCAGATCGGTTCGCTGACCGAGACCCTCGACGCAATGGAGCTGGCACAGCGCCACGAGTACCGTTGCATGGTTTCTCACCGTTCCGGTGAGACCGAGGACGTCACCATCGCTGACCTGGCTGTTGCAACCAACGCTGGCCAGATCAAGACCGGTGCTCCCGCACGTTCCGAGCGCGTTGCTAAGTACAACCAGCTGCTGCGCATTGAGGAAGAGCTGGGCGACGCAGCTGTTTACGCTGGCAAGTCCGCATTCCCCCGCTTCAAGGCATAAGTTACTGAAGCATCCGACCGCGTGAGCGGTTAGACCTCAAGGAGGCGGTGCTACCCCCGTAGGGGAGTGGCACCGCCTCCTTCTCTGTGTGCGGTCTATCAGCTCAGGTATGCCGTGGCAGGGTAGAATGTATCCCTTGCAACATGGAGCTGGGGCAGCCCTCCGAACCCGGGTAGAATATGAAGGAAGCGTTTAGCGGTACAGAACGGAACGAGGGATAGAGCAATGAGCCAGCGAGCAAACCAGCAGACCCGGTCGCACTCTAAGAGTTCCACCGAACCCGCTCAGGGCACTGCCTCCTCCAATGCGCCGCGTGGCGCCGCGAAGCAAGCCCGCCCCTCCCTGTTGAAGAAGGCAAGCGCTCTTTTCTTTGGCGTAGGTTTGAGCGAGCGTCACCCTGAGCGTGAACGTCAGGCGCAGGTTCGCCGTGAGGAGCGTGCCCGCCGCCGCGCCGCAGCCCAGCAGGGCCGTGAAGAGGGCGGATACGACGCCCCCGTGGCGGCTCACATGTTCTCCGGCCGTAGCTTCCTGACCGCTGTTGTGGTGGGCGTGATTGCGCTCGGTACCGCATACCCGGTGGTCACCTACTTTGACCAGGACCGGGAAATCAAGCGAATCAACACGCACATTTCCCAGCTGCAGCAGGAGAACGCCCAGCTGAAGGCGGAGCAGACCTGGTGGAATGACGACAACTATGTTCGCCAGCAGGCACGTAGCCGCCTCTACTATGTGAACCCCGGCGACACCCCCTACGTGGTTACCGGCATTACCGAGGACTCCACGAAGGCTGACGGTACTTCTGCGAATGCGAAGAACGCCCCCGAGGACGCCTGGACCACGAAGATCTGGGATTCTCTAGAAAAGAACTAGCCCCAGCCACCGGCAGGAACCCTGCCGTGGCAAGAACCCGGCAAGCACCCGGCATAAGCGGACGAGGCGACCCCTCGCTCCAGAAACTTAGGATTATGAGCACCGAAAACACCATTGAAGAGCTGAAGGCACGCACCCCCGGCGGCTTCGGCGTAACTGTTGAAACTCTGACCCCCACCGAGCAGGACGTCCGCGTTCTTTCCGCGCAGCTGGGCCGTAAGGTCCGCGACGTGGTCGAGATTCCGGCGCGTTGCGTGTGCGGTAACCCGCTCGTGGCTGCTACCGCGCCGCGCCTGAGCAACGGCACCCCCTTCCCGACCGTGTTCTACCTGGCGCATCCGGTGATTACCGCTGCGGCTTCCCGTCTGGAGGCGGGCGGCCTGATGTACGAGATGACCGACTCGCTCGCTGAGGATGCGGACCTGGCGGCACAGTACGCTGCTGCACACGAGAACTACCTGGCTGAGCGTGAGCGCATCCGCCTGATCAGCGGCACCGAAGAGGTCCCGGAGATTGACGGCATCTCTGCCGGCGGCATGCCGACCCGCGTGAAGTGCCTGCACGCCGTTATCGGCCACACCCTGTCGGTGGGTCGCGGCGTGAACCCGATGGGTGACCGCGGCCTGGACGCTATCGCCGAGTGGTGGACCCCCGAGGTCTGCTCCTGCGACCCCGCGTGGCGTGAAGAAGCCTAAATATTGATTCTGGTGCGCCCGCATCGTCTTGAAGGACGGTGCGGGCGCATAATAGATAGAAGAAAGAGCGCCGAAAAGCGAAAATTTTTCGCCTGCGGCGCTCGCGTTGCCTTTGGCACTGATTGGTATTGAAGACCTGAAAGGAACCCACCGTGCGCGTTGGTGCGATTGACTGCGGTACGAACTCTATTCGCCTGCTGATTGCTGATTCCACTACTGAGGTGGTGGACGGGGTCGAGAAGACCGTCCTGAAGGACGTTGTGCGTGAGATGCGCATTGTGCGTCTGGGCCAGGGCGTGGACGCGACCGGCTGGCTGGCGCAGGAGGCGCTGGACCGCACCTTCGCTGCGGCTCGTGAGTATGCGCAGCTGCTGAAGGAGCACGGCGCTGATTCGGTGCGTTTTGTGGCGACCAGTGCGACTCGCGATGCGGGTAACCG
>CAUUAD010000033.1:0-14558 GCA_963542785.1 Rothia mucilaginosa
TGGGAGTCCGGCCCTTACGGACCAGCTGCTGAATAGTAGGCACGTTTTCTCCGTTGCTTGATCAGGTTTCTCGTTAGAGAAGCCCGTATAAACTTACTGGCCCCCATCACGTTGGATGGGTGCTCTCGGTTATCAGAAACGCTCGGATGCATATCCGGTTGGTTTCTATAGGTTCCTCGACATCTCGGCGAGTTCTCAGGGCTAAAATTCTTCACCGTCAGAGGTGAAAAAGTTTTTGGGCACGCTTAAAAATGGCATTTAGGCGTCAGCAAAAAGCAACGCCAAAGGACGGTATCCATACTGCCATTGATTCATCATGCCCGTGCCCTCGGGAAATATCCCGCGTAAACCCACCGGGGGTGGATCCTTGTGCACCGAGCTCAAGTACTTCGGATAAGACTATACAGGTTAAATCCTACTTAATCTAGCGCCGAATCTGGGATTCTTCGCTTTAATGCCCCGCCCAAGGGGTTAAACCCAATGATTTACCTCACTTAAATTACATTGTTGGGATTTACTCCTCCCCCACCACCTCCTTGACGCACTTTAAAGCAGAAAGCCACCAAGAACCATCTCAATGATTCCTGGCGACCTCAACAGCGGCGGGAGGCGAGCGCAGAATCGCACCCGCCTCCAGCAAGAGAGTATTCAGTTATAGGTTCGCCGCAGCGACTGCTGGACTACACCACTTGGAAGACTCGAGTCTGCCCCTCAAACGGGGTAATGGTCTTCGAGTTCTTCTTGGCATTGCCGTAGTAGCGGATGCGGTACTGCCCCTTAGGAGTATTAGCCGGCACCTTCCAGCGAACCGTCACCTGAGACGCCGAAACACCAATGCGCTTCCATTCAAAGAAAGTATCCGGGTTGTTATCGGCGGTGTAGTACTTCCAGGTATTACCCACACGACGCTCAATCACGAAGTAGCTACCATCGTGATGCATGTTGTTATTCGGGTGCGCACCCACAAAACGTGCTGATACCTCCTGACGGCCGGCAATAGCATCCTGGGGCTGCTGGGTCACCTGACCGTAGCGCGTACCAAACATCGGAGTGTCGTAGACGACCTTACCCTGCAGGCTGGCTACCGGGCGACGATCATTCGGACGATCACCGATACCCAGAGGGGTGCCGTTCTTCAGGGAAGTTCCAACAACGTTAATAGTCTGGCGGAAGGCACTGGAGGTGTAACGGCCAAAGAGGGTCGCACCGCCTTCGTACTGCTGCGAGTCGTATTCCTCAGGGGTCGTCACATAGTGGTCGTAGGCATTGGTGTAGCCCTGCAGAATGATGTGCGATTCAGGAACGCCAAAAAGCTTGGCTGCATCCTGGCGGTACTGCACACCCACCGCACCGGTAAACTCACCGGGCACACCCAGCAGATAGTAGTCACCGAAGCGCATAATCTGCACCGGATACTTTTCCTGAATGATCGTTCCATTTTTTGCAGAGAAGAGAATGCCCTTCGGCTGCTGGCAACGAGTCTGCGCCGCACTCGGAGTGAACACCAAAGTACCCAGAATAGAGGGGCGACCCGAGCCTTCCTTATAGACAGCCCAACCGCCGCCGCCGTCCTCAGTGGATCCGGCGCCAAACGGAGTACCCAGGAAGCCCTGGCAGGTGCGCTCATTATGGCCACTACCGGTGTACTTGGCATCCACGTTCATACCAGAGAAGTTGAAGTACGAAATGCGCGAATCCAGACCCTTACCCACCGGGGTACCCGAGCTCTTGAGCTGAGAACGCACGGCGTTAGCCTGCTTCTCACCCTGAATCTTCACGTTCTTGAACTGATCATTGGTCGGACCCTGACCGGGCTTCAACCAAGTATTCGGGGAAACGTCACCAGCATTAGCATTTGCAAACGCCGCCACGAAACCATCGCCACTACCGGGAACATTGCGGTCAACGCCATGATCCTGAGTCTCCAGCAGATACTCCGCATAACCCTTGTTATCGCTCGAAATCAGAGTATTCTTCGAGGTCAAAGACGTCGGATGAATCGCGAACCAGTTCAGCACGGCGCGAGTCTTACCGTTACGCTCCAAACGCAGAGTCATATTGGTCGAATCGGTACCGCCAGGCAACTTGGAACGAAGCTCAGGAGAATCCAGATTAAACGCCTCACGGGAACGGTTAGCACCAACACCGGTCAGCTTCGATGACGAAATCGTCAGGTTACCCGGCGCCAGATCCTTGGTCGCCTGGCGGATTGCCTTCAGCGAACCGTCCACCTGAGCGTTGAACGTGTCCTGGTGGAAGCCCAGGGTCGTAATGTTGTACAGACTCTGGTGCGTAATACCACCGGGGGTCGCGTGGGTGTGAGTCGCGGTAATCATAATGTTCGACTCATCGTACGCGGAGCCAAACTCAGCGCGAACACGCTTCACCAGCTCATCACGCAGAGACTGCCAGCTGGTCAGCGTATCGAGCACAACAATGAGGTTGCGCTTACCGGAGGCGCGATCCACCGCGATAAAAGCACGAGCATACTGACGCGTATGCACACCGCTACCTTTCTGGGAAGAGTCGCCATACCCCATGAAGCCGACTTCACCGGGCTCACCGGTAATATCCGCCGCGCCCGCACCGACCAGATAGGGGGTAGCGCTGGCGCTCCGAGAAGCAGGGGCTGCGGTCGCAACCTGACCGGCGGGAAGAATTGCGGATGCTGCAATAAGGCATGCTGCACCAATGCGAGCAAGAGAGTGGGTAGGCGCCTTAAAACGCGAAAAAACAGAGGAGCGCTTTTGCTCCCCTGCAGACAAGGAGGAATTCTGTTCAGACATCTGAGGTTGAGATGCTCCGGAAGACAGCCGGGTGCCGTCAGTAGTCACCCGTCCGGAAGTGAATGGAGTGATATGCATGCCTTCAAGAATAGAACCTAGTCAAAAGGCTTTCCAAGTTGAATTAGCATTGTTCAAATATAGAATATTCATTCTTTTTGAATCGTAAAGAAAAACGAGTAAGTATTCTATTTATGGCGGAATTGGGGCGAATTACAAGGGGTTTCACAATATTTGATCATCATCTAATTTCTTGCCTAGCCAAGAAATTTTCCCGGTTTGAAATATAATGCACTCCAATGATTTTTTTATAAATAAATCCGTCCACTAGGCAAAAAATATACAACCTTCCCCTGAAGGATAAAGAATATTAAAGTACCGGTTAAAAGAAAGTCGCCTCTCCCCCACCTATTCGTTAAACAACAAAGAACGCGGATACCCGAGACAACTCGAGTATCCGCGTTCGTTATCAGGGACCAGGTCAGGAATCTAAACCCCCAACCTGCCCCTCACGGCAGAAGCCTTAGTCCAGACCACGACCGTACTCATCCAGCGAAACAGCCATGAAGCCGCCGTTGCCGTAAGTGTACACCTCGTTATCCATCTGGAATGCGCTCTGGTAACCACCGAAAGTGTCCAGAGCCTGCATACGCTCAGCAGTAGCCTGGGGGCTGGGCTCAACCTCAATATCGTTGTAACGTGCCAGACCGGTACCGGCGGGAACCAGCTTACCGATGATCACGTTCTCCTTCAGGCCGAGCAGCGGGTCAGTCTTCGCCTCCATAGCAGCCTGAGTCAGGACGCGGGTGGTCTCCTGGAAGGAGGCCGCCGACAGCCAGGACTCGGTAGCCAGCGAAGCCTTGGTAATACCCATCATTTCCGGACGACCAGCTGCGGGCTTCTTACCCTCAACCAGTGCCTTGCGGTTAGCAGTCTGGAAAGCAATGTTATCAACCAGCTCACCAGGCAGCAGATCGGTATCACCGGACTCAATCACGGTCACGCGACGCAGCATCTGGCGAACAATAACCTCAACGTGCTTGTCGTGGATTTCCACACCCTGCGACTTGTACACGCCCTGAACCTCGCTCACCAGGTGCTTCTGAGCCTCACGAGGACCACGAATACGCAGAACCTCCTTCGGATCAACAGAACCGGTAGCCAGCTGATCGCCAACCTGAACGTGGTCGCCATTCTGCAGCTTAGAAGCCGCACGACGCAGAACAGTGTAGGCCTGAGGCTCAGAACCATCGTCCGGGGTCACCACAATCTTGTAGGACTTCTCGGTATCCTCAATGGTCACGCGACCGGACACCTCAGAAATCGGGGCAACACCCTTGGGGGTACGAGCCTCGAACAGCTCCTGAATACGGGGCAGACCCTGAGTAATATCGTCAGCCGAAGCCACACCACCGGTGTGGAAGGTACGCATGGTCAGCTGGGTACCGGGCTCACCAATCGACTGAGCCGCAATAATACCAACAGCCTCACCAATGTCCACCAGAACGTTCGAAGCCATCGAACGACCGTAGCACAGTGCACACACACCAATAGCAGACTCACAGGTCAGAACCGAACGGACGCGAACTTCCTTCACGCCTGCCTTGAAGAGCTTCTCAATGAACTCATCAGAGACATCCGAGCCAGCATCAGCCAGAACGTTGCCAGCCTCGTCCTTCACGTCAACCGCAAGGGTACGACCGTGAATCGAAGTCTCGACGTCCTGGTGCAGACCGCCGTGCTCATCAATCAGAGGCAGAACCAGACCACGGCGAGTGCCACAGTCGTGCTCACGAACGATAACATCCTGCGAAACGTCCACCAGACGACGGGTCAGGTAACCCGAGTTAGCGGTACGCAGCGCGGTATCAGCCAGACCCTTACGTGCACCGTGGGTCGCGATGAAGTACTCCAGAACCGACAGGCCCTCACGGTACGAGGACTTAATCGGGCGAGGCATAATCTCACCCTTCGGGTTCGACACCAGACCACGAATACCCGCAATCTGACGGACCTGCATCCAGTTACCACGTGCACCAGAGGTCACCATACGGTAAATGGTGTTCAGACCACCGTGAGAGCTCAAGTTCTCACGCATAGCCTCTGCAACCACGTCGGTAGCCTCGGTCCAAACCTTAATCAGCTCCTGACGACGCTCTTCGTCATCGATGGTACCGATCTCGAAGTCGTCCTCAATTGCAGCAGCCTGCTTCTCGTAGCGCTCCATAATTGCCGGCTTCTCAGAAGGAGTAGCAATATCGGAAACAGCCACGGTCACGCCCGAACGAGAAGCCCAGTAGAAACCGGAGTTCTTCAGGTTATCCAGGGCACGAGCCACAACATCCATCGGGTAACGCTCAGCCAGATCATTAATCAGGCTACCCAGACCCTTCTTATCTGCCACGCCAGAGAACCAGGGGTAATCCTTCGGCAGAGCCTGGTTGAACAGAACCTGACCAACAGTGCAGTCCAGCAGCACAGAATCGCCGGGCTGGTAACCCTCCGGTGCTTCCCAATCCTCGGGAGCAACAAACTGGTCACCATCAAGGCGAATCTTCACCTTGGTGTACAGCTCAATCTCATGACGATCCATCGCCATCAGAGCCTCAGACACCGAGGAGAATGCATGACCCTCGTTCTTCTGACCATCGCGAGGAGTAGTCAGGTGGTACAGACCAATAATCATATCCTGCGAAGGAACAGCCACAGGGCGGCCATCCGACGGCTTCAGGATGTTGTTCGAGGACAGCATGAGGATACGAGCCTCAGCCTGAGCCTCAGGAGACAGCGGCAGATGAACTGCCATCTGGTCACCATCGAAGTCAGCGTTGAACGCGGAGCAAACCAGCGGGTGCAGCTGAATAGCCTTACCCTCAACCAGCTTCGGCTCAAACGCCTGAATACCGAGGCGGTGCAGGGTAGGTGCACGGTTCAGCAGAACCGGGTGCTCAGCAATAACCTCTTCCAGCACGTCCCAAACCTGCGGGCGGAAACGCTCAACCATACGCTTAGCGCTCTTAATGTTCTGAGCGTGGCTCAGCTCCACCAGACGCTTCATAACGAAGGGCTTGAACAGCTCCAGCGCCATCTGCTTGGGCAGACCACACTGGTGCATCTGCAGCTGAGGACCAACCACAATCACGGAACGACCCGAGTAGTCAACACGCTTACCGAGCAGGTTCTGACGGAAACGACCCTGCTTACCCTTCAGCATGTCAGACAGAGACTTCAGGGGGCGGTTACCGGGGCCGGTCACCGGGCGACCGCGACGACCGTTATCGAAGAGCGAGTCCACAGCTTCCTGCAGCATACGCTTCTCGTTGTTCACGATAATCTCGGGAGCACCCAGCTCCAGCAGACGCTTCAAACGGTTGTTACGGTTAATCACACGACGGTACAGGTCGTTCAGGTCGGAGGTCGCGAAGCGGCCACCGTCCAGCTGAACCATCGGGCGCAGTTCCGGCGGAATAACCGGAACAACATCCAGGACCATACCCAGCGGGGAGTTGTTAGTGGTCAGGAAGGCGTTAACAACCTTCAGACGCTTCAGAG
Source organism: Rothia mucilaginosa (assembly GCA_963542785.1). Lineage (GTDB taxonomy): Bacteria > Actinomycetota > Actinomycetes > Actinomycetales > Micrococcaceae > Rothia > Rothia mucilaginosa_G. Next base: position 6,336 of record CAUUAD010000033.1, read on the forward strand.
CGCGGGTCTTCTTCTGACCCTTACCGGTCTGAATGATCTCCTTCAGAGCCTCAGACTCAGCCTCCAGGTCGAAGGACTCCAGACGCTTCTTAATAGCCTCTGCGCCCATCGCACCCTCAAAGTACAGGCCGTACTTATCAATCATGGAACGGTACAGAGCCTCGTCACCCTCAAGGTCAGCAACCTTCAGGTTCTTGAAGCGATCCCACACACGATCCAGGTGCTCAGCCTCACGCTCGTAACGCTTACGCACCGACGCGAGCTGACGCTCAGCGTTATCACGCAGCTTACGCTTCTCAGCAGCCTTGCCGCCCTCTGCCTCAATACGAGCCAGCTCCGCCTCAACCTCACGGCTAATAGCGTTCACATCAGCATTCAGAGCAGCCTCAAGCTCCTGCTTCTCACGGTCGTGAGCAGCCTGCAGCATGGGCAGATCCTCGTGACGAGCTTCCTCATCAACCTTAGTGATCATGTACGCAGCGAAGTAAATGACCTTCTCCAGGTCCTTCGGAGCCAGATCCAGCAGGTAACCCAGACGGGAAGGAACACCCTTGAAGTACCAAATGTGGGTAACAGGAGCAGCCAGCTCAATGTGACCCATACGCTCACGACGTACCTTAGAGCGGGTCACCTCAACACCACAGCGCTCACACACAATGCCCTTAAAGCGCACGCGCTTGTACTTACCGCAGTAGCACTCCCAGTCCTTGGTGGGGCCGAAGATACGCTCGTCGAAGAGACCGTCCTTCTCGGGCTTCAGGGTACGGTAGTTGATGGTCTCGGGCTTCTTAACCTCACCAAAAGACCAACGACGGATGTCGTCGGCGGTGGCGAGGCCAATTCGCATCAAACCAAGCGAAGATTCGTTGGACATATCGGTCCTAATCTCTTTCTGTAAGTTTCTGAAGACTTGGGTTAGCGGGCAGGAACCCCACAACGCATGCGAGCGCATGCGGGGTTTCCCACCCTAGAAGGAGGCGGTGCTTATGCCTCGTCGACGGAGCTAGGCTCGTCGTGGGTCAGGCTCACGCCCATATCTTCTGCTGCCCGGAAGCCTTCTTCCTCCGAGTCGCTCATCTCAATAATCTTGCCGTCGGTGGAGAGCACCTCGACGTTCAGGCACAGAGACTGCATTTCCTTGATAAGAACCTTGAAGGATTCGGGGATACCCGGCTCAGGGATGTTCTCGCCCTTCACGATAGCCTCGTAAACCTTCACACGGCCCGCCACGTCATCGGACTTGACGGTCAGGATTTCCTGCAGGGTGTATGCGGCGCCGTATGCCTCCAGCGCCCACACTTCCATCTCACCGAAGCGCTGACCACCGAACTGCGCCTTACCACCCAGGGGCTGCTGGGTAATCATCGAGTACGGACCGGTGGAACGAGCGTGAATCTTGTCATCCACCAGGTGGTGCAGCTTCAGGATGTACTGGTAACCAACCGAAATCGGGTCCGGGAACGGCTCACCGGAACGGCCGTCAATCAGACGTGCCTTACCGGAGCGGTTGATCAGACGGTCGCCATCGCGGTTCGGGTTCGAGTGATCCATGAGGTCGAACAGTTCGTCCTCGTGGGCACCGTCGAACACCGGGGTTGCCAGGCGGGTCGGGCCGGATTCCTTCGGGAAGTTCGGCATGTGCTTGAGCCATTCGGGCTCGCCCTCAATCTTCCAACCCTGCTTAGCCAGCCAACCGGTGTGGACTTCCAGAACCTGACCAATGTTCATACGACCGGGCACACCCAGCGGGTTCAGGATAACGTCCACGGGGGTACCGTCTTCCAGGAAGGGCATATCCTCGATCGGCAGGATCTTGGAAATAACACCCTTGTTACCGTGGCGGCCTGCGAGCTTGTCGCCGTCGGTAATCTTACGCTTCTGAGCCACGTACACGCGGACCAGCTGGTTCACGCCCGGGGGCAGATCGTCCTCATCGTTGCTCTCGCGGTCGAAGATGCGGATACCGATGACGGTACCGGACTCACCGTGAGGAACCTTCAGGGAGGTGTCACGAACCTCGCGAGACTTCTCACCAAAGATTGCGCGCAGCAGGCGCTCCTCAGGGGTCAGCTCGGTCTCACCCTTAGGGGTGACCTTACCAACCAGGATGTCGCCAGCCTCAACCTCAGCACCGATGTGGATGATGCCGCGCTCGTCCAGAGCCGAGAGAACATCCTCGGACACGTTCGGGATATCGCGGGTAATCTCCTCGGGGCCCAGCTTGGTGTCGCGGGCGTCAATCTCGTGCTCCTCAATGTGAATCGAGGTCAGCACGTCCTCAGACACCATGCGCTGGGAGAGGATGATCGCATCCTCGTAGTTCAGGCCTTCCCACGGCATGTATGCCACGAGCAGGTTCTTACCCAGTGCCAGCTCGCCGCCGTCGGTGGAGGGGCCGTCAGCAATAACGTCGCGGTATTCGACGCGCTGGCCTTCCTTCACCACAACGCGCTGGTTGTAGCAGTTACCCGGGTTCGAACGGGAGAACTTCATGATCGGGTAGGTGGAGACAGAACCGTCGTCATTACGGACGATAACGGTCTTAGCGTCCACGGAGGAAACCACACCGGGCTTCTTCGCGAGCACGGAGTCACCGGAATCCAGTGCTGCGTACTTCTCCATACCGGTACCAACCACGGGAGCCTCAGACTCCAGCAGGGGCACAGCCTGACGCTGCATGTTAGCACCCATCAGTGCTCGGTTAGCGTCGTCGTGCTCCAGGTAAGGAATCAGGGCGGTAGCCACAGACACCATCTGGCGCGGGGAAACGTCCATGTACTGTACGGCGCCGGGAGCAACCATAACAGCTTCACCAGAACCGTCACCCGCACGGCAGAGAACCTCGTTCTCAGCGAAGGTACGGTCAGCGTTCAGCGGCGCGTTTGCCTGCGCAATGACGACACCCTTCTCATCGTCAGCGGTCAGGTAGCGGACCTCATCGGTCACGCGGCCGTCAGTCACGACGCGGTAGGGGGTCTCAATGAAACCGAAGGAGTTGATGCGACCGTAGGTTGCCAGCGAACCAATCAGACCAATGTTCGGGCCTTCAGGGGTTTCAATGGGGCACATACGACCGTAGTGCGAGGGGTGGACGTCTCGAACTTCCATGCCTGCACGGTCACGAGACAGACCGCCCGGGCCCAGTGCGGACAGACGACGCTTGTGGGTCAGACCTGCCAGCGGGTTGTTCTGGTCCATGAACTGCGACAGCTGAGAAGTACCGAAGAACTCCTTGATAGCTGCCACGACGGGGCGGATGTTCACCAGGGACTGCGGGGTGATAGCGTCCACGTCCTGGGTGGTCATGCGCTCGCGAACCACGCGCTCCATACGGGACAGACCGGTACGGATCTGGTTCTCAATGAGCTCGCCCACGGTACGGATACGACGGTTACCGAAGTGATCGATGTCGTCGATGTCGACCTTGAGGGAGATCTCCTCGCCGTCACGAACACCGGGGATGGTGGTCTCGCCTGCGTGCAGAGCGCAGAGGTAACGAATCATCTGAGCGATGTCGTCCTGGCTCAGAACGGAAGCCTCGGGGGAATCCATGGGAACGTCCACGCCGAGCTTACGGTTCAGCTTGTAACGACCAACCTTCGCCAGGTCGTAGCGGCGCGGGGTGAAGTACATGTTGTCCAGCAGACCCTGAGCAGCTTCAACCGTCGGGGGTTCGCCCGGACGCAGCTTGCGGTAGATATCCAGCAGAGCCTCGTCGCGGTCCTTAACGGAGTCCTTCTCCAGGGTTGCGCGGATGGAGTCGTACTGACCGAACTCAGCCAGGATCTTGGACTCGGTCCAACCCAGAGCCTTCAGCAGAACAGTCACAGACTGCTTACGCTTACGGTCCAGACGCACGCCCACCTGGTCGCGCTTATCAATCTCAAGCTCGAACCATGCACCGCGGGAAGGAATCACGCGGGCAGAGTAAATGTCCTTATCGGAGGTACGGTCCGGAGCCTTCTCAAAGTAAGCACCGGGGGAACGCACCAGCTGAGAAACGACCACACGCTCAGTACCGTTAATAACGAAGGTACCGGCCTCGGTCATCAGGGGGAAGTCACCCATGAACAGGGTCTGCTGCTTGACCTCGCCAGTAGCGAGGTTCATGAATTCAGCCTTAATGTACAGCGGAGCCGAGTAGGTTGCGTCGCGGTCCTTGCACTCCTCAACAGAGTACTTGGGGTCAGCAAACTCAGGCTCAGAGAAGGAGAGCTGCATAGTCTCCTGGAAGTCACGGATCGGGGAGATTTCTTCAAAAATCTCAGCCAGACCGGACTGGGCGGGGACAGAATTGTCACCTGCAGCCTGCGCCTTTTCCAGACGCTCCGCCCAGCGCTCGTTACCCACGAGGCGGTCGAAGCTATCGGTCTGGATAGCAAGCAGGTTGGGAACCTTCAGCGGTTCGTTAATCTTCGCGAATGAAATTCGGCGCGAGACGTTCTCTGCACCGTTAGCGGCGTCATGGTTAGAGGTGCTCGAAGCGACCAAAATGGGGATCCTTCCACAGACATGTCTGTTAGCAATCAGCCTCCCGGCGACATTACCGGCGACACGACAACCTCAGCCCCCGAATAAAACGGTGCTCGAAGCTATAGAGTCGGACGGAAAAACGTCACCTTCAGCCCGTGCCCACCGCTATATGAAGGCACAAAGGTTAGGGAAAGCGTAAATACTAACAATACAGGAAGAAAGCCTTTCTGTCTACCACACCCGCATCAGGAGTGCAAACCTGCCACGGCATGCACCTAGCATTCCACCACATTCACAGCCAAACCGCCCATAGACGTCTCCTTATAGCGGTGAGACATATCCAAACCGGTCTGACGCATCGTCTCAATCACCTGATCCAACGACACACGGTGCGTACCATCACCACGCAACGCCATACGAGCAGCCGTCACAGCATTCGACGCCGCCATTGCATTACGCTCAATACACGGAATCTGCACCAAACCACCCACCGGGTCACACGTCAGACCCAGGTTGTGCTCCATCGCAATCTCAGCAGCATTCTCAACCTGCTCAGGAGTACCACCCATCACCTGCGCCAAACCGGCAGCAGCCATCGAGGAGGCACTACCCACCTCACCCTGGCAACCAACCTCAGCACCAGAAATCGACGCGCGCTTCTTATACAGCACGCCCACAGCAGAAGACGCCAAGAAGAAATCAACAACCGCCTGGTCACGGGCAGCCTGACCGCAATGGCGAATACCCTGCGTGTAGTTCATCGCATAATGCAACACCGCCGGGATAATACCCGCAGCACCATTCGTCGGAGCAGTCACCACGCGACCGCCAAAAGCGTTCTCCTCATTGACCGCCAAAGCAATCAGGTTCACCCAGTCAATAGCAAACTCAGGAGACTTCGAAGGATCCTCCACCATCAAATCGCGATGCCACGCACCCGCACGGCAACGCACCTTCAGCGGACCAGGCAAATAACCCACACGTGCCAGGGAAGAGCCAATGCACTCCTTCATCACGCGGTAGATATGCAAGATGCCATCGCGGACCTCCTGCTCAGAACGCAGCGAACACTCATTCGCCATCTTCAACTGCGCAATCGACAACCCAGCCTCATTCGCCATCTCCAGCAGCTCAGCCGCCGAACCAAAAGGATACGGAGGGTTCATCAGCGACGCGCCACCGGTCGCCTCCTCATCACCCTCAACAATGAAACCGCCACCAATGGAATAGTAGGTACGCTCCAACAGCAGCTGCTCACCGGCAAACGCCGCAATCTTCATACCGTTCGTATGGCGCGGAAGAACCGTCAGGGGGCGCAGAGTCATATCCAGCTCACGGTACTTCACCACCGGGCCGTACACCTTCTGATCCTCGCCACCGGGCGCACTCACACCGTAAGCAGAGGAGGGGTAACCCGCCAGAGGCAACGTGCCATCCACGCTATTACGCTCAATCATCGCCTCAGAATCAGCGATATTAATCGTCTCCGGAACAAAACCACACAGACCCTTCAACGCAGCGCTCATCGTGCCGTGACCAGCGCCCGTAGCCGCCAACGAACCATACAGATCAACATGTACGCCCGTCACACGGTCCAACAGGCCCTCATCAATCAGCTCCGCCACAAAACGGTTCGAAGCGCGCATCGGCCCCACGGTATGCGAGCTCGAAGGACCCACACCAATGCTGAACATCTCAAAAACACTGATGTCGTACGGCAGAGCCTCTGCCTTCTTCTGGGCACTGCTGGGTGCGCTCTGGTTAATAGCCATGTTCTGTCCTTCAAATAAAAATGTCTGTGCACCGCACCAAAAGATACGCGCCCCTCAACAGAGGAAGCACACATCAATCTGCGGTCTCTACGTGCGGACAATCACCCTTGATTGGCCGCTCTAATCCTAACGCACTTCAGAACCATCACAAACTAAGGTTTAGAACACTTCGACACTCCCCCGCCACTCAGCCCCGCAGTACAGCGCAGAAAAGGCGTCGTGCCTACACAAGGCACGACGCCTCTCCCCTACAGATTATCTATCTGCAGAAAAACTCTTACTTCTCACGCTTGTAGAACGGCAGAGCCACAACATCAAACGGAGCACGCTTACCGCGGATATCAACATCCACAGTAGAGCCAACCTCAGAGAACTCACGGTTCACCAGTGCCATAGCAATCGGGAAGCCCAGAGTCGGGGAAGGAATACCGGAGGTAACCTCACCAATCTCATTACCTTCAGCATCCACCAGCTTAGAACCGGCACGAGCAGGGCGCTTCGCCTGAGCCTTCAAACCAACCAGGATACGCTTCGACTCACTCTTAGCCAACTCAGTCAGAGCCTCACGACCCACAAAGTTAGCAGCCTTCTTCTCCAGAGCAATCTCAACCAGGCGACCCAAACCGGACTCAAACGGAGTAATCTCAAGACCCAGCTCCTGACCGTACAGCGGCATACCAGCCTCAAGACGCAGGGAGTCACGAGAAGCCAGACCGGCAGGAATCATACCGAAAGGCTCACCGGCAGCAGCCAGCTTATCCCACAGCTCAACAGCGTTCTCATTCGGAACGAACAGCTCGAAGCCATCCTCACCGGTGTAACCGGTACGAGCCAGCAAAACATCAACGCCTGCAACAGTCAGCGGCACCGAAGCGTAGTACTTCAGCTCACGGACAGCCTCTTCATCAGAAACGCCAGCAGCCAGCAGAATCTCCTCAGCACGAGGACCCTGAACAGCCACCAGAGAAGTCTGCTCCGACTCATTCACAAACTCAACATTGAAATCACCCAGGCGCTCGCTCATCGCCGCGAAGTCGGTGTCAATGTTCGCAGCGTTCGGAACAACCAGGAACTCTTCATCGCCCAGACGGTAAGTAATCAGGTCGTCAATCACGCCGCCCTTGTCGTTGACCAGAATCGAGTACTTTGCCTTACCGACCTTCAGGATGGACATGTTCGACACCAGAGCGTAATCCAGGAACGCACCCGCATCCGGACCGGTCACACGGAACTCACCCATGTGGGACAGGTCGAAAATACCGGCACGGGTACGCACAGCCTCATGCTCAGCAACGTCATTAGCGTACTTCAGGGGCATATCCCAGCCGCCGAAGTCGGTGAAAGAAGCGCCAAGCTTCTCGTGGACAGAGTACAGAGAGGTCTTCTTGGGGGACATTAGATTCTCCTCACGCACAGCCTTGTGCTGTTATCGTTCAATCGTCATAGATTTCGTTCACCCCCACAGACACAAAATACACTGTGGAGGCGACCCCCACCCGCCCCCAGAAATCTGAGGACGGGTGAGGCAGGTAGACCGCTACAGCCTACCCAGGAGCGTTATAGGCTCCTTATGCTTCCAGGTCGAAAGCCTCCATCGGGGGGCATTCGCACACGAAGTTACGGTCACCGCCGGCACCGTCAATACGGCCCACCGGAGTGAAGTACTTGTTGACGCGCAGGCTCGGAACCGGGAAGGCAGCCTGGGTGCGGGTGTACGCACGATCCCACTCGTCTGCGCTGACCACATCAACGGTGTGCGGTGCGTTGCGCAGGACGGAATCCTCAACGGCGACCTTACCCTCGGCGACCTCGATGATCTCGTCGTAGATGGTCTCCATCGCTTCGATGAAGCGGTCGAGCTCTTCCTTGGACTCAGACTCAGTCGGCTCAACCATCAGGGTGCCCGGAACCGGGAACGCCAAGGTCGGAGCGTGGAAACCGAAGTCCATCAGACGCTTGCAGACATCCTCAGCAGTCA
>CAUUAD010000034.1:0-13789 GCA_963542785.1 Rothia mucilaginosa
AGAGCCGGGTTGGCGATGCTTTCCAGAACGTGTGCTTCTTTGCTTCTCATACCATCATGTTATCAAATTGCATCAAATAATATCTTTAAGCACACTAAAATAGTTCAAGTACTCCAAAGAATAATTCAGGCATTTATCTGCTCATTCACCCCCTCCCCTTGAGCACACCCTCACGTAACATTCCGACGTGTTCGCTCATCACGTGATTCAGGGCGCCCTAATTTTCTTCCCTCCATTAGCAGTACTAAGGTAGAAAGTATGTCTGTGACGATTGAACGCGTGGGCTTCGCCCCGAACTATGTGAACTATGTTGAGTGCCTGGACGAGCAGTACCGCATCCACGATGAGGTGGCTAACCGCACCCGCCAGAATACGATTCTTCTACTTGAGCACGAGGCAGTGATTACCGCCGGTAAACGTACCGAAGATCACGAGTACCCCGCAGACAAGTCCACCCCCGTCGTCAAGATTGACCGCGGCGGCAAGCTGACCTGGCACGGCCCCGGCCAGCTGACCGGTTACCCGATTCTGCGTCTGCCCGAGCCCATTGATGTGGTGGCGTATGTGCGCATCATCGAGGAAATCATCATTAACGTCCTGGCTGGTCTGGGCATTAAGGGTGAGCGCGTTGAGGGTCGTAGCGGCGTGTGGATTCTGGGCGACGGCGTCACCCAGGACAAGAAGATCGCGGCACTGGGCATGCGCGTTTCGCGTAACACCACCATGCACGGCTTCGCGATTAACTGCTGCAATGACACTGCACCTTTCCAGCAGTTCATTCCCTGCGGTATTAGCGATGCGGGTGTTACCACCATTTCGGAGCAGCTGGGCCGCACCGTCACCCCCGCCGATATTTTGGAGCCGCTGGAGGCGGAGCTTCTGAAGTATCAGGACCGTCTGGCGGAGTCCTTCGAGCCCGTCGCGGCGCAGGACTAGACACCGGAGCTAGGTACAGCCGAGAGGCGCTGAACGAGCCGCGCATCCGGGCTTGTTCGTCATATACGAACATCAGTTTCACCTACGCCTGAGCGGGCGTAAAATAGAAGGTAGCCCACCTGTACAGAGGGCACACCGAGACCAAGGAGAAGACTTTTGAGTACCGCACCTGAAGGACGCAAGCTACTGCGTGTGGAGGCCCGCAACGCTGAGGTTCCCATTGAGAAGAAGCCTCACTGGATTAAGACCAAAGCTATCGTTGGCCCCGAATACAACGAGATGCGCGAGCTGGCTCGCGGTCAGGGTCTGCACACCGTGTGTGAAGAGGCTGGCTGCCCCAATATTTACGAGTGTTGGGAAGACCGTGAGGCAACCTACCTGATTGGTGGCTCCGAGTGCACCCGTCGTTGCGACTTCTGCAATATTGCCACCGGCAAGCCCGTTGCTGTTGACTATGCTGAGCCGTTCAAGGTTGCTAAGAACGTGAAGGTCATGGGTCTGCGTTACGCAACCGTGACCGGTGTTGCTCGTGACGACTTGGAAGACGGCGGTGCGTGGCTGTACGCAGAGACCACCCGCCAGATTCACAAGATGTGCCCGAACACCGGCGTTGAGATGCTCGTCCCCGACTTCAAGGGTGTTCCCGAGCATGTTCAGAAGGTGATTGACGCTAAGCCCGAGGTGTTCGCGCACAACCTGGAGACCGTCCCCCGCATCTTCCGTCAGATTCGCCCGGCGTTCCGTTACGAGCGTTCCCTGGATGTTATTACCCAGGCTAAGGAAGGCGGCATGGTCACCAAGTCCAACCTGATTCTGGGTATGGGCGAGACCGATGACGAGATTTACGAGGCGCTGTGCGATCTGCACGACGCTGGCTGTGACATCATTACCCTCACCCAGTACCTGCGCCCCGGCCCGCTCTTCCACCCGATTGAGCGTTGGGTGAAGCCGCAGCAGTTCGTGGACTTCGCGAACATGGCTGAGGAGATTGGTTTTGCTGGCGTTATGGCGGGCCCGATGGTTCGTTCTTCGTACCGTGCAGGTCGTCTGTGGGCTCGTGCAATGCGTAAGAACGGCTACCCGATCCCTGAGAACCTTGCCCACATTGAGGGTGAGGGTGCAGCCCTGCAGGAAGCCTCCTCCCTGGTGGCTGCGGGCTACTAAGCCTTTTCAGAATCTTTCTGAGAGCGTTGAGGCTCCTCGAACCCGGTGTTCGTCCGGTGTTCGGGGAGCCTCCCCTTATGCCCCGTCCCTTGTGCGGGTAGGGTAAACTAGAAAAATTGCAGGCATACACTGCATCGTTACGTCACTATGGTTCCGTGAGCGTTTGAGGCGCTTCTCGGGGCCGCGGAAGAACCAGCCGAGGAAGAATCGTGGCAGATAAGCGCGAAGAGAAGAAAAAGAAGAAGGAACGCACTCCGGGCACTTTCGCCCAGATGAAGCAGGTCTACCAGATGACCAAGAAGTCCGACCCGAATATCGGTTGGATTCTGAGTCTGTCGGCTCTGGGTACCCTTTTGGTTTTCCTCCTCATCGGTATTGCTCTGGGTAACTGGATTACTTTCCTGATTCTGGGTCTGGGCGTTGCCGCTATTGTGGCGATGCTTCTGCTGGGTCGCCGCGCGCAGACTGCGGCTTTTGCTCAGATTGAGAACCAGCCCGGTCGTAGTGGTGCGGCGATGAACTCGGTGCGCCGCGGTTGGATTGTTGAGGAGCAGCCCGTTGCTGCGAACCGCCACCAGGATCTGGTGTTCCGTGCGCTGGGCCGTCCCGGTATCGTGCTGGTGACCGAGGGCCCTCACAGCCGTGTGAATTCCCTGGTGAACACCGAGAAGAAGCACCTGGCCCGTGTAGCTCCCGGCGTTCCGGTTCACGTGATTGAGACCGGTCACGAAGAGGGTCAGGTTGAGCTCAAGGACGTTGTGAAGACCATGAACAAGCTTCCGAAGGCTCTGACTCAGCAGGAGATGCAGGTTGTTTCGGGTCGTCTGAGCACTCTGAACACGATGCGTAACCCGATGAATGGCCTGCCTAAGGGTGTTGACCCGATGCGTGCTCGCCCCGACCGTCGTGCGATGCGCGGCCGCTAAGCGAGGCGCTGATATAAGCTTTTGAAGGCTCCGGCTCTTCCCGTGTGGGGAGGGTCGGAGCCTTTTGTTACGCCCGATTATTGCGCTGTTGCTGGCGTTGATATTGGCTTTACTAGAGCTTTGCTAGAGGGCGTTAGCATCCGCGCTGTGTTTCGTGAGGCAACATAGATGTAACTCCTTTCCAGGATTTGTAACATTACCGAAACACGATAGTCACGCACGCGCAAAAAATAACCACTATGCTGGATATGTCACAGGGTTTTGCCCGCGGCCAAAAACTAAACCAAAGACTGAATGTGATGAGGGAAGATACCCTCCTGCACCGTCAGTCGAACAAGGAGCAGTCCTCATGTTTACCAGCCCCCAGGAAGTTCTCGACTTTATCAAGAACGAAGAAGTAGTCTTCGTCGATATCCGTTTCACCGACATGCCCGGCGTGCAGCAGCATTTCAACCTGCCCGCTAAGGCAATTGATGACGATTTCTTCGTCAACGGCCAGCTTTTTGATGGCTCCTCCATTCGCGGCTTCCAGGGCATTGCAGAGTCCGATATGCAGCTGATCCCCGATGTTCAGTCTGCGTACGTTGACCCCTTCCGCATTGAGAAGACCCTGGTCATCATCTGCTCCATCGTGAACCCCCGCACCGGTGAGCCCTACCACCGTGACCCCCGCGGCGTCGCTGAGCGCGCCGAGGCTTACCTGCAGTCCACCGGCATTGCAGACACCGCGTTCTTCGCATCCGAGGCTGAATTCTTCGTCTTCGAGGACGTCCGCTACCAGGTCGAGCCGAACTCCGTATTCTTCAAGATCGACTCCGATGAGGCTCCCTGGAACACCGGCCGCAAGGAAGAGGGCGGCAACCTGGGCAACAAGACCCCCGTCAAGGGCGGCTACTTCCCCGTCTCCCCCGTCGACAAGCAGGCTGACCTGCGTGACGCAATGTGCGTAGCAATGGATGAGGTTGGCCTTGAGGTTGAGCGTAGCCACCACGAGGTGGGCGCAGCCGGCCAGGCAGAAATCAACTACAAGTTCGACACCCTCACCAAGGCTGCTGACGACCTGCTGAAGTTCAAGTACGTCATCAAGGGCACCGCAGACGCATGGGGCAAGTCCGTAACCTTCATGCCTAAGCCCGTGTTCGGTGACAACGGCTCCGGCATGCACTGCCACCAGTCGCTGTGGCAGGACGGCGAGCCCCTCTTCTACGATGAGCGCGGCTACGCTAACCTCTCTGACACCGCCCGCTGGTACATTGGCGGTCTGATTGAGCACTCCTCCGCTGTTCTGGCGTTCACCAACCCGACCGTGAACTCTTACAAGCGTTTGGTCCCCGGTTACGAGGCTCCCATCAACATGGTGTACTCGCAGGGTAACCGTTCCGCTGGTATCCGTATTCCGATTACCGGTACCAACCCGAAGGCTAAGCGCCTGGAGTTCCGTGCACCGGACCCCTCCGCTAACCCCTACTTCGCGTTCGCTGCTCAGCTGATGGCTGGTCTGGACGGTATCCGCAACCGCATTGAGCCGCCGGCACCGATCGATAAGGACCTGTACGAGCTGCCCGCCGAAGAGGCTAAGGACATCAAGAAGGCTCCGGCTAACCTGGAGGAGGCTCTGGCTGCTCTGGAGGCTGACCACGACTTCTTGCTCGAGGGCGGCGTGTTCACCGAGGACCTGATTCAGGCTTGGATTGACTACAAGCGTAAGAATGAGCTGGAGCCCCTCTCGCTGATTCCGCACCCGCTTGAGTACCAGCTGTACTACGGCGTCTAATTCCAGGCTTCTAGATTTGAGCTCTGAGCCCTGCCCCGTATAGGGCGACGTTCCGAATAGTGTGCAATGGCCTATATGTTCCCTTGGGGAGCATATAGGCCATTGTTGTGTGTTCTGAGGGGTTTCTGCGGAGTGCAGGCTCGCCGAACCATTTGGGTGACGGTTCGTGTCTAATATTTTTCTGTCTCGATGAGCTTCGTATGCCTTAGTTGCGCTTAGAGCGGCTCTAAGGGCTAAGCTGTTCGTGCTGGCGTTCCCTCCCTTTTCGTCGTGCAACCGGAGGGAACGCCAGTCTATTTTTATGCCCTCGCGTCACTTGCGGTATATCAGCCCCGCTAAGTCAGCCGCGCTTGGGTAATTCACGCCTGGGGAATTCACACCTGGGTGATCCGCACCTGGGTGATCCGTGCAAGGGCCACATCATAAGATGCCGTACCCGCTAGTCCCGGGGTTCTTCCTGCACGGGCGTACAATGAAAGTGCGTGCGCCCGGCCGGCGGCACCTACGAATTCCGCGAGAAACGACATCACGAAGCCGTGTTCTCCCTACCGCCCCTCATCTTTTAGACATCTGCTGGGGCGAGTATCGCCGATGACCGACCGACCCGTCTGACGCCGCATCCACTGTAACGAGGAGAAATCTTATGGCATATCAGCCGACCATCCTAAACGGTGAAACTGTTTTCCGTAACGAAGTTTTTCAGACCGGCCTCATGTCCCAGCTGCTCGACGGTATCTACGATGGCGAGATGACCATCGGTGAGCTCCTGAGCCACGGCAACTTCGGTGTGGGTACCTTCAACGGTCTCGACGGCGAAATGGTCGTCCTCGACGGCGTCTGCTACCAGGTACGCCACGACGGCTCCGTATCCCTGCCCGACCTACGCCAGCAGACCCCCTACGCCGTGGTCACCAACTTCGTGCCCATGATTAAGCGCGAACTACCGCAGAACCTACTCCGTAAGTCTGCCTCGCAGATTCTGGATGACTTCACCGTCTCCAAGAACTACATGTACGCCATCAAGATCTACGGCGACTTCGAGTGGGTCCGCACCCGCACCGTCATCAAGCAGGAGAAGCCTTACCCGAAGATGGTTGCCGCCACCGAGAACGAGGACATTGTCCAGTTCGATAACGTGACCGGCACGATCGTTGGTTTCCGCACCCCCATCTACGAGCAGGGTATTTCCGTTCCCGGCTGCCACGCACACTTTATTGACGATGAGCGCGTTCAGGGCGGCCACGTAGTCGATTTCAAGCTGCGCTCCGCAAAGGTCGAGATTTGCCCCGGTACCGGTCTGCAGCTGCACCTGCCGCTGACCCCCGAGTTCTCCTCCGCTAACCTCTCCCCCGAGGACCTGGCTGAGCAGATTTCCAAGGCTGAAAAGCACTAAGCTTCTTTCCCACCGGGATATAGCAACGGGATATAGCAACGAAGGAGCCGCCCTCTACAAATCTGTAGAGGGCGGCTCCTTCGTGTTTATACGCGCTGTAAACGGCGCTTACGCCTCGGGCACGAACTCACCGTGGCCGCGCTCGCGCAGGGCGGCACGCACCTTCTCGGCGGCCGCGTCCAGCTCTTCGGCGGTAGCGTCCTTCTTCGCGTTAGCGGGATCGTAGTCAGCCATGCCGTCAGCCGGGAACAGGTGGATGTGGGTGTGCGGCACGTCGAAGCCCGCAATCATCAGAGCCACACGGTCCTTGTCGAACGCCTGATCCAGGGCACCAGAAATCTTGTGCGCCACAGCGAACAGGTGCGCCGCCAGCTCAGCCGGCAGGTCGGGCCAGCGGTCAATCTCAGCGCGGGGAACGAGCAGCAGGTGACCTTCCGACAGCGGCATAATGTCCAGGAAGGCGACGCAGTGCTCGTCCTTCCAGACGAAGCGGCCGGGAATCTCGCCGTCAATAATCTTGGTAAAAATCGTGCTCACAATAATCTCCTTCATGCGCCGTCGTCGGCGCGTTTGAAGCTCAACGGTCAGGCTCTACGCCTCGACCTCAATGCTCTCACCGGGGTTCAGGTGCTTCAGCTCAGTGCCGTACTTCGCACCGAAGTTCGTCACCAGGCCCTCAATAATACCGGTGCCGTTCTGGTTAATCATGCCGTTGTGAATCGGAACCACACGCTGCGCGCCGGTTGCTATCACAAAATCAATGACTTCCTGAACCTTCGACCAGGGGGCGTGAATCGGCACCAGGACGGTATTCGCACGCACGCGGTGCGGAACCACCAGCGAGTCACCGGGGTGGTACACGGCACCGTTAATCAGGTAACCGACGTTGGCGATGGTCTGAATCAGCGGGTGAATCAGAGCGTGCTGACCACCGTAGGTCTTCACCTCAAAACCGGGGATGCTGAACTCAGAATCAGAGGAAACAACGGTAACCTCGGCAGCAGGCACAGCCTCCTTGATGACCTGGGCTACAGCCTCGGGAGCCCAAATCTTCAACGGGTTCTGCGACTCGGCGCGCTGAGCAATCAGCGGCAGCACCGACGGGCCATCAAAATGGTCCGGATGCGCGTGAGTCACGAACAGGTAGTCGGCGCCTTCCAGCGCGGTGGCGTGTTCGCCTTCTGCGGCAAAGTTACCGGGGTCAAGAACGAGGGTGCGCCCCTCATTTTCAAGGCGGATACATGAGTGGGTGTACTTCGTCATTTTCATAGTTTTAGTCTACCGTTAACCCTCATTCGTGCCTGTTGATGACTTCAATTTTTGAGATAAAGCGCAAATCAACCACCTTTTGAACGCCTCTAGTGTAAAGTCGTAAGACAAGATCGACCACACAATGGGGCGGAAATCCGCTCCGAAAGGTTCAGCAATGGACACTCATATTCCCGTACGGAGAATTACGAAGCCCGCCGAAGCCCGAAATACCCGCCAGCGTCGCATCATCAAGGCGACCATGGAAGAGCTCGGCGATTTCATCTCAGCACAGGATCTGCACCTGACCCTCGCGAACCGCAAGGAACAGGTCTCTCTCGCAACTACCTACCGTGTACTGCAGTCGCTGGCTAACGCCGGCGAGCTCGACTCGGTCAAGGGCGTTGAAGGTGAGACCCTGTACCGCCACTGCCAGGTGAAAGATCATCACCACCACCTGCTCTGCCGCCGATGCGGCACCGCCATTGAGCTGGAAGCACCCGCCCTCGAGGACTGGGCACTGGCGATGGGCAAGCAGCACGGCTTCTCGGAGCTGGAGCACGTGGTAGAAGTGACCGGCTACTGCCCGGACTGCACTTTAGCACGTCGCGAGGAAGAAGCGCAGGGCGGCACTGCACGCTAACGTTGCAGGCCAAGCCGCAACCTCTAAGCCCCTCATCTGAGGAGCTATCCCCCATCGAGGGAAAACCTTCTCAATGAAGGAAACGGTATTTTCAAAGTTAGCCCCTTCAAAGATCCTTGACGCCGCTACACCACGACACACAGGGCATCTGAACAAGGCAACGCCACACAGACTAAGCCCACGCCGCGCCGGGACATCCCCCTTTTCACCGCGGCACCTATGCACGACAACAAAAGAGCCCCACCTCATTCCCGAGGTGGGGCTCTTTCTATAGGTCCTATGCCTTCTCAGTCAGCTGACGGCCCGACGCGCTATGGCGACGCTTCACGCCACCAATCACACGGCACACCACATAAATCAGGAAGGAAATACTGGTCACGTAGGGGCTAATCGGCAGCGAACCAGCAAGAGCCAGCAGAATACCGCCCACGATGGACGCCTCCGCGAACAGCACCGACAGGATTAGGGTGCGCACCGGAGATGCCGTTACCTGCATCGCCGCAGCCGCCGGAGTAATCAGCAGCGCCAGCACCAGCAGCGAACCGACCACCTGCACCGACAGCGCCACAGCAATACCCAGAATCACCATGAACACCAGGGACAAAAAGCGCATCGGCACGCCCTTAGCGCGCGCCACCTCCGGGTCCAGGGAGGCGAAGCTCAGCGGGCGCCACACCATCACCAGCAGGGAAATAATAACCACCGCACCAATAATCATGGTGTGCAGCTGGTCGGCGTCCACAGACACAATCTGACCGGTCAGCAGACCGAACTTATTCGCGCTACGGCCCTGGTACAGGGAGAGGAAGAGAATACCCAAGCCCAAGCCGAACGGCATGAGTGCACCAATGACCGAGTTCGAATTGCTCGCCTTAGAGCCCAGAAAGGCAATCAGCAGAGCCGAGGCAATAGAACCGACCATGGAGCCGGTCACCACGTCATAGCCGAGCAACAGGGCAAGGGCGGCACCCGCGAAAGACATTTCAGAGACGCCGTGCACCGCAAAGGCATGGTCGCGCATCATCACGAAAATACCGACGAAACCACCGATAAGGCCCAGAACAGCGCCAGCAAAAATGGAGTTCTGCAGCATCTGCAGCAGCTCGCCGTAGCGGTCAAAGACGAAGATACGGGAGAGCAAATCATTCTGCGCGGCGGCAACCGGAGCCAGGGCGGGGAGGGAAGCTAGAAGAGTCATCGAGTGGTTCCTCCCGGAATGTGTAGAGTGCGCTGCGGTTCAGAAAGACCAGACTTCAGGTGGGAGCCGTGAATGTTCTGGTCGGTGCCCTCAATATGGCAGTGGTCGCTGGCGTGAGTCTCGCCCACCACCACGTAACGACCATTAGACTTAAGCACGCTCACCGGGGTTCCATACAGGGAGGTGAGGGTCTCACTCGTCATGACCTCTTCCACCGAACCGACCGTGAAACGGCCATTCGCCAGGTAGAGCACACGATCCACATCCTCAATGATGGGGTTGATTTCGTGGGTCACGAACACCACCGCCACGCCGCGTTCACGGTTGAACCGGTGAATCAGCTCAGCCACCGCGTACTGGTGGTTGAGGTCCAGGGAGAGTAGCGCCTCGTCAGCCAGCAGAATCTTCGGGTCGTTCGCGAGCGCCTGAGCGATACGCAGGCGCTGCTGCTCACCGCCGGAGAGAAGGCCCACCGGCACGTTCGCGTACTCGGTTGCGCCGACGGCTTCGAGGAGCTCGTCCACCTTGGCGCGGTATTTGCGGCCGTGCAGGCGGATGCCCCAGCGGTGCCCGTCCACGCCAAGTCCCACCAGGTCGCGGGCGCGCATCGGGGTGGAGGTGGGGATGGACTTCTGCTGCGGTACGTAGCCGACGCCGGCGTTGCCTAGGCGTGCGGGCTTGCCGAGCACAGAGATGTCGCCGGCGTTGAGTCCGGTCAGGCCGAGAACGACTTTGAGGAAGGTGGACTTGCCGGAGCCGTTGGGTCCGAGCACGGCGAAGTATTCGCCCGCGCCGATGTCGAGGGTTAGATCTTTCCAGAGGGTGCGGGCCCCGAAAGCGAGGCTACCCCCGCGAATGGAAATCGCGGGGGTGGCACCGTTATTGTTGTCAGTCACTTAGGAGAGCGCCTTTTCGAGGTTGCTGACGTTGGTCTTCATCCATGCCAGGTAGTCGGTGTTCTCCGGCAGGGTTTCGGTGAAGGATACGTAGTTCACCGAGGCGTCCTTAGCGGCCTGCAGCACCTCGTTGGTCTGGGAGGTGGAGGTCTGCTCGTTGTATGCGAGCAGCTGGACCTTCTTCTCGGTGACCATGTCCTTGGTTTCCTTCAGGACGAGTGCGGGAACGTCGTTGCCGGCTTCGGCCGCCTCAGCAAATTCGCTGGGGGTTGCGTTCTCTGCGCCGGTGGAGGAAATCAGGTAGTCCGGCACGGGCTCGGTGGACAGGTACTTCTTACCCTCACCGGCGATTGCCTTAGCTGCTGCGTCCAGTGCATCCAGTTCCTTGGAGAAGGTGGATGCGTTGGTGCGGAACGCCTCAGCGTGTGCGGAGTCGAGGCCTGCGAGCTCTTCAGCAATCTTCTGAGCGACCTTCTTCACGGTTTCGAAGTCGTACCAGAGGTGCTCGTTAAACTCGTGTGCGTGGGCGTGGTCGCCGCCGTCTTCGTGGTGTTCACCGCCGCGGTGGTCCTCGACCAGGTGGGTGTATTCGGCATCGGTGAGCTTGCCGCTGACCTTGACCGCGTTCACGATCTTCTGGGAGGCGTTGTCCTTGCCCGCGAGGTCTTCGAGGAACAGGTCGTAGCCTGCGCCGTTGATGACGATCAGGGATGCGTCCTTCGCCTTGAGGCGGTCGGCGCTGGTGGCTTCGTAGGAGTGGGGGTCGGTGCTGGTGGAGGTGATGAGCGCGGTGACCTCGATGTAGTCGCCGCCGACCTGCTTGGCGATGTCTGCGTAGACGTCGGTGGATGCGACGACCTTCACCTTGCCGTTGTTGGAGCCAGCCGAGGAGGACGAACCGGATGAGGTGCTGTTCTCGGTTGCGCAACCTGCCAGCAGCAGGGAGGACGCGGCGAGTGAGCCCATTGCGGTGAGGAAGTGCTTGCGGGTGATCTTCGGGTGCGACATATGGGCTCTCTTTCGGTTCGTTCTAGTCTGTAGGTTTCTTAACTACATCATGCGCACACCCGTATAAACAACTCTTTATTGGTCTCTTTTAGGTGGTGTTGGGTGGCTCATTTCCCTGTCAGGAGCTTATGGGGCAGGGATATTTTAGCTATGCCCGTTCCGCTCCCCCGCTGCCGCTTCATACCGCCGCATGAGGCTACCTCTTATGTGCGCCCACCAACCGTTTCGACAGTAAAACAGCCCGCCCCGCACCCTCCTTGACGAGGGCACCGGGCGGGCTGTGTGTTCAAGATTTCCCTGTTTTATTCGGGATATCTCACGATGCGGCTACTGGGCTTATTACTGGGCTTCACGCGATTGCTGTCGGCGTACACGCTCACGCACCGCGTCCTGGGTGGTGTCGTTGATTTCGCCGACGAGCTCCTCCAGCACGTCTTCGAGGAAGACCACACCGAGGGTTACGCCGTGCTCATCCATAACCTGCGCGATATGGGTTCGGCTACGCTGCATGGAGGCGAGCGCATCATCAATATCGGTGGTCGGGGTGAGCGTGTCCAGGGAACGCAGCTTGTACCAGGGGAAGGGCTCCTCGAACCGCTCGGGGGCGATGGCGAGGGCATCCTTCACGTGCAGGTAGCCCATGTAGGTTCCGTCGCTGTCGGTAATGACGAAGCGGGAGTAGCCGCTGCGTGCCACAGCGCGTTCCAGTTCGGCGGGGGTGCTGCCGAAGGGCAGGGTGACGAGCTTATCGCCGGGCACCATGATTTCGTAGACGTCCTTCTCGGTGAATTCGAGGGCGCTTTCAATCACGCCGGCGTCGTCTTCCACGGTGCCTTCCGCGGTTGAGGTTGCCACGATGGTCTGCAGCTCGCCCAGGGTGAAGGTGGAGGCGACTTCGTCCTTCGCTTCGACCTTCATGAGCGCCAGCAGCTTATTGGACAGGTTGTTCAGCAGGGCGACCACGGGGGCGAAAATCTTGGAGATGGTCACCAGGGGCGGCACAATCCAGAGAGCCACGCCGCGGGCGGCGAGGGTCACGGCTGCGTTCTTGGGAACCATCTCGCCGAAAATCACGTGCAGGTAGGTGACCAGAATCAGGGTGATACCGAAGGCGAGCACATCCACGATCGCGTGGGGCAGGCCGACCAGGTGCAGGGGCACCTCCAGCATGTGGTGCAGCGCCGGTTCTGAAACATTCAGAATCAGCAGGGAGCAGATGGTGATGCCCAGCTGGCAGGTGGCGAGCATGAGCGAGACGTTTTCTAGCGCGTAGATGACGGTCTGCGCTCGCTTATTGCCTTCTTCGGAGAGCGGGTCGATTTGTGCTCGTCGGGTGGACATGATGGCGAATTCACCGGCGACGAAGAAGGCGTTTCCGGCGAGCAGGATGACGAGCAGTGCGATGGCTACCCAGTCGTTCATGCGTTGCCTCCCTTCTCGGTCTGTTCCTGTGCACTAGGTGCGGGGGTGAATCGGATGCGGTCCACGCGGCGGCCTTCGAGGGTGTCGACGCGCAGGGTGCCGCCGGGTACGGGGACACTGTCGCCTACTTCGGGGATGCGGCCGAGCCGTTCCATCATGAAGCCGCCGACGGTTTCGTATTCGGGGCTTTCTTCAACCTCAAGCCCGGGGATGAGGGCGTTGATTTCGTCGGGGCGGCGCAGGCCGGAGAACACCCAGTCGCCGTTGCCGTAACGTAGGGGACGTTCGGTGCGGCCGCGGTCGTGTTCGTCAGAGACTTCGCCGACAATTTCTTCGACGAGGTCTTCGAGGGTTGCGATGCCCGCGGTTCCGCCGTATTCGTCAAGGACCACGGCGAGCTGCAGGGCACCCTGGCGCAGCTGGGTGAGCAGCGCGTCCAGGTGCAGGGTTTCGGGGACCTGCAGCACGTCTTCTGCGAGGGCGCCGGCTTCGAGGGTTTCGCGAACCTCCGGGGGCACACCGACCGCTTTCTTCACGTGCACAACGCCCACGATGTTGTCATGGTCGCCCTTGTAGAGGGGGAATCGGGAGTGGCCGGTGGAGCGTGCCAGTTTGATGACTTCGGCAACGGGTGCGGTGTCTTCGAGCATGGCGACCTGGCCGCGCGGGGTCATCACTTCGGAGGCGGTCAGCTCGGAGAAGCGCAGGGTGCGGTCCACGAAGCGTGCCGCGTCGGAGTCGAGGGTGCCTTCTTCTGCGGAGCGGCGCACCATGGAGGAGAGCTCTTCGGGGGTACGCGCTGCGGAGAGTTCTTCTTTGGCTTCCATGCCGAAACGTCCGAGGATCCAGTTGGCGGAGCCGTTCATGACGCGCACGAGCGGGGACATGACGCGGGTGAATGCCAGCTGTGCGGGGGCCACTCGGCGTGCCACATCGTAGGGTTCGGCGATGGCGAGGCCCTTGGGTAGCAACTCACCGACGACCATGGACAGTAGGGTTGCGATGAGCATTGCCAGCAGCAAGGTGAGCATATTGGTCACGCTGGTGGGCAGGCCCAGGGAACCGATGACACCGGTGGTGAGTGCCTTAATGGCGGCGTCTAGGGTGTAGCCGGTCAGCAGCGTGGTGATGGTGATGCCGATCTGGCAACTGGACAGCTGAGTGGAGAGGGTTTTGAGGCA
>CAUUAD010000035.1:0-13554 GCA_963542785.1 Rothia mucilaginosa
CCCTGCTGGGTGCTGCTCTCCGCCTCCGGCATGATGGGACGCACCCCCGGCAAGCCCATCCGCGAGGCTCTCGTGGATCCTGGCAAACGTTTCAAGCACGACGTGTTCGCCTCGATTGCGCCGACCACCGCGCGCGGTGAGATCGGTGCCGTGACCTCCGCGGGCCGCATGGTGCGCCTGTCCGTCATGGACATTGCGGTGCTGGACGAGAACGGCGGCACCCCCTCCATGGCGTCGGCGGTGAAGGCAGCCGAGCTGGTTCAGCTCGCCAAGGGTGAGAAGCTGGTCGCCCTCGTACCGCTGAACACGGTGCTGGCGCTGGCAACCGCGGGCGGCGTGATTAAGCGCCTCAACCCGGATTACCCGCTGAACCAGACCGAGTGGGACATCATGAAGCTCAAGGACGGCGACGAAATCATAGCCGCCGCCCCCTGCCCCACCGACGATGCGGTGCTCACCTTCGTCACTCGCGACGCGAAGCTGCTGACCTTCGACGCCGCCAAGGTACGCCCGCAGGGACGCACCGGCGGCGGTATCGCAGGCATCAAGCTTGCCGACGACGACCGTGTGATTGCTCTGGGCGTGACCGCGCCCGGCGACGCGGCGGAGGTCGTGACCGTCACCAACGGCAAGGACGGCCTGGCGAGCGCCAAGGTCACCGCCCTGAGCGAGTACCCGCAGAAGGGCCGCGCGACCGGTGGCGTGCGCGCGCACCGATTCCTCACCGGTGAGAGCCAGCTGGCTCTGGCATGGGTGGGCGTGGGCCCGGCGAAGGCGGCGTCCTCCGGCGGTGTGGCTCGTTCCCTGCCGACCGAGCACGGTGCCCGCGACGGTTCCGGTGTGATGCTCACTCAGAGCATCGGCATTGTGGGACCGAACTATGCGGCTGTTTCTGCTGCGATGGCGGTTAGCCCGGAGGGTGAAAAGCTCTTCTAAGCGCGCGGTTCACTGCCTTTCAACCTTGGGTTGTTGAGAAGCCGGGGGTGAAGACACGTTGTGTGTGTCTTCACCCCCGGCTTTTATGTAGTGTACTTTAAGTAACACAGCACACATTTATTGACGCATTATTCTTAGAGGATTTGTCGTGCTTGATTTACTGTCCGTCACACCAGAGTTATTTATCGTGCTCCTGCTCGCTGCCTTCTTCGCGGGATGCATTGACTCTGTCGTGGGCGGAGGCGGCATGATCCAGCTCCCCGCCCTGCTCATGGCACCCGGATTCTCACCCGTCGCCGCCCTAAGCACCAATAAAGTTGCCAGCTCCATGGGCACATTGATGAGCGCCTCAACCTACATTCGCTCGCTCAAAATCCCGTGGAAAATCCTACTCCCCGTAGCGTTCGTGGCGTTCTGCGCCTCCGCCGCCGGCGCGTACTGCGCCACGATCCTGCCGGCACATATTTTCCGCCCCGCTATTGTGGTGGTTCTAGCCGCTATCCTCGTCTTCTCGGTGCTACAACCGCGCATACCTCGCGGGCAGCCTCGCGCGCTCACAACCTCATTGTTCCTAGTGCGCGGCTTTGCGCTGGGTCTGATTCTGGGCGGCTACGACGGCATCCTCGGGGCTGGCACCGGCGCGATGATGCTCGTCGCCCTGCAGGTAGCCATGGGCTACGATATGCTCCACGCAACCGCAGCCGCCAAGGTTCTCAACACCGCCACCAACCTCGGCGCGCTCCTCTACTTCATTCCGCTGGGCGCAATTCACTGGCTCCTCGGAATCGCCATGGGATGCGCTAACATGGCGGGAAGCTGGGTTGGCGCCCGCACCGCAATTCACCTGGGCGAGCGATTCATTCGCCGCGTGCTCGTTATCGTTATGACCCTCATGCTGCTGCGATTGAGCGCGCAGATACTCGGCTGGGTCTAGCTCTCTCCTCCCCACCCCCACCCGAACCTATTCGCGCACAAGAAATGCCCCGGTACTTTCACGAAGTACCGGGGCATTCCCATGCACACTATTTTTTCTAGGGGCGTTTTTCTAGGAGCGTTCTTTCGGGGCGCATCATCGGCGCGCCCCGCCGCCTGCTAGAGAGCAGCTGCTAGAGACGAACCACCTCATCGCAACGGGCAATATCCTCAGGACGGTGCGACACCAGAACCGTAGCCACGGAACTGGAGCGGGTCGCCGCATCCAAGTCAGCCATCAGCGCGCGAGCAGACTCAGCATCCAGGTGCGCGGTCGGCTCATCCAGCAACAGCACCGGCGAGTTCACCAGCAGGGCACGAGCCACCGCCAGACGCTGACGCTGACCACCCGACAGGAACGAACCGCCAGCACCCACCGGGGTACGCAGTCCCTGAGGCAGAGCGTCAAACCACTCGCCCAGACCCACACGGCGCAGAACCTCAACCAGCTCTTCCTCGCTCGGGCGGTCCGAACGGTCACGAGCCAGCAGCAGGTTACCCTCAAGGGTCGACTCGAAAATGTGAGCCGCCTGCGGGCACCACGCCGCGTAACCGCGCAGCTGCTCGCCCTCCAGGACCTCACCGGAAGCCAGCACACGGCCGGACTCCAGCGGCAAGAAGCCCAGAACGGTTGCAAGCACGGTAGACTTACCGGAACCGGAGGGGCCGGTCACCGCAGTCCAGGAGCCCGCGCGGGCGTTCATGTTCAGGTCGGTGAAGACCGGGTGATCCATGCCGGGCCAGCGGGCGGCAGCGTCCTGCAGGCTCAGGGCGGGTTCGGTGACCTTCACACCAAGCTCCTGCGGGGTACCGCAACTGACCAGGGTGGGTTCGCCGGGCTTCGGCGGGCGCGGGGTATCCCTCTTAGAACCAGCCGCAGATTCGGGGCGAGCAAAACGCTGGGCACGCTGACGGTCAGCTTCCAGCAGCTCCTCCATCTCGGCCTCCGCGCGGGCACGCAGACGCTCAACACGACGCGGCAGAACGTGGGTGTCCACCTCAGCCTCGGTCGGCACGGAACGCTTCAGAGTCGAGACGGCAACAATACCCTCCAGGGATACGTCGCGCACGCTCGGGGCAATCGTCGCGAGCAGGCGGCTAAACGCGGGCCAGGAGCGGACCGCCTCAACATGGCCCAGGGAGCTTTCCAGCATACCGGTGCACAGCAGCACCACAATCGCGGCTTCGGGGGCACGCACGGTGCCGTCAACAGCCAGCGGGTACGCAATGATTGCGCTCGCCAGAGCCGCACCGAACCAGCTGAGGGTCACGAGGGTACGGCCCACGCCCTGAGCGATCGAGCCCTTCTGCAGGGCGGACAGATTCTCAGCGTCCAGGGCGCCGTTAGCCTTCTCGGCGGTGGTTGCCACGCCGTTAGCGCGCAGATCCTCAGCGGCCGAGAGCATGCCGGTACCCAGGCGCAGCATCTGCGCGGTGGAGCGGCGAGCCAGCGCCTCCGCACGGGCATCGGCACGAAGCACAATCCACGGAGCCACAAAAGTACTGACCAGCACGGCAAGCAGAACCGGGATCAGAGCCTGCGGCAGGATGCACGCGGTCGTAATCAGCGCCGCGGTCATGACCAGCAGGTGCGCGGCAGGCGGAATAATAACGCGCGGCACGCCGTCACGTAGCTCATCAATACCGCCCACGAGGCGTTCGAGCAGCGCGTCACCACGCAGCAGGGCACGCACGCTGCTTACGCTCTGCCATGCGCCAACCCAGGCGCGCAGACGCAGAATATTCGCGGCGGCAAGAACCTTCGAGTGGGTCATCAGACGCTCAGCGTAGCGGGCGCAGGCACGACCCAGGCCGAAGAAGCGCACGCCCACAATGGCGACCATCAGGTACATCATTGCCGGGCCTTCTGCGGCGCGAACAATCAGCCAGCCGGACAGCGCGGTCAGTGCCGCAGCCATAAGGGAAGTAATCGCAGCCATAATCACCGGGCCGGTTGCGGCGCGAACACCAATACCGGTCAGTTCCTTCAGGGTGCGCAGGCTTGCGAACAGGCCGGCAGGCTCGGTTTCCTCGGCCTCGGCAGTAGCGGAGGCGCCCGCCGGGGCGGTGCTTTCAGCCTCGTACTCTTCCCGATCCTTGAGCAGGTGCGCGGGGGCTTGCGCAGGAACCGCAACGCGGGCGGTATTCGCCTCGGCGGTCCAGGTGTAGCCCTGAGCGGTCTGCACGGCACGAACGAGGGTGTCACAGCCAGCGGCGAGCTCCTGCTCGTGGGTCACGATCAGCACGGTTGCGCCAAGTTCCGCCAGGCGGTGCAGGGCGCGAGTCACCAGGTATGCCGAGTAGGCGTCCAGGTGCGCGGTCGGCTCATCCACCAGGACGGTCAGCACGGTCTGCTCACCGCCAGCACGGTAGATAGCCTCGGCACGAGCCAGGGTGCGTGCCACGGCGAGGCGGCGCGCCTGACCTGCACTGAGGGCACCGGGCTCAAGGGCGGTCAGCTTCTCCAAGCCCAGCTGAGCCAGCGGGCCAACCAGCAACGCGGACTCGGCATCGGTGACGGACAACTTCTTGGAGTCCATCGCTTCACCGAGCAGAGTGGCTGCACGCTCACGCTCCGCCTCGGTGGCGCTCAGCGCATAGAGAGCCATTTCGGTCTGCACGGTGGGTGCGGTGAAGACCGGCGACTGCGGAATGACCAGGGTGGTTCCCAGACCGGTCACGCTACCGGTCAGGTGCACGGGCTCCTCCGAGCCGGTGGGCACCAGACCTTCACGCACGGCACCGGAGAACACGTTCAGCAGGGTGGACTTACCGCAACCGGACTCACCCATCACGCCAATGACCACGCCGCGTTCACCGTTGGCAGTGGCAACGCGACGGTTCAGGTTCAGCGACAGGTTAGTCAGCACGGCAGGACGCGCCGGGTAGCTCACCGACAGGTCCTCAACCGCGATGGTGGAAGGCTGAGCCTTCTGCGCTGCCGAATCCTGCGCTGCCGAGTCCGCAGCGGCGGCGGGTAGGGGCGCATCAATAATCTTCTGGGCGCTACGCAGGGCGGCAACGCCGTCCTCCGACTGGTGGTAGGCGGCACCCACATCACGTAGCGGCTGGTAGCATTCGGGGGCCAGCAGCAGCACGAGAATTGCGGTGTCCAGGCCCAGGGTGCCGTTGACCAGGCGCACACCAATCAGCACAGCGATTAGCGCTACCGAAATGGTGGTGATGAGCTCCAGGGCGAGCGAAGACATGAAGGCGCTACGCAGGGTCTGCATGGTGCGTTCACGGTAACGCTGGCCGAGGGCGTTCATGGCGCGGGTCTGTGCACGTTCACGGCCCAGACCGATAATGACGGGCAGGCCGCGCACCAGCTCCAGAATATGGTCGGAGAGGCGGTGCAGTTCAGCCTGAGCTTCTGCGGTTTCGTCGCGGGTGTTCTTGCCAATCAGGATCATGAACACCGGAATGAGCGGCAGGGTGCAGGCAAGCACCATTGCGCTCATCCAGTCCAGGGATGCCACAACGACCCAGAGCATGAACGGCACAACCGCGGTGGAAACAAACGCGGTCAGGGTCTTGGTGTAGTAGTCATCCAGGGCGTTCAGGCCGCGGGAAAGCAGCACAGCGGTCGCGCCGGTACCCTCGGGGGTGTCTGCGCCACCGGTGGCGAGCACACGCTTGAGCAGGGCGGAACGAATCTGAGACTTCGCACCGGAGGCGGCACGCTGCGCGCTCACAGCCAGCAGGTAGTCGGTACCCGAGCGGACGAGCAGGGCAGCCACGGCGACCGCAATCAGGCCGGGGGTAATGGTGTCTGCGTCGCCGAAGAGCCCACCGAGGCCGAGCAGCCAGCCGCCGTGCGCCTCCAGCTGCGCCTGCGCGGAGCCCGAGAACTCAATGTAGGCGCGGTACACGTCCGGAGCGCTGGTCTCTTTGAGGCGTGCGTGCTCGGCGGCAACAGCGGCGAAACCGGCGTGTGCCGCGCGGGCAATAATCACAGCCAAGGCGGCGCTGAAAAGCACCGTCGCAAGGGTGTGCACGGCGGTGATGACACCGAACGTGCTGAGGGTTTTACGGGCGTCAGGGCCCGGAGGCGGGCGGCGGTCAGCGCGGTCATTGCGCTTTCCTTCGGTCACCTCCGGTGCCTCAGTGTTCTGATGTTTGTCAGCATGACGCGGTGTGTGCGTTCGACTCACGTGTTGTCCTTAGTCTTCTGCTGTTTTTACCTCCTATTAGTTTAAGGCTTGGGCTATCTAATACCTATTTGACCAGTCAGGTTTCAGATATTTGGTTGCCCCCACCCAGCGCTATCTTTAGCCGCGCATCGCGTCGGCGGGGCTCTTGCGGGATGCCACCCACGCCGGGTACGCCGAAGACACCAGACCGGTGAGGGCACCAACCCCCACGCCGAGCACCACGAATCCCGGTGAGAGAATCGCCTGCCAGCCCTGCACGAGCGAAAGAATGATGGTCGCAATCATGCCGGAGCAGGCGCCAATGGAGCCGCCGAGCACACCGAGCATGACCCCCTCCATGAGGAAGATGCGGGCAATCAGCCACTTACTCGATCCGATGGCGCGGCGTAGCGCAATTTCTGCGGTGCGCGATTGCACGGACAGGTACATTGCGGTTGCCGCCGAGAGGGAGGCGAGCACCAGCAGAATCCCGGAGAGCACACCCACGTACAGACCCAAATCCGAGGCGATGGACGCGCGTAGGCTCTGCAGGTCGGAGGGGGTTTCCACGTTGATTTGGCTGGGTTCAGCGGGTTTGAGGGTCAGCGGAATTGCCTTGGCGACCGCCTTGCCGTAGCCCCGTTCGGTTTCGGCAATGTAGGTCACCTGGCCGCGTCCGGTGCGCTGAAGTTTACCCGGCGAGACAATGACCGTGTTCCTGAATTCGTAGCCGCTATTGCCGGGGTCGAAGAGGCCGATGACCGGCATCAGCTGACCGTCCACCCAGATGCTCACACCGGGTGCCACCTGCGGCAGCCCACCGAGTTTAATGCCGTAGTCGACGACGGGCATCTCGCCGGGCCGGGGCTCCGCCGTGGCGTTATCTGCAGCCTTATCTTCGGGAATAATGCCGAGGGCGCGGGCAGCGGAGACCGAGACGATAGCACCGGAGAGCTGCTCGGCACGTTCACGGTCGGCAACGTTCTGATGGGTGAGGGTCGAGTTCATCTGTTCGAGCGCACGCAGGGTTTCGGGGTTCATGCGGGCACCGATTTGCTCGAGCCTGGTCTTCGAGGTGGAGCTGAGACCAATCGCCTCTTTGGGTTCGTCCTCGTAGGGGCTGAACCGGGTGATTCGCACGTCAGCGGGCGCCACGCTACTGACGAACCCGGTGTTCTTCACGTAGTCCAGCGCGCTAATGCGGTCAGCAATGTTTTGCGCGGATTCGCCCTGCCGGTAGGTTCCGAGCATGTTCTGATCATTGTCCCTGTCGCTGATGTAGAGCGTGGATTGTTCGGAGCCGAGCAGTCGCTGGTTTACCTGGTAGCTGGCGGATTCACTCATGCCGGAGGCGCTGATGAGTCCCCCCACACCCAGTGCGAAGGACAGGCCCAGCAGCAGGGTGCGTAGCGGTCGTGAGGTGAGCGCGGAGATTGCCTCAATGCTGTCATCGGTGAGGAAGCTTCCGCGGCGATGCGTAGCGGGCTTCTCCCCCGGTGCGAGGCTGGCGGAGGCGTCTACCGGGGCACCTACCGTGGTTTCCGCCGGGGTGTCCGTTGCAGCCGGCACAGCCTCGGCAACCGGCGCCTCAGCGACCGGCACCGTAGCAGAATCGGTGCGGCTCTGCTCGTGCAGTCGCCCATCCTCAATGCGGATCACGCGGCGGGCGGCGGCGGCAACCTCCGGGTCGTGGGTAATCACCAGCACGGTACAGCCGGTCGCGTTAATGCGCTGAAGAATCTCAATGACCTTGGCGCTATTGTGGCTGTCCAGGTTGCCGGTAGGCTCGTCGGCAAGAATCAGCGGCGGGCGCGTGGCGAGGGCACGAGCAATGGCGCAGCGCTGCTTCTCGCCGCCGGAAAGGTAGCGGGTACGGATGCTGGCGCGGTCGCTCAACCCCAGAAATTCTAGGGTTTCTTCGGTGCGTTGCAGGCGCTCGCTGTAGGGTACGCCCTGCACGCGCAGACCCATGGAGGCGTTGGTTGTGCTGGTTTCGTCCAGCAGCATGTTTGAGGATTGGAAGATGAAGCCGAGGTGGTCTCGGCGCATTTCGTCGCGTTCTCTGTCGCTGAGTCCTTCCGTGTTTTTGCCGAAGAGGCTGTAGGTTCCGCTGGTGGGAGTGTCGAGCAGGCCAATGGCGTTGAGCAGGGTGGATTTACCGGAGCCCGACGGACCAATAATGGCGAGGAATTCGCCGCGTTCGACCACCAGGTCGAGGTGGTCGAGGACGGGTCGGTCGCTCCCCTCGAAGATGCGGGTAATGCCGTGCATTTCGATGGCAGGCGCAGTGTCGGGCATCGTGTCTAGCGCAACGTCGTACCCGGTGGCTTCTCTCCTGATGCGCGGGGCTGTCATGCCGTCGGGGGCTCGCTCGGGGATTCTATTTCGGCGGCTCATGAGACAAGCACCTTCTGTCCTGCGCTGAGGTTCGCGTTGATTGCGGCGTATCCGCCGGCGGTGCGCAGGACCTCAACGTTGACGCGTTCGGTGGCGGGCGCATCCTTGCTGTTCGAGGTGGAGCTTCCACCCTTTTCAACAAGCACGTAGGTGCCCTGGGAGTCCTGGCGTACCGCGGTGGTGGGCACGGCGAGGGTGGTTGAGGTGTTGCCCTTGCTGGTGATGGAGGCGCTCTGACCCGGAGTGAGCTTGCTCGGGTCGTCGGCACTAAATCGCACGCTCTTCGCCGCGCCCTTGGAGGGGTCGTTCTGCAGTTCACCGATGCTGGTGATGGTGCCTTCCACGCTGCCGGTGGAGGTGCGCAGACTAATACGGTCGCCCACCTTGAGCTTATTGGCAACGGAGAGCTCAACGCTGGATTCCACGTAGGGTTCGCTGGTTTCTACGCTCGCGATGGGGGTGCCGTCGTTAATGAGCTGTCCGACCGCGGCAACTGCGGTGACGGTGTGGCTACCGCCGGGCAGAATCGCGTAGTTGTTGCGGGCAATGCTGGTGACTCCCTCGCTGGGCACGCCGGTCAGGTGCGCGCGGTGCAGGCGCGTGACGGCGTCGAGGGTGTCTTCGGTGACAGTGCCGCTCAGCGCGGTGGCGTACCCGGCGGAGTTCAGCGCCTTCTGGAAGGCGAGCACGTCGTCGCCGTTATCGCCCAGGTTCAGGTCGCGGTACAGCGGTAGCGGCCCGTCCAGCACGAAGACGGGGTCGGCACCGATAATGCCGATGAAGTCACCGGCCTTGAGAACGTTACCGGGCTTCTGGTTCTGGTAGACGAGCACCGGCTCACCGTTGGTGCGTGCGCTAATCGGGGCGGTCTCTCCAGCCTTGGTGGTTCCGGCAATGGCGAGTCCCTCGCTGACGGTTCGTTCTTCGACCTTCGCCCAGACCGGAATCACGGTTTTCGCCTGCACGGTCGGGTCGGGGCCCGTGGCGGCGTAGCGGGTGCCCAGATAGAAGGACAGCATGAGCGAGCCGATGGCGAGGATAGCCAGCAACAGGAGCACGCGGGGTCGGGCGATGCGCTCGCTAAAGCGGTGCCCGCTGTTTTGGTTTTTCGTGTGAGTGGTCATGGCGGTGTCTTTCTGAACTGTGTCAGCGCTGTCTATTTCTCTGCGCTATATTTCGTTGCGCTGTCTTTTAGCGCCCCGGTTTACTGGTGCTCCAGAACGTACTGCTTGAACTTCTCGTCACGTTCACGTTCTGCCTTGCGTTCCTGCTCAAGCTGCGCCTGGTACTTGCGGATGAGCGGCATCTGGTATTGTGCCTCCAGGTCGTAGAGCTGCTTGCTCATGCCGACCTGCTGGTTACATTCGGCCTGGATGGTGGCGATGCGGATCTCTTCTTCGGAGGCGGGCTCGTTGAAACCGCCGTTCTTGCTCAGCTGCTCATTCAGCGGGCTTTCCTCGGCTACCGACCCTGCCTTAATGGGGGTGAGCCCCCGGTCAGAGACGCATTGCTTCCACTTCTCTTCGAGCTCGCGGTGCAGTTTGCTACCGTAAACGGCGCTGGTTGCGTCGCTGGAGATACGACTGTATGTGGACTGCACGTCATTCTCGAGCCTCTTGCCTTCGGGCACCGCGGCGTCCAGGGTCTCGCGGGCCTTGTCAAGACATTCGGTGCGAAGCTGCTCCTCGGGGCTCAAGCTCTCCGGTGAGCTAAAGGAGATGGGGGCGGCGTTGGGGTCTCGCTTCTGGAATCCGTACTTCTTGGCGTATTCGACGTTCCAGGGGCCGTACGTTCGGCCCGGATTGCCACGCGACGCGCTTTCAGATTGGGGAGCTTGGTCGGGGTCGGTGTAGCTCTGCCCGTGTTCGGCGTAGCACTGCTTAATGGCAATCTGAAAGGCCGTGTATTCGTAGTGAGTGCCCTCGTAGTAGGGGGGGTAATCGTCCAGGGGCATCTTTACGATGTCTTGCTCCGCGTCAAAGATGGCGTGGACGCTTTCGTCGCGTTCCAGCGGCGGGTTGAAGAGCGAGCATGTGCTCAGCGGGAGCACGCCGATGCAGAGCAGGGCACCCGTGGTGAGCAATCGACGGCTCATGCCAGTGCGAGGGGCGGTGGTGCGGCGGGTGAGGGACTTCATCGTTGAACACCTTTCATAAGAGTGAGTTGTTCACCACATTACACGTTCTGTGCCCTGTCGCGCCCGAATTTCGGGGGGGGTGCACCAAAAAATTTTTGCGCGCCCACTCGTCTGCCGAGAGCTGCAGCCTCTGCGGGCATAGAAAAATCCCCCGAACTTCTCAGAAGAGAAATTCGGGGGATTCTTCAATCAGCTACATGCTACTTGGTCGGCAGTTCAGCCAGTTCGGTAGCGTCGTGAGCCTCGGGGATGTGATCCACGTGCAGACGCTTACGGAAGACCCAGTAGGTCCATGCCTGGTAGACGAAGACGACCGGCAAACTAAGGCAGGTCACGAAGGTCATAACGCCCAGGGTGTACTCGGAGCTGGATGCGTTCGCAACGGTGAGCGAGTATGCCGGGTCCAGGGTGGAGGGCAGAACGTTCGGGTACATTGCGGTGAAGATTGCCAGCGCGCCGAATGCGACGAATACGGTCAGACCTGCGAAAGCGCGACCCTCACGGCCACCCTTTGCGGAGATCCAAGCAATCAGAACAGCAACCACAGCCAGGATGGTGCACAGCCAGGAGATGCCGTTACCGGTGGTGAAGTCCAGTGCCAGAACCCATGCAACGATCGGCAACAGCAGGACGGGAGCCCAGCGTACCAGGATGTTGCGGGCACGGTGGCGGATGTCACCGTCGGTCTTCAGAGCGACGAAGGCAAGGCCCTGAACCAGGGAGAAGCCAACGAAGCCCAGGCCGCCGAGCAGAACCGGCAGGGAGACCCATGCGAAGGCGCCGCCGACACGGTCGCCGTTCTCGTTGATGGGCAGACCCATGGAGGTCAGACCCAGCAGAGCACCGACGAGCAGTGCGATGAAGAAGGAAGAGGCAGACAGAGCGATGTTCCAGTTACGGATCCACTTCTCGTCGTTCTTCTTACCGCGGTATTCAATGGCGACCACGCGCAGAATCAGGAAGACCAGCGCGAGGGTCAGGGGAATATACAGAGCCGAGAAGAGGGCTGCGTACCAGATGGGGAATGCAGCAAACAGAGCTGCACCGCCGGACACAAGCCACACCTCGTTACCGTCCCAGACGGGGCCGATGGTGTTCAGCAGCAGACGACGTTCCTTCTCGTTCTTAGTGAACTTGGAACCCATCAGCATACCGACGCCCAGGTCGAAACCATCCAGGATCAGGTACATGATGAAGAAAACACCAATGGCAACAAACCAGAGGGTGGGCAGGCCAGGCTGACCGGCAAAGATATTGAAATCAAAGTTCATGGTGAATCAATCCTTACCCGCCTAGTAGGCGAACTCCAGCACATCGCGCTTGGACTTGTCGTTGGACTCGTCCTCGTGGTGCGACTGAACCAGCTCGGGCATTGCTGCCACCACACCGGCCTTGACGTACTTGATGAGCAGGTAAACCTCAACCACCATCAGCACACCGTAGAGCAGACCCAGGGTGAGCAGGGAGAAGAGGATTTCTTCACCAGAAACACCCGGGGAGATAGCTGCTGCGGTGAACAGGTGAATCGAGGGGTCACCCTGAAGGTTCGGAGCCACAACGAAGGGCTGGCGGCCCATTTCGGTGAAGATCCAGCCGAGGGAGATAGCAAAGAAGGGAGCCATGATAGACCAGACTGCAACGTTCTTGAGCAGCTTGGACTCGGGGACAGTGCCCACGCCCTTCTTACGGGTTACCCACAGGGCGTAGAGGTAGAAGGGCAGTACGACCGCACCCAGACCAATCATGCCGCGGAAGCCCCAGTAAGAGACCTCGAGGGAGGGCAGGTAGTCAATCTTCTGACCTGCACGCTCACCGTAGAGCGGATTGTCGGGCAGGTTGGTGCCGAACTTAGCTTCGTACTCGGGTAGCAGGGTCTGAATACCCTTCACCGGGGTGTCGAAGTTGTCGTGTGCCAGGAAGGACAGCACGCCGGGAACCTCGATGACGGTGTGAATCTTATCGCAGCTCTGAGCACCGAGTTCACCGACGGTCAGAACGGAGAAGGAGGTGCCGTCGTGGCACGCAGCTTCTGCAGCAGCCATCTTCATGGGCTGCTCGTGAATCATCATCTGTGCCTGCAGGTGACCGGACGCGCCGATACCTGCGAAGGCGAGGAGGCCCACAACAGCGCCCAGGCGCAGGGACTTGAACCAAACCTGGAAGTCAGCCTTGTCACGTGCACCCTTGTCGGACTCACCAACAACAACCTTGCCGTCAACGACCTTGTCGATGCCATCCTTGCGGCGACGCCACAGCTTGTACCATGCGATACCAACCAGGAAGCCACCAGCAACCTGAATAGCGGAGGTGATGACGTGAGTGAAAGTCACCCATGCGACGGGGTTCATTAGCAGTGCGCCGATGTCGGTCATCTGGGGACGACCGTCAATCATTTCTGCACCAACGGGGTGCTGCATCCAGGAGTTTGCAACCAGAATGAAGAATGCAGAAATCCAGGAGCCGAGAACTGCCATGAACAGCGAGAATGCGTGTACAGCAGGCTTGAGTCGGTCCCAACCGAAGATCCACAGACCGAGGAAGGTCGACTCAACGAAGAAGGCGAAGAGGCCTTCCATTGCCAGCGGAGCGCCGAAGACGTCGCCGACGAAGCGGGAGTACTCACTCCACGCCATGCCGAACTGGAATTCCTGAACCAGACCGGTGGCCACACCCATAGCGAAGTTAATGAGGTACAGCTTGCCCCAGAACTTCGTCATGCGCTTGTATTCGTCCTTCTTGGTACGAACGTAGCGAATGTATAGGTAGGTCACCACAAGGCCCAGACCCAGAGTCAGCGGAACCATGAAGAAGTGGTAGACGGTGGTAATACCGAACTGCCACCTACCAAAATCAAGGGGATCCATTGATAGGTCCTTACTATGTGTGTACTTAATGTGTGCTTGTGCCAGATTTCGGGTAGTCCCCCGCCGATGGAGGGCGTACGAGAGTTACTGACACAGTGTCTCTCATGCTTCTAAG
>CAUUAD010000036.1:0-13391 GCA_963542785.1 Rothia mucilaginosa
CCAGCTGGGTCGAGCCGATGGAGTTCGCCACGGTCAGGCCGTAGGCGCTGGTGCCGGGACCGCCCGAGTTGGAGTAGGTGTCGCCCACGGCGTTGTAGTTGTTGGCGTTACCCGCCGCGACCACGGAGAGGATGCCCTCGCGGTAGAGGGAGCCAACTGCGTAGTTCACGGTTTCATCGAACACGCCGAACTCGTTGCCGAGCGACAGGTTCGCAATGTCGGCGCGGTCCGAGAAGTCGCCGTCGTCATTGGGGTCGAGCACGCGGTCTAGGCCGAGGGGGACGAACGCGGTGGTGCCCTTACAACCGAAGATGCGCAGGCCAATCAGCTGAGCATCCGGCGCGGAGCCCGGGCCAATCTTCATGTCCTTGAGCTGCTCTTCGGTGAGCTTGGAGTAGTCGCCGTGGAAGGTCGAGCCGTCCGCGTTCACGCCATAGCCTGCCGCGGTGCCCGCCACGTGGCTGCCGTGGCCGCCGCAGTCGAGCGGGTTGGCATCCGGGTGCGGGGTGGAGGTTTCCTTCTTGGCGGAGTTGTAGTCGTCACCGACCAGGTCGTAGCCGCCGAGGAACTTCTTCGAATCGTAGGTGCCCTCGGGAATCGTGTCGGATGCCTTCGCCTTCTCGAAGGCTTCCTGCGTGCCGGGGCCACCCAAATCGGCGTGAGTGTAGTCAATGCCGGTATCGAGCACCACGATCTTTACGCCCTTGCCGGTGTAGCCGGTGGAGGCGGGGTTCGCAGGGCTCTTCGCCCACACGGAGAGCGTGTCCGTATCGAGGAGGGTGCCGCTGTTCTGCGGTGCCATGTCCTCAATGATGCTGATGCGCTCCACATCGTCGCGGTGTGCGAGCGCACGAATCTGCTCGACGTTACCGTAGAGCGCCACGCCGCGCATCGTGTTGTGGGTGGTGTACAGGACCTGCGCGCCGGATTCCTTCGCCGCGGAGGCGCCCTGCTGCTGCACGCTGGCGCGAATTGCCTGCACCTGTGCCTGCGCGTTGACGGGTGCCTGCGCGCGGGAGCGGACCGCATCCGGCTGGGTCTGGGCGTACGCACCCTGACCCTTGAAACGGACGAACACGGCGCGTTCGCCGGTGGCGCCGTCCAGGCTGGGGGAGAGAACTTCGTTGTTGTTCTCACCGGTGCCGGTGTTCTGCTGGGGTGCGTCCCGGTCTGCGCCGCGTACTACGCCCGGTGCCGCGTAGGCGGCGGTACCGAACGGCAGGGCGGTCAGCCCGAGGGTGAGCCCCAGGGTGAGTGCGCCGCAGCTACGTGCTAGCTGCTTGAGGCGACCCGGCTGTGTGTGCCGGGCTGCTCGCGCGGGGGTAGCTTCAGGGAAGGTTGCCACTGAATGCTCCTTATGTAGTGATGGTGTGTTTCTGAGCGGTTTCTGCACCGGGAGCTGTACGCCGAGAGTTGTATGCCGAGGGCTCTGCACCGAGAGTGCTACGG
This sequence comes from Rothia mucilaginosa, assembly GCA_963542785.1. Classification (GTDB taxonomy): domain Bacteria; phylum Actinomycetota; class Actinomycetes; order Actinomycetales; family Micrococcaceae; genus Rothia; species Rothia mucilaginosa_G. The sequence continues at coordinate 1,450 of CAUUAD010000036.1, forward strand.
TGCGTCTGCGCTGCGGCTCCAGCGCGCCTCCAGTACGTCTGTGCGGCGTGAACAGAAGGTTCAAGCCACAGGGTGAAGAAACCTTCATTCATTGTCTCAACGATTCTTTATATAACCTAGTCAGACTCGTATTACGGAACGTTACGCGTAAATAGAAAGCACCCAACCACAGAAAAAGGGAGCCGCACCGTGCAGAAGAACTGCAACGGTACGGCTCCCTCGGTAAAACCTGCTGAGGTAGAACCATACGAGCCCCTAGATTCCAGAGCCCCTAGATTCTGTGCCCCTAGATTTCGGGGCTTTCCTTCAGCACACCCGTGCTGTAGCGGTACACGAACGCCGCCATAGCGTCGCGGTGCACCGGCTCCACGGGGCGGAACGAACCATCGGGCCAGCCGGTGGTCACGCCCTGCTCAGCCAGCCACGAAATCTCGCGGTAGAACTGCTTGTCGGTCGGAACGTCCGTGAAACGAGCCTGCGCGGGGGCAGTGTACTCGGGTGAACCTGCGTAACGGTAGAAGAACGCCGCCATAGCGTCACGGTTCACCGAACCCTCCGGACGGTACGTACCATCAGGCCAGCCGGTCGTGATGCCCTGAGCCTTCATCCACTCAATCTCCTTGTAGTAGGGGTGGTTGAGCGGAACATCCGAGAAGCTCGGGGTGGACGGTGCAGTGTACTGCGGCGAACCCGCCATACGGTAGAAGTACGCAGCCATGGTTGCACGGTCCATGTTGTTCAGCGGGCGGAAGGTGCCGTCCTGGTAGCCGCGGTCAATCTGACGGGCAGCAATCCACGTGATTTCACGGTAGAACTGGTTATCCGCCGGAACGTCGGTGAAGCGTGCATCGTGGATGGTACGAGCTACCTTCACGACCTGTGCACGGTCGCCAGCGGCAACACCGTTAGCGGTCTTACGGCCGCTCAGGTCGCCGGTCGCGTTGTGCATGTGCAGGAACAGAGCCTGACGCTCCTTGTTGTTGTTCTTGCGGTGAACGGTCAGCTGACCGCCGTCACGGTCCACGAACAGGCCGGGCACGCCCGACTCCTCACCGGTGAACCAAACACCGGGGTTGAAGGGGGAGTACTCGATAGCCGAGGTGGTGTCCACGTAGGCGTTACCCTCGTTGTGCCAGGTGTCGGTCTGCACCGTGTACTTGATGGTCTGTGCCTTCTCGGCGGTCAGGCCCAGGTCCTTCAGCGGCACACCCAGAATCATGGTGTTGGTGTCCATGATGTTGGTGTCGGTGTCGCCCCAGGCGTTGTTCAGCGGGTAGCGAGCCACCACGGTGGATGCGTTACCGGAGATGGACCAGACCTTCACCAGCGGGTAGTCCAGACCCTTCTCGCGGGTCACCTCCAGAACGTAATCTGCGGCGGAGTCGTTGTTCGTATCAATCTGCACCTGCACCTGACGGCCCCAGTGCATGCTGTCCCAGGTGCCCCAGGTCGAAATACCGAAGAATAGAGAACCATCGTTCGGGTTCTTGCCCGCAGCCTTCAACGCCGGAGCATCCGAGGCGGCACCCACATACTGCAGGTCAACAGACTGGTTCGACGGCAGCTTCAACTGACCGGACGGAATACGGTCGCTGACCGCACCCAGCTCAAACGCACCCAGCAGCGAACGGTAACCACCCTGGTTCAGGGTCGTACCGCGCAGAGTCACCGTGGACTCCTTATCGGAGACGCCCTTGTAATCAATACGGGACGCATCAACGCGCATCGCCGAGACAGGCTTCGGCGCCACGTGAATCGACTGACGGATTGCCTCACGGCCGTTCTCCGAGAAAATCAGGCGACCCGAAGCGCTCGCAATGTACTGGCGCTTACCAGCAGCCAGAGTCTGACCGGTCGTCCAGTCCTGAGCAACCTGATCGGCGCTCATCGCCGGGTCCATGGTCTTCTCCAGCTTGGACGGGTCAATACGCACGGTCACGGTCACGTTCTTACGCTCACCGGCACCCACGCTCACCTGCTGCGGGTAGGAGTACTCCACACCCGGGATGGTCGTGCTTGCCTCGTAGTTCAGAGTGTAGGTGTGAGCCTGAGAATCGGTGTTGTCCAGAACGATTTCACGCTGAACAGTCTGAATACCCGAATCGGGGGTGTACTCCAGCACACCAAACGCGGTCGAAACACGCTCGGGGGTCTTCGCATCGTACGCGATAACCTTCGCGTCCACGGCGGCGCGAGCATTCACCATGCCCGTGCCCACACGATCCACCGCGTACTGCACACCCTGCTCATTCTTAATGGGCGTGGATGCGCCGTTCATCAGCGCAGCCTTAATCATCTGCGGGTTGTAATCCTGATGCGCCTGCATCACCAGAGCGGCAATACCCGTAACATGCGGGGTCGCCATGGAGGTACCGGTGAAGGAAACACCCTTAGCACCCGTACCCACGGCGGCAGACACAATCTCAGTACCCGGTGCCGCAAGGTCAGGCTTAATGAAGCCGTCAGAACCGTGCTGACCGCGAGCACTCGAGGAATTCAAATCAAAAGCGTGCGAGTGGGAACCACGACCCGAAGCCTTGTAGTCCAGGTTCATCTCAACGGTCACCGGGCCGGCAGCCAGAGCCTTCTCCAGGTCCTTCGTCGAAGAAGCAGTCAGACGCAGACCCGGAATAGTCGCATTACCGCCAATACCGATGGTGTAACGCTCAGCCTTGCCGGACATCACCACGCCAACACCGCCAGCAGCCGCAACGTTATCGAAACGCACCTTCGAACCACACGGGAACGACAAGTCATCCTTATCCCAGTCGAAGTAAACCCACTTACCCTTCAGAGCCTTCGCCTCATCAGCGGTGAAAGCCTCGCAAGCGTAACGGTTACGTTCCGGCGCGGCAACAACCTCGCCGCGCAGCTGATCAGCGGTCGCCTTCGAATAATCGAAGTTCACCGAATAATCACCCTGCAACCACTCCAAACCAGTCTTCGTGGTCACGCGGGCACGGTCAATCGGCTGAGTCGAACCGTAAGCATTCGCCACCGACAGCGCCGCAGCAGCATTCGCCGGGCTACCCGAATCAGAGTAGGTGTCACCCACACCGTTGTAGTTATTAGCGTTACCGGCAGCGGCCACAGTGAACACACCCTGACGCGCCATCGTATCAATCATGTACGATTCCGGGTCGTCAGCCGGAGCGAACTCGCCACCAAGAGACAGATTCACAATGTCGGCGCGGTCAGAGAAATCACCGTCACCATTCGGGTCCATAACGGTATCAAGCGCCTTCATCACAACACTCGAATTGCCGTAGCAACCGAACACGCGAATCGCCAAAATCTGAGCATCAGGAGCAGTACCGGGGCCAATAGACATGCCCTTCAGCTGCTCCTCCGTCAGGTTCTTGTAATCGCCACGGTAAGTGGTACCGTTCGCCGTCACACCATAACCGGCGGCAGTACCCGCCACGTGCGTGCCGTGACCGCCAGAACCGAAACCATCCGGGCGGCAATCCAGCGGGTTATTATCCGGCTGCGGAGTCGACTTATCAGCCACCGACGCATTGTAGTCATCACCGACCAAGTCAATGCCGCCAATGAACTTATTACGATCAATCAGACCCGAATCAGCGGACGGAAGCTCCGTCATCGCCTTAGCCTTCAGGTACGCATCAACGGTACCGGGGCCACCAAAATCAGCGTGCGTATAGTCAACACCGGAGTCAACAATCGCAATCTTCACGCCCTTACCCGTGTACCCCGTATTCTCACGAGTCCACGTAGCAAGAGTCTTCGTATCAATCTCACTACCGGAGTTCATACGCTCCTTTGCGATAATCGGCGAAATACGCTCCACATCCGGGCGCTCCGCCAACGCACGAATCTGCGCAGCATCACCAGTAATCGCCGCACCACGCATCGCATTATGCGTGGTGTACATCAGCTTAGAACCAGAAGCAGCCGCCACAGACTGAGCCTGCGACTGCACCTGGGACGCAATAGCCTGCACCTGCGCCTGACGGTTTGCCGGCGCCTCCTTACGTGCCAGAACAGCCGCGGACTGGGTCTGCTCATACGCACCCTTGCCCTTGAACTGCACATACACGGTGATCTGGCCTTCAGCCTTCTGCAGACCCGGGCTGATACGCGAAGCAGCGTTACCGGACGCGCTCGCGGTACTTCCTTCAACCTGCTGGGGGCTCTGAGCGTGAGCTGCCGAGAAAGTGGCGGGAACGCCGAGAGTCAGGGCAAGAGCCGCACTCAAACCGGTCGCACCGACAGCCTTCATTCTGCGGCGTGGCACATGAGGCGTTGTCATGGAATCCTCCTTCGGATTATCTGTTTTTCGATAGTGCTGTGTGCTCTGTGGTTGTAGATCGGTGATGTGCGGAGGCGGCCCCACCGGCAGACGATACGTGAGTGCGTCCGCCGGTGAAACCGCCACCAAAACTTGAGAGGTTCCGGGATTTTCAGGCCCCGGACCCTGCCGGTTCCAGGTACCCCTCCCACCTCCATGTAGGGGTAGGAGGGGGCAGGAGGCGGGAGGGGACCCGAACCGTTTGCTACCGGTTAGCTACCGTCTAGCGGCCGGCCTGGTTAGCAACCTTCTCGGTGTAGCGGTAGATGAACGCCGCCATTGCGTCGCGGGCAATGGGGGTCACCGGGCGGTAGGTGCCGTCCGGCCAGCCGGTGCTGATGCCCTTCGAAGCCAGCCACGTGATTTCACGGTAGAACTGGTTATCGGTGGAAACATCGCTGAAGTGGCTGGTTGCGGGCAGATCCACGTGCGGGGAACCCGCTGCACGGTAGAAGAACGCAGCCATGGCGTCACGGTTCACCGGTGCGGAGGGGCGGAACGTGCCGTCCGAGTAGCCGGTGGTAATACCCTGAGCCTTCATCCACTCAATCTCCTTGTAGAAGGGGTGCGTGGTGGGCACGTCCTTGAAGCTCGGAGTGGAGGGGGCAGTGAACTGCGGGGAACCCTGCATGCGGTAGAAGAACGCCGCCATTGCGCCACGTTCCACGGACTCCAGCGGGCGGTAGGTGCCGTCCGGGTAGCCGGTGGTGATGCCGCGCTGAGCCAACCAAGAAATCTCGGTGTAGAACTGGTCGGTGTTCTTCACATCGGTGAAGCGGGACGGAGTGATGTACTCGGTCTGCTGCTCCTTGATGTTCAGCACCTCGGCGCGGTTGCCCTTGGCGCCGTTGGTGCCGGAGAGGTCACCGGTGCCGTTGTGCAGGTGCAGCAGCAGCGCCTTGGCGGGGGTACCGGATTCGCCGAGCGCGGGGATTGCGTCAGCGGAGCGGTGCGCCGTCAGGGTGGTGGTGGAGGCATCCGGGTGGAGACCAGCCACGGCGGAGGAGTCGCCGCTGAACCACAGCTTGGGGCTGAAGGGGCGGTACTTGATCCAGCCGGTTTCGCTGACGTTACCCCACTCGTACTGGGTGGTTGCGCTGACTCGGTACTGGATGTCCGGGTTGTTTGCGCTGGTCAGGCCCAGGTCCTTGAGGGGTGCACTCATGATGAGGGTGTTGGTGTCCATCATGTTGGTGTCCACATCACCCCAGGCGCCGTTGAGCGGGTAGTAGCCGAGCTCGACGAGGTTGCCGTTCTTGTAGCCGTAGAGGCGAACCAGCGGGTAGTCCAGGCCCTTAGCACGGTCGGTGACCAGCTTGTAGTCGGCGCGGTTGTTGCCGTCGGTGTCGATTTCTACGGTGAAGGTGTTCTCGTAGGAGACAACATCCCAGTTCGCCCAGGTGGAGATACCGAAGCGTAGGGTGCCGTCATCAGCGTTGCCGCCGGCTGCCTTCAGTGCGGGCGCATCCGAGGAAGCACCGACGTACTGCAGGTTCGCCTTGACGTTGCTGTTCAGCGACAGGGAGGTGGGGGCCACGCGGTCCACGCTCGCACCGTACTCGAAGGCGCCGAGCAGGGAGCGGTAGCCGCCCTGGTTGACCTCGGTGCCCTTGAGGGTGACGGGGGTCTTCTGCCAGCCGGTGTCTGCCTTCTGAGCCTCTTCGCTAGAGGGCTTCTGGGAGAAGGTCAGGGCGCGGTCGGCGGCGTGCATGGTGCTGACGGGTTTGGGTGCCACGTGGATGGGCACGCGCAGGTTCTGGCCGTTGTCCTCGGCGAGAACGAGTCGGCCGGAGGCGCTGGCGATGTACTGGCGGTACTGCGCCGGCACGGTTTCAACGCCGGTGTAGTAGTCGGTCGCGTTCTGGGTGACGTCTGCCGCGGGGTCGCGGGTCTTCTCCAGCTTGGAGGGGTCGATGCGCACGCTCAGGGTGAAGTTCTTGGTTTCACCGGGTGCCAGCGTCACGGACTCGGGGAACGAGTATTCCACTCCGGGAATATTGGTGCTGGGGGCGTAGGACAGCGCGTAGGTGTGCGTGGCGGAATCGGTGTTCTCCACCGTCACCTCGCGGGTGAGGGTCTGAACGCCGGCATCCGGGGCGTACTCGAGCACGCCGAAGCTCACCGAGGTCGTGTTCGGGCTCTGGGCGTTGTAGGCCAGGGACTTCGACTGCACGGCCGCAAGGGTGTCCACGCGTCCGGCACCCACGCGGTCCACCGCGTAGACGTCACCGGATTCGGTGCGCACATCGTGGGTTGCGGTGTTGACGAGGGCCGACTTGACCTGTGCGGGGGTGTAGCTCGGGTGGCTCTGAATGACCAGGGCCGCGGAGCCGGTCACGTAGGGGGCGGCCATGGAGGTGCCGCTGAAGGTCACGGAGCCGTTACCGGTCGCCACCGCCGCGGAGGTGATGTACGAACCGGGCGCCGCAATGTCGGGCTTGGTGTAGCCATAGCTGCCGTGGAAACCGCGGGCGCTCATGGGGTTCAGCTGATCCAGCTTGCCGGTGTCCACGCGCAGGGAAGCCTTCAGATCGTTGCCGAGGCGCACGGTCAGAGGCTTGCCGGCCGCTTCTGCCGCGGTAATCTGCGCGCGCAGGTCCTTAGCGGCGGATGCTGCCAGGCGGAAACCGGGCAGGGTATCGTTACCGGCAATACCCAGGCCGGGTTCTTCGTCGTTGCCTGCAAGCAGCACGCCCTTGGCACCTGCCGCCTCCAGATTGTCGAAGCGCACCTTGGAGCCGCAGGCGAGCTCACCGTCATCTTTAGCCCAGTCGATGAGCACCCACTTGCCCTTTACAGCTGCCGCTTCGTCGGCGCTGAGGGCGTTGCAGGCGTAGCGGTTGTCCTCGGAGATTGCGGTGAGTTCACCGGTGAATTCCTTGCTGCCTGCCTGTGCCCAAGGGTAGGAGACGCTGTAGTCGCCGCGTACCTTGCGGGTGGTGCCGGTGGCGGGGTCGGTCAGCTCTGCCGCATCGACGGCGCGGGTGGAGCCGTAGGCGTTAGCTACGGTGATTGCGCTGGCTGCGGTGGCGGGGTGACCGGAGTTGGAGTAGGTGTCGCCGCGCAGGCTGTAGTCGTTGGCGTTACCCGCGGAGATCACGGAGAGCACGCCGGCGCGGGTGAGCGCGTCAACGGCGTAGGCTTCGGGGTCGTCCTGCGGGGAGAATTCGCCGCCGAGGGACATGTTGACCACGTTCACGCGGTCGGAGAAGTCGCCGTCACCGTTGGGGTCAAGGGCGCGGTCGAGAGCCTCGATAACGACGTTGGTGCTGCCGCTGCAACCGAAGACGCGGAAGGCGTAGATTTCAGCGTCGGGGGCGACGCCGGGGCCGATCTTCATGGTCTTGAGCTGCTCTGCGGTGAGCTTGCTGTAGTCGCCGGTGAAGGTGGTGCCGTCGGCGTTCACGCCGTAGCCTGCCGCGGTGCCCGCCACGTGGGTGCCGTGGCCGCCGGTGGTGCAGTCGAGCGGGTTGCCGTCGGGAACGGCGGTGTTGCTGCCGTCGTAGGCGTCACCAACGAGGTCGTAGCCGCCAGCAACCTTGGTGCGGTTGATGAGTCCGGAGTCTGCGGAGGGCAGCTCGGTGAGCTTGGATGCCTTCTCGTAGTCTTCGAGCTTGCCGCTACCGCCGAAGTCGGTGTGGGTGTAGTCGATGCCGGAGTCGATGACGGCGATCTTCACGCCCTTGCCGGTGTATCCGCCCGCGCCGGCGGGGTTGGTGGTGCCGGTCCAGGCGGCGAGGGAGCCTGCGTCAATAGCGGCGCCCGCGTTCTGGCGGTACTTGGGCAGGATGGGCGAGATCTTCTCTACGTCGGAGCGGTTGGCGAGTGCCTTGATGGACTCGGCGTCACCGCGCACTGCCACGCCGCGTACTGCGTTGTGGGTGGTGTAGAGGACCTGCGCGCCGGACTGGCTGCTGACCTGCTGTGCCTGGCTCTGCACCTGGGAGGCGATTGCCTGCACCTGTGAGCTGGTGTTGACGGGTGCCTGCGTGCCGGCGCGTACGCCTGCGGGCTGGGTCTGTTCAAAGGCGCCCTTACCCTTGAAGCGGACGAAGGCGGTGACGGTGCCGCTGGCGTTCTTCATGCTTTCGCTGAGTACCTGCTTGACGGCGTCGGGGTCTTCTGCGGCGTGGGCGGTGGTGCCCAGTGCTGCGAGGGGGCTCAGCGCCATGCTGAGGGTGAGTAGCCCGCTGCCGATTCGGCGTCGGTGCGACCGGCCGCGGGGGTTTGGGGAGGCGGTGTGTGTCACGGTGCTCCTTTGCTTGGCTCCCGGGGTGTTTCTGGGAGGCTTGTGGTGTTGTTCTGGTGGGTTCCAGCTGAACTTGAACACACTAGATGTGAACTAGGATACACCCCAAAGTGGCTTGTGAAGCGTTTATTACTCCTAAATGCATCAAAATGTGGACATGTTCGACTCTTTTCTTTTTCACGTTTTTCATTTGCATTTGGGTTCAGGTTCTTTTCAGGTTCGGTTGTTACTGTAAAACCATCTATTGAACATCTATCAAAAATGATGGGATAGGGAGGGCTGAACCATGGTCAAGCGACGCGTTTCTGGTGACGATTCTGTTCTGCTGATGTCCCCCCAGGTTATGTACGGCCGCCCCGGTCCACGGTTGGAACGCATCCATAGAGGAGAGGTGCAGGGCATCCTCACCGAGCACAGCTCATCCGCCTGGCAGATTGGCGAGGTGGTAGGCTACGCCCCCATGGAGAAGCCACCCGAAACCCTGGATATGAAGAGCCTCTTCACCGACTGGAGCGGCTTCACCTGGTATGTCCTGGGGCCGTTGCTTCGGATGGTGTTCTGGTCATCTTTCTTTATCGTGCTGATGAGCCCGATACTTTTCAGCCTGGGTTTCAGGGGAGTGGGCGAGGAAATGGCGATGATACTTGTCATTTTTTTGATTCCGCTCTTTTATTTCCCTCCGCTGATTTTGCTTGTGGGCTTTGTCGGCCTCGTCGCAGAAATCTGGTTGCTGCTCCTCTGCGTAGGAAAGTTTCTGAATGCTGTTGGGGATGCCGTCGAATCGACGCGCCTGCTCGTTAGGCAGCACAAGATTCAGCAGGATTTTCAATTCCGGCTGGTGTACGAGTGCACCCCGCTTGACGGTGGTTCAGCTGAGGCATTGCTGCACCGCATCCTTGAATCGCACCAGGAGGAGGAATCATGACCGACGATAACAACCAGCCCATCGACGACCAACCCGTTTCCCCTCATCAGCGTGTTTTAAAGGTGGCACCGCAGGTGCATTACGGTCGCCCCAACCCGCAGCTGATGCGCATCCACGCCGATGATGTTCAGGGAACTCTCCCTCAGGGAGAATCGCCGGAGGAGCACGGCGGCGAGCTGGTCGGATACAGCCCCGTTCCGGTTCATAAACGCAAGCCGCACACTGGTAGACGCGTGGTGGAGGTGCTGGTGTACCTAGCGTTGGCTATCGCGGCGAATCCTTTCGTATATTTCTTGTTGCCTTCTTATACCCTGAGCGAAGAAACTCTAGGTTCTCTATATCTGGCGGGCATAGGGTTTTCGGTGCTGAGCATCGGTATTCTTCCGCTAACGCTGTTCTTTTTCTCTCTGTGGGCTCTCATCAATTTCTTAGGTGTGATGGTGCGGCTCATCTGGAGGCGTAAGGCCGGGGAGAAACTTACGTTCCGGCTGGTGTATGACTGCGCCCCGCCCTCTAAAACAAACCAGGAGCGCTACGCTTCGCGGCATCGTAGTGGCATTACTCAGCCGGTGACGAGTTTTGGCGGTTCGTCTGATTCATCTCAGAAGGGGGAGGCGAAGCTTCTGTTCTTTGCCGTTTCCGTACTGAATCCTTATATTGCGGCGGGGATTCTCTCCATTACGGGCCTGTTCGGGGCGGGGCCACTCGTCGCAGCTCTCTTTATGATGGTGAATCAGGTGAGCGCAGGGCTCATGGGGATTCCCGGCATCATCTGGTTTGTGGCGTGGATTCTGAGCATCGTGCGGCTTAACGAAGCGGCCGAGGCTTAAGCAGACTAGCCACTGGCTCAAAGAACAGCTACGGGATTGAGCCCCCGCGCACCGAACACACAATGTAGACAACACAACAGACACTAACAAGCAGACAAGCATTGGAGGAGGTTACCGTGGCGGAGCATAGCGAAGCACCGAAAAACCCTCAGAACCCAACCGAGAAGAGCGATAGCAGGTATCAGCCCCTGTGGGATATGGGGCAGCCCGCCCCCGATTATTCGGCTTTGCTTCTTCATGGAACGCCCGTTCCCCCGCCGACCGGGGAGATCCCCGAGCCGGTGAAGGAGGTCATGGCGATACAGAAGGCTCGTTCTGCATCCGCGCCTGCCGATACGGTTACACCCGCCCTGACAGCGCCCAGTCCCGCTGTGCCCGATTCTGCGGCGCCCGCTCTGTCGGTTTCTGCTCCCGCACCCTCTGCGCAGGCTGCAAACTTTTTCCCGTCGGCGACAGGGCACCCGGTGCTGAATCGACCGCTGTACGGTCGCCCGGGCCCCACGATGCGCCGCATGTCCCCCATGGGCACGGATGTTGGCGCATCTGCACGCCAGCAGGTGCCGACCGCTTTTCCTGCCTGGATGGATGAGAAAGTAGTGGGTACTCCGCGACCTATCGGGTATATCTCAGTAACTCCACTTGCGGGCAAGGTGCGCGGATTAGACCTGTGGAGGAAGGCCTGGCCTGAGCTCATCGCTCTCTTCTTCATTGGCGTGGTGTTTAATCCCCTGACTTATCTTCTGTTGGCTACCGTTACAGGGGACCCTCGCTTTGGTGGGTTTGTTTACTATTTCTTCCTGATGCTTTCTCTGGTGACGGCGGGTCTTCCCATGTTCTTGTGGGGCGGTGCACTGTTTTTTGCGCTAGTCCGAGTTAGCCGAAAGTACCGGGCACTGAAGTGGGAGGCTATGCCGCTTGGGTCGTTCTGGTTCTATCTGGTGTACGACCGTCTGCCCAAGAACGCTGAGGAGATGCAGGGGATCCTGGGCACGGCCTCTTCGATGTCTTCGGTGGCGCCAGCCCCTCAGCCGCCGAGTGCCCCGAGCCCTACCTCAAGCCCTACGCCAAACTCGGCGGAAGGATTATAGTCGACTTCTTGTGAGTCCTTGGACTCCGGTAGTGCTGACCCCCGGCAGTGTTAACACGTGCGTGTTGGCGCTTGTCGGGGGCTTTTCTCAGCTTTTATCGGGCAGGTTTCAAGGGACTGCCCAGCGCACGCTGGTACGGTGGTGCCACTAGGAGTATGTCTGGTGAGCGAAGGAGACGACCATGGCAGACCACCCCACTGAAAAGAAGGAAACTGCAAAGAAGGACGAGGCGTACCAGCCCCTCTGGGACACCGACCAGTCCATCCCGGAATACATGGCGCTACTCATGGGCCAGCAGGCCTCAGAACAAGAAGACGTTGAGCTGCACGAAGACTCCGACAGCAAAGACTCCGACGGTAGCAACGAACCGGAAGACACCTCAGAAGATGCTCACGAAGACGAAGTAGAAAACCACCCGGTAGCGCCCGCCTCCACTGCGCCCAACTCCTCTGCGCCCGCCCAGCCTGTGCTCTCTGCCGGTGAGCGGGCTCAGGCTATGCAGACTCAGACGATGCACACCTATGGCGAGTACGTTCGG
>CAUUAD010000037.1:0-13195 GCA_963542785.1 Rothia mucilaginosa
CCCTCAACCGGGGACATGCGAGCCGAACGAGCCGCCGGCAGAGCCGAAGCGAGCATCGCGGCGAGCACACCCACCGCGAGGATGACCACGTACCAGACGTACGGCAGGTCAAGCACCAGCGGGGCGGAAGCACTCATGGAAGACATAATAATCTGCGCCGAGAGGCTACCAATCACCGCACCGGAAACCATACCGAGCACCACTGCGGCGAGCGTAATCAGAATCGCCTCAATGGAAATCATGCGGCGCAGCTGCTTGCGGGACAGGCCCAGCGAGCGGAGCATCGCGTTCTCGCGGCGGCGTTCGTTGACCGACAGGGTCATCGTGTTCGCCACACCAATGATGGAGATGACCACTGCGAGCATGAGCATCACCAGGGTGAAGGTCAGCATGACGGTCAGCAGCTGGTCGTAGGTCTGACGTTCCTGCAAGCCACCGGTGAAGGAGCTGTCAGGGCTGGCTCGGTTCAGGTCAGCCTGCAGGGTCGCGTTCTCGCTACTGGTCAGCGGGGAGGCGGCGCGCACCAGAACGACGGTGTCGTTACCGGTTGCCTGGCTGGTGACGGTCAGGTGAGCGGCCTTCGTCTGAGCTTCTTTGTCACCGCTGGCGATTGCTTCTTCCATGCGCTTCTGAGCTTCCTCAGCGGCGGGGTTGGCAACCTTCTGCGGGTTCTTGGCGTCCTGCAGCTTGGCGGCGGTGGCAGGGTTGACAATCAGCAGGTTCTGCTTGGTTGCGGACTTGACGGGCTTGAGTTCCACTTCGCCGAGCGGGCCGTGTGCCTTCAGGCGGCTGGACTCGGTCAGCCCTGCGGATTTCCAGAGGCCCTGCGGTACGAGCACGGTGTCGTCGGCAAGGTTCGAGTTTTCGCCCGGCAGGATTGCCTTCAAATCGGAGGAGCTCAGCGCCACCAGGTCGGAATTCTGGTTGGCGGTCTGTCCCTCGTACTCGACGGTGTAGTCGACCACACCGGCTGCGTAACCGACGGCGGATGCCTGAACGTTCTTAATACCCTTGACCTTGGAGGCGATTTCCTCCGCCTTGGTCACGGTGGAGGCAGCCTCGGACTGGTCGTACGAGCTGTACTTTGCCTGCGCAGAAATCGGGTACTGCTGATCCAGGGCCTTGGTCAGCGAGGCGCTCAGCACCGAGTAACCGGTCAGCACAGTCGACACGACCAGAGTACCGACGAGCACGGCACGGCCGGTGGAGACGGTACGCTTGGGCGAACGCAGTGCGTTGGCGAGCGCGAGCTTGCCGGTCTGGGTGCGGGTGACCGTGCCGAGGGCGCGTACCAGCGGGGGCAGTACCAGCGGGGTGATGAGGAAGACCGCAATACCGAGCAGCAGCGCGGCCCCCATCATGAGGAGGATGGCCTTATTGCCGGCACCCTCACCGGAACCCTGGTTCTGAGCCAGCATAACCAGGCCGATACCTGCGGCACCGAAGACCAGACCCAGAATCGGGCCGACCTTGCCGGGCTTGCGCACCTCAAGGTTGGTGTGCTCGCTCATCGCGCTAATGGGCGAGATGCGCAGGGCGCTTCGTGCCGGGGAGAGCGACGCCAGAACCGTCACGATGGTGCAGATCAGGGTACTAATAATCACCGGGGTGATTGAGTACGAGATCATGATGGTGGTGAGGTTTGCACCAACCAGCATACCGACAGGGAAGGTCAGCAGTGCACCGATGAGGGAGAACACCACACCCACGGTAATGGATTCGATGAGTAGCATCCGTACGAGGGAGCCGCCGCGGGCACCGAGGGTGCGCAGCAGAGCCAGTTCACGGATGCGCTGGCCGACCAGCACCGCAAAGGTGTTGGAGATGACGAAGGAGGAAACCAGCAGAGCCAGGGCCGCGAAAGCACCCAGGACCACGCTAATGGAGGTGAAGACCGTGGAGATACTCTTCTGGTAGTCTTCCAGCAGCTTCTGACCGGTCATGACGCGCGGGTCGTTCTTGGTGTCGCCGCTGCTGAGGGTATCCTGCAGGCTCTTGAGTTTGGCGTCGGTTACGCCGTCCTTGAACTTGAGGTAGATGAGGTTCGCGCCAGCCCTGCTCCGGTAGCCTGCCGCGGAGCTACTGTTTTCTGTCTCGGCTGCTTTCAGGGTGGCTTCACCGAGGCTGGTGCCACCAATGAAGACAGCCTGATTGGTGGTGGAGCCTTCAAAACCGGGGTCGAAGAGACCAACGACGGTGTATTCGGCGGTCTTATCAGTACCGGGAGCACTGACGGATTCTACAACGTCGGTGCTGGTGACCTTGCCGTTCAGCGAGAGGTTGTGCTTCTTCGCGAAGTAGGTAGAGACCATGATTTCGTGGTCGCTACTGGGGATTTTGCCCTGCACCTTGTACGGGAAGAGGCTCGAGTCGGCGGGCAGCTGGTTGTACTGCACCTGGGCTTTCTGATCGCCGGTGCCGATCGTACCCGCAACGGCGTACTGCACCCAGTAGCCGGAGAGCAGGTCGCTCTGTTCCACCTTCTTGATCTGGTCACGGGTCAGGTAGATCGCGCTGCTGTCTTTACCGTCGCTGGTTGTAGCGGCGGAGGCGACGACCGCCTCGGCGCGGGAGAGCACGTCACCAACGGAGGAGTTGACGGTCGCCTGCAGCGAGTTGGTGAGCATCATAATGGCTGCGATGAAGAAGGATGAGATCGCGATGCCTATGCCCGTGAGGACGTATTTTCCTTTGGAGGCGCGCAGGTTGGAGCGCGCCACCGTGTTCAGTGTGGTTGCCACGGCTTATCGACCTTCCAGCTGTGCCATTGCGCCGAGGACGGCGTCGTAGGTGGGTTCGATCATTTCGCCGGCGACCATGCCGTCCTTGATGAAGACCACGCGGTCTGCGTAGGAGGCGGCGTTTGCGTCGTGGGTGACCATGAGGATGGTCTGTGCGTGGTCGGTTGCGGCGGCACGCAGCAGGCGCAGCACCTCGGCGCCGGAGTTGGAGTCGAGGTTACCGGTCGGTTCGTCGGCGAATACCACTTCGGGGCGTGCGAGCAGTGCACGCACGATGGCGACGCGCTGCTGCTGACCGCCGGAGAGCTGTTCGGGGCGGTGGTCGAGGCGGGTTTCCAGGCCAAGGGTCTTAACCAGGTAGTCGCGCCACTGCGGGTCTGGCTTCTTACCGGCAAGACCCAGGGGCAGGTCAATGTTCTGGCCCGCGGTGAGGGTGGGGACCAGGTTGAATGCCTGGAAGATAAAGCCGATGTGTTCGCGGCGGAACTCGGTGAGAGCGTTGTCCTTCAGGCCGAAGAGCTCGGTACCACCAATACGGATGGAGGTTGCCGGGTTCGGGTCGGGGGTGTCCAGGGTTGCGATGGTCTGCATCAGCGTGGACTTACCGGAACCGGAGGGACCCATAATGGCGGTGAACTTGCCCTGCTCAAAGTCGACGGAGACGTTGTTGAGGGCGTGGACGGTTGCTTCACCCATGCCGTAGGTTTTGGAAAGGTTTCGTGCGGAGACGGCGGGCTGTGCCGTCTGTGCGTGAGGAGTTGTCGTAGTCATGGTTCAATTATTTCACGCAATGTGGCGCTGACTACGGTGTTTTTATCATCCTCGAGACTGATTTTGGTAGGTGTTCACCGGGTCTTTACCTACGGGCGCAGGGTTCCCCGGTGCTTCCGCGGTATGAGCTGAACGCAAGGCTGCCGGAACGGGGTACCGACCTCATCCTTAAGTATGAGCGGCGACCAAACCAGCGTCCCGTCTCTACCCTGCGCCCGTACCTCTCCATACGCGCGTACACGAAAAGCCCCCGGCTCCTCCCCACTGGGGTAAGGATGCCGAGGGCTTTCATACGCTATTCGCTATGCCAGAAACAGCCGTTATGCCTTGGGCGCCTCGTAGCGCGGGAACACCGGTGCGGGTGCGGGCAGCTCGGTGCCGGGCACGAGCGCGGTGCCGAGGGCCGCGAACTGGCGTGCGTCGCCTTCGGGCACGCCGAGCAGGGTCAGCAACTTGGCGGTCGAGTCGGGCATGACGGGCTGCAGTAGCAGAGCGACATGGCGTACGACCTCGAGGGTCACGTACAGCACGGTGTTCATGCGCTCAAGCTTGCCGTTCTTGCGCAGGGTCCAGGGCTCCTGCTCCGCGAAGTAGGCGTTGGTGTCTGCGAGCACGGTCCAGATGCGCTCGAGGGCGCGGTGGAAGGCCTGCTCGTCGAAGTCGGCGCGAACCGGCTCGTAGAGGGCAGCCGCCTCGTCGAGGATCTTGCGGTCGGCCTCGGTGAATTCGCCGTGCTCGGGCACAGCGCCGCCGCAGTTCTTGGCGACCATGGACAGCGAACGCTGGGCGAGGTTGCCGAGGTTGTTTGCCAGGTCGGAGTTGATGCGGTTGATGATGGACTCTTCGGAGTAGGATCCGTCCTGGCCGAAGGAAACCTCGCGCATGAGGAAGAAGCGGACGGCATCCAGGCCGAAGGCGTCGACGAGGTTTGCGGGGTCGACGACGTTACCGACGGACTTGGACATCTTCTCGCCGTTGACGAGCAGGAAGCCGTGGCCGAACACGCGCTTGGGCAGCTCCAGGCCTGCGGACCACAGGAACGCGGGCCAGTAGATGGAGTGGAATCGGGTGATGTCCTTACCGATGAGGTGCAGGTCGGCGGGCCAGTACTTGGCGAACAGCTCGTTGTCGGTGTCGGGGTAGCCAAGGCCGGTGAGGTAGTTGGTCAGTGCGTCGACCCACACGTACATGACGTGCTTGTCGTTGCCGGGTACGGGCACGCCCCAGTCGAAGGTGGTGCGGGAGATGGACAGGTCGTTGAGGCCGCCCTTGACGAAGGAGATCAGCTCGTTACGGCGCGATTCGGGGTAGACGTAGCCTTCGTTGGCGTAGAGTTCGAGGAGCTTGTCGCCGTACTTGGAGAGGCGGAAGAAGTAGGATTCTTCTTCGGTCCATTCGACTTCGGTGCCGGTGGCGATGGCGTAGCGCTGGCCGTCGCGTACTTCGGTTTCGTCTTCTGCGTAGTAGGCTTCGTCGCGTACGGAGTACCAGCCGGCGTACTTGTCGAGGTAGATGTCGCCGTTTTCTTCCATGCGCTTCCAGATTGCCTGGGATGCGACGTAGTGGTCGGGGTCGGTGGTGCGGATGAAGCGGTCGTAGCTGATGTTCAGCGCGTCGTTCATTGCCTTGAAGCGTGCGGAGTTCTCGTCGGCGAGTTCCTTGGCGGTCTTACCGAGCTTCTCGGCGGTGGTCTGCATCTTCTGGCCGTGCTCGTCGGTGCCGGTCATGAAGCGCACGTCGAAGCCGTCGAGGCGCTTGAAGCGGGCTAGCACGTCGGCTGCGATGGTTTCGTAGGCGTGGCCGATGTGCGGGTTGCCATTGGGGTAGGAGATGGCGGTGGTGATGTAGAACGGAGTTGCAGTCATAACTTTCAGTTTACCGCAGTATTAGGCGAGGCTCTCACCGGGGTTACACTCTGATACGCGATAAGCACCAAGCCACCAGGTAACAGGCTGCCACGCCGCATGTTTCCTCCGCGCCTACGCAGGGGCACCCGTCACCCGGACGCTCCGCCCCTCCTTGCTTCGCTGCGGAGAGCGTCCGTGTGACACCCTGAGGGCGCTTCCGGAAAACACGGCGCACCAGCCTAAACATCCAAGCCGCCAAGTAGCAGACCAAACCGCGACAGCCCTCCCCCGCCCACATGCAAAACACCAACCGCCAAGCAACACACTAAATCGCGACAGCCCTCCCCCGCCCCAGTTCGCTAGGCACGGGGCGCACACCCAAAACACCGCGCAGCTACCGCAACCCCGGCGGGATAACGTGCCCCTGCCGAACCCGCAGAAACCATCTGAGGAATCGGTGTCGTCCGTAGTGACATCAGGGTGTCCGAGCTCTGCGAGGACAGGTCCCCTGTAGGAACGAGGACGAACACCGATTCCTCAACCCATGAAGACTGCTTTTCAAGGGGAACGCAAAAATCCCGCCGATTCCGAAGAATCAGCGGGATTTTCTTTAATGTGCGCCCCCTGGGACTCGAACCCAGAACCCATTGATTAAGAGTCAATTGCTCTGCCAATTGAGCTAGAGGCGCTTATTTGTTTTTCAGGGCTTCCCCTGCAACAAGTAAATACTATACGGCATTCTGCGGGCACCCGCAACTCGAGCAAGCATGAACTGCATCACATATTTGCCGGGTGGTGCTTTTCAGCTTGAAACAGCAAGAATCCGGCGCCCCACCTCTCCCCTATAGCGGGGTGTGGGTGGAACGCCGGATTCTTAGAAAGCTATTGCTGAGCTACCGCTTAGCGAGCCACCGAACCCTCGGTGTAGTCGTCATCAGCGGTGTTCCAGGAGAACAGCTCGCGCAGCTTGCGGCCGGTTGCCTCGATGGGGTGTGCCTCGCCCTTTGCACGCAGTTCCTTGAACTCGGGTGCGCCTGCAGCCTGGTCTTCCATGAAGCGCTTTGCGAAGTTGCCGTTCTGGATGTCTGCCAGGACAGCCTTCATGTTTTCCTTGACCTCGGGGGAGATCACGCGGGGGCCGGAGACGTAGTCGCCGTACTCTGCGGTGTCGGAGATGGACCAGCGCTGCTTAGCGATGCCGCCTTCGATCATCAGGTCGACGATGAGCTTGAGCTCGTGCAGGACCTCGAAGTATGCGATTTCGGGCTGGTAGCCAGCCTCGGTCAGGACCTCAAAGCCGTACTGGACGAGCTGGGAGGTGGCGCCGCAGAGGACTGCCTGCTCGCCGAACAGGTCGGACTCGGTCTCTTCGGTGAAGGTGGTCTTGATGACACCTGCACGGGTTGCGCCCAGTGCCTTTGCGTAGGACAGTGCCAGTGCGAGTGCTTCGCCGGATGCGTCCTTCTCGACTGCGACCAGGGCGGGAACGCCGCGGCCTGCTTCGTATTCGCGGCGGACGGTGTGGCCGGGGCCCTTGGGGGCGACCATTGCCACGTCGACACCCTCGGGTGCGGTGATGTAGCCGAAGCGGATGTTGAAGCCGTGTGCGAAGAACAGTGCGTTGCCGGGCTTGAGGTTCGGCTCGATGCTCTCTGCGTAGACCTTTGCCTGGACCTGGTCCGGGGTCAGGATCATGATGACGTCTGCTTCTGCTGCTGCTTCTGCAACGGTTGCGACGCGCAGGCCTTCTGCCTCAGCCTTGGCACGGGACTTGGAGCCCTCGGACAGACCGACGATGACCTTCACGCCGGAGTCACGCAGGTTCAGTGCGTGTGCGTGGCCCTGGGAGCCGTAACCGATAACTGCTACGGTGCGGCCCTGGATCAGGGAGAGGTCTGCGTCGTCGTTGTAGAAAATGGTTGCTGCCATTTCTTCTCCTCAGTAAGTTTGGTATGCGGCCCAGGCTGGGCTCAACATTGACTATTCTACTTGATAGCTGTTTAGTTGCGGGCTGTCGAGATTACTTCTCAGCATCTGAAGTATCCGGAAGGTCTGTGAGCCCATAGGGTCGGGTATCGCATCGCTGCCGGTTTTCCCGGTTGTGGCGGTGCGATACCCGTTGCTATCCCCAGCTGGTGCGGGGTTGGTGTGGCACCCTGGTGGGTGTTAGATGCGCTCGCGCTAGATACGTTCGCTCATGGCGCGGGGGCCACGAGTGAGGGCGATAGTGCCGGCGCGAACAATTTCGCGAACGCCGTAGGGTTCGAGAACGTCCAGCAGTGCGTTGAGCTTCTCCTGGGAGCCGGTTGCCTCGATGACAAGGGACTCGGGGGAAACGTCGATCACGGATGCGCGGAACAGGTCGGCTGCCTGAACGATCTGCAGGCGGACTACGGGGTCTGCCTTGACCTTGATCAGGATGTGGTCGCGCTGGGTGGAGGAGTCGGTGGGAAGCTCGACGACCTTCAGCACGTGAACGAGCTTGTTCAGCTGCTTGGTAATCTGCTCGATGGTGTGGGCGTCACCTTCGGTTACGACGGTGATGCGGGAGACACCGGGGTTTTCGGTGGGGCCCACGGCCAGGGAGAGGATGTTGAACAGTCGGCGGGAGAACAGACCGGAGACGCGGGTGAGAACGCCCGGCTTATCTTCTACCAGAACGGACAGAGTGTGCTGAGACATTAGTTCTCTCCCTCACGATCGAACTCGGGCGAAGTGTTCTTCGCAATCCAAATCTTGTCATTAGATACGCCTGCCGGGACCATGGGCCAGACCAGGGCGTGGGGGCTGACGGTGAAGTCAATGACGACGGGGCGGTCGTTGATTTCGAGGGCAGCCTTGATGGTTGCGTCCACGTCTTCGTCGCGTTCGCAGCGGAAGGTTGCGCAGCCGTATGCTTCGCCGAGCTTGACGAAGTCGGGGATACGTACGGTGCCGTGGCCATCCTTCAGGTCGGTGTTGGAGTAGCGCTCGTTGTAGAACAGAGTCTGCCACTGGCGCACCATGCCGAGGGAGGAGTTGTTGATGATGGCAACCTTGACGGGGATGTTGTTCTGTGCGCAGGTGACCAGTTCCTGATTGGTCATCTGGAAGCAGCCGTCACCGTCGATGATCCACACGGTGGAGTCGGGGTGTGCGACCTTTGCGCCCATGCCGGCGGGAACGCCGTAGCCCATGGTGCCGAGGCCTGCGGAGCTAATGAAGTGGCGGGGGCTTTCCTGCTGGATGTAGTGTGCGCCCCACATCTGGTGCTGGCCAACGCCGGTGACGTAGTATGCGTCGGGGCCGGTGAGGGCGCTGATGCGCTCGAGGACGTATTCGGGCGAGCCGAGGCCGTCGTTGGGCTTCTCGTAGCCGAGCGGGTAATCCTTGCGGATTGCGTTGAGCTCGTTCCACCATTCGGTGAGGTTCGGCAGCTGCTGTGCGAACTCGGTGGAGAGCAGGTCGGTCAGTTCGGGCAGAACGTACTTGAGGTCGCCGACAATCGGCACGTCTGCGAAGCGGATCTTCGAGATTTCTGCCGGGTCAACGTCAATGTGGATGACCTTAGCCTCGGGTGCGAAGGAGTCGAGCTTACCGGTGACGCGGTCGTCGAAGCGTGCGCCGAGGGTGATGAGCAGGTCAGACTTCTGCATTGCGGCGACGGCGGGGACGGTGCCGTGCATGCCGGGCATACCGAGGTTCTGGGGGTCCGAGTCGGGGAACGCGCCGATAGCGTTCAGGGTGGTGACGACGGGTGCGCCGATGAGCTTAGCCAGCTTGTGGAACTCTTCGGAAGCACCTGCGCGGACCAGGCCACCGCCGACGTAGAAGACGGGGCGCTTGGATTCGGCGATGAACTTAGCTGCTTCGTGAATCTGCTTGGAGTGGCCGCGGGTGACGGGGGTGTAGCCGCGCAACTCCAGGTCCTCAGGGATGCCGCGGTATTCCATCATGCCGACCTGTGCGTCCTTGGTGACGTCCACGAGCACAGGGCCGGGGCGGCCGGTGGATGCGATGTGGAATGCTGCTGCGAGCGCGCGGGGGATGTCCTGCGGGTCGGTGATCATGAAGGAGTGCTTGGAGATGGGCATTGCCATGCCGACGATGTCAGCTTCCTGGAATGCGTCAGAGCCGAGCAGCGCGGTGGACACCTGGCCGGTGATTGCGACGAGGGGGACGGAGTCCATGTTTGCGTCTGCGATTGCGGTCAGCAGGTTGGTTGCGCCGGGGCCGGAGGTTGCGATGCACACGCCGGTCTTACCGCTGGACACTGCGTAGCCCTGGGCTGCGTGGCCTGCGCCCTGCTCGTGGCGGACCAGGATGTGGCGGACCTTCTTGGAGTCGTACAGGGGGTCATAGGTCGGCAGAATAGCTCCACCAGGCAGGCCGAATACGTCAGTCACACCCAAATCTTCGAGGGTGCGGACGATTGCCTGAGAACCGGTCATGCGTTCTGCGGGAGCGTTTGCCGCGTCATCAGAAGTGGAAAATCCCATGGTCATGGAAATGCCTCGTGTCTTAATGGTTCTTCGTTGTACTCAATGTTCTGCGTGGGTGTTGTGTGATCCGCACGCATCCTATGCCCGGGGGTACCAAGCTATAAAAAATGCCCCTCGCTGTTGGTGGTAGCGGTAGGGGCGCTCAGTCGCAGTGAATAGACCCTGCCACTCGCCCTAGGCGACGTCGACAAGGTTTAGAATTCGCTGGAACATTGCTGTCTTCACCCTTCTATGGTGAAGCCCGGGGCGGGGGTGAGTCAAATCTCTATCGGGCGACACACCCGTTTTTGTTCATAAAGGCGCAGGTCAGATACTTTCTTTCATGATGTGGACACATTGCACTTGTTGACACATTCCCACGTGTTCATTTGAACAGGTGAGAAAAACTCGCTTTTTTTGGATGTCATTGGGCGTAATATGTGCGAATACTCGTGACCTTCTTCCTTTGCCCCGGTAGACTGATGCTATGACCGAACCGATCATCCCGGTCGCTGATGAGCTGACCGAAGCAAGTAAGTACGCAGAGGTTATCGACCCCCGTAACTCTGTTGAGAGTGACGTGTTTTTGACGGGTGAGGAACTCATTCGGGTTCTGCACCCGGTTTTTGACGAGCAGATCATTAATTACGGTGCATACAATTTGGTGTATGCGACGGGCCGTGCTGTTTACCGTAATCCTGATTTGGCGTTGCATCAGTACCCCGATCAGGAGCATTTTATTGTTGGGTATCAGGATGCGCCTGATGAGGTGATTATTGCTCCGGTGAATTTGCCGGCGTTGACGCCTGCGGGTACTGCTACGACGATTGATAATACGAATGCGCTGCATGCGTATCGTGTGGGTGATGATGCGGTGACAATCGAGTCGGTGAATGGTAGCTCATTCTTCTTGTCTTTTGAGGATAATGCTGAGCTTTCGACTCGCTTTGGCACTGGACTTTTGGAGCAGGGTAAGGATGTTGAGGATTTCCGTGAGTTTGTGACGCGGATTTGGCCGGTCCTGTAGCCGTGTGACTTTTTGAGGTGAATGCCCGCTGTGACTTTTGGGTTGCGGCGGGCTTTCGCATATCTACACCCAG
This sequence comes from Rothia mucilaginosa, assembly GCA_963542785.1. Classification (GTDB taxonomy): domain Bacteria; phylum Actinomycetota; class Actinomycetes; order Actinomycetales; family Micrococcaceae; genus Rothia; species Rothia mucilaginosa_G. The sequence goes on from CAUUAD010000037.1 coordinate 10,920, forward strand.
CCATGCTGGACGCTTGAGGGGCGGTGCACGTCCTCGCCCCTACAGGCAAAACACCCAACCACCAGACAACAGGCTAAACCGCGACAGCCTTCCCCCGCCACAGTTCGCTAGGCACGGGGCGCACGTACTGAACCACCACGCAACCCAACGAACCGGCGGGATTCCGCGAACCCCTGAACCACAGGACGTGAAGAGGAGCGGGGCAGCACATCGGTAGCGAGCCGTGTTTTCCGGATGCGCCCTCAGGGTGTCACACGGACGCTCTCCACAGCGAAGCAAGGAGGAGCGGAGCGTCCGGGTGACGAGTGCCCCTGCGTAGGCGCGGAGGAAACATGAGGCGCGCATCATCAGAAACAAAGCCGAACACAAGCTCCCCAAGCCCAAAAACTGTATTTATTCGGGGAACGCAAAAATCCCGCCGATTCCGAAGAATCAGCGGGATTTTCTTTAATGTGCGCCCCCTGGGACTCGAACCCAGAACCCATTGATTAAGAGTCAATTGCTCTGCCAATTGAGCTAGAGGCGCTTGTTTGTTTTTCAAGGTTTCCCTTGCAACAGAAAAATACTATACGCGAGTTTTTGTGGTGTGCGCAAGTTGATTTAGCGTGAGCCTGAACACATTATTTGGGTGGGGTGTGTGGGACACTAGACTGTGTGTATTGCATGGGGCGCGTCCGCCCTTGGTACTGTGTGGGGCGCATCCGCCGCTCCCCTGCTGATTTCTATTGATGTTTTGAGGAGTTATTGATGAGCGTTCGTCTTGAGCCGGGTACCCCGGCGCCTGCTTTTACCCTTGCTGATGCGTCGGGTAAGGAGCACAGTCTGAGTGATTATGCGGGCAGCAAGGTGATTTTGTATTTTTACCCGAAGGCTTCTACGCCGGGTTGCACGAAGGAGGCGTGCGATTTCCGCGATAATTTGGCGTCGTTGAAGTCGTTGGGTTACGTGGTGTTGGGTGTTTCTCCGGATTCGCCGGCGGCTATTGCTCGTTTTGTGGAGAAGGAGTCGTTGACGTTCCCGCTGCTGTCTGATGCTGATCATGCTGTGGCTGAGGCGTATGGTGCGTGGGGTGAGAAGAAGAATTACGGCAAGGTGTATGAGGGCCTGATTCGTTCGACGTTTGTGATTGATGAGCAGGGTGTTATTTCTGTGGCTCAGTACAATGTGCGTGCGACGGGTCATGTGGCGAAGTTGCGTCGTGATTTGGGTATTGACCCGAAGTAGGGTCACGTTTTCTGGGGTTTGTGTATCGCCGTTCTACTGCTTCTTGAGAGGGCTGTTGTTCGGCGTGTTTGCGGACTTTTTGCCCTATGAGGGCTTCTTTTAAGGCTTGGAGAACCTTGGTTCCTGGTGTACACTAATTTTTTGTTGCCTCAGACGCATGCATCTTCGGATGTGGGGTGACGCTACGCGCGAGTGGTGAAATTGGCAGACACGCAGGATTTAGGTTCCTGTGCCTTATGGCGTGGGGGTTCAAGTCCCCCCTCGCGCACACACATTCACATTGGGCCCGCCGTCACGGTTTTCGTGGCGGCGGGTTCTCTTGTATGCGCCTTGCCGGGGTGGGCGTGTCTCGCCCGGTTGGGTGTTGAACCGTTATCCTGAAAGATAAGCATCCGCGACGGAAGAGAGGACCCTCCCGTGCAGCATCAGCCTTATGCATCGTCAGCTGTTGGCAATTCTGATGCGCTGCTGAGAGCTACTGCCGGCTCGAGTGGCTTGAGTCGACGTGCCGTTTTGCGTTTTGGCGCGCTTTTTAGTGCTGGTTTGGCGCTTTCTGCGTGTTCTGGTCAATCTTCTGCTGGTTCGTCTGCTGGTTCTTCGGCGAGTGCGTCGTCTGCTGATGCGCGTCGTGTGTTCCGTTTTGCGCAGGGTGCGGCGCCGTTGGGTTTGGATCCGGCGTTGTTTCCTGTGGCGAGTACGTATCAGGTGACGGCGCAGGTTTTGCAGACGTTGTTGGTGGCGAATCATTACACGGGTGATCCTGAGGTTCAGGATTCTTTGTGTACTGAGTGGACGGTTTCTGATGACCGTTTGGTGCATACGTTTGTGTTGCGTGAGGCGCATTTTAGTAACGGTTCTGCGTTGACTGCGGATGCTGTGGTGCAGAATTTCCAGAGGTGGCAGGCGTTGGCTACGGGTGAGGGTACTGTTGCTTTGGCGGTGCCTGCTCAGCCGTTGTTTGCGTGGGGTTTTGGTGTGCCGAAGCCGGGTTCTATTGATCCTTCGGCGGTGGAGCCTGCGCCTGTTCAGGCGTCTCCGTCGGGTGCGGCGAC
>CAUUAD010000038.1:0-12985 GCA_963542785.1 Rothia mucilaginosa
CTTGTCCTGGTTCTTCAAGACGAGGCGAAGGCGGGTTGCGCAGTGTGCGGCCGCAACGATATTGCCGGCGCCACCGACGTCCTTCAGCACGCGCTGTGCCACTGACTTGTGGTCCACGCTCGCTCTCCTTTGTTTGGAGCACCACCGGATGATGCTTTGTGAATGAGGTGAGATATGTCTGTGTGTGCATGTCATGCATATGTCATACGTTTGACATATCGGATGTAAAACATGGTATCACGGGAAAGTTCTTAAAAGCGAGGGCCCACTCTCCGCACAGAGAGTGAGCCCTCAATCACATTCGGAAGCCCAGCTTAGAGGCGGCCATACTCCAGGGACAGCACCTCGCCACCGGTCAGGCGGACGCGGCGCTTATCGCCCTTGAAGAAGGTGCGAGCGGTCATAACCTCAGCGCCCATGGAGGCAACCAGCTTGCCACCCACGTACAGTTCGGTAGCCGAACCGTCCACAAGCAGGTCAAACTCGCGAATCTTCGAACGCTTCAGGGTTCGACGGCGCAGGCTGCCACCCTCGGTGTAGCGGGTACCGCCACGGTCCATCTGCACAAAGTCCTTATCCAGAACGATGCTCAGTGCCACGCCGTGAGTGTCCTTAATCTTCAGCTTCACGCGCTCATCAGAGACGTTCACGCGGCCACGCAGACGGAAGGTCAGGGCGTTCTTCAGCTCCACGAGCTTGCCCTTCTCCTCCTCACGGTACAGAGGGTTCATCTCCATCGCGTCATTCAGCTGCGGAACCGGACGCTGGAAAATCTTGCCGTTACGCAGGTGCAGCTCACGCGGGTAGGTGAACATGTGCACCCAGCGGTGACTCCACGAGGGCAGGTCGTCCTGGGCTGCGTTACCCAGCCACGCAATCATCACCGGGGCATCGCCGCTCACGGTGTGCGGTGCCTTCGGGTCAGCAGTCAGGCCGGTACCGGAGATGGTCTGCGGAGCGTAGAACTCGAAACCTGCATCCAGCTCGGTGAAGGGGGTCTCCACGGTGAACTTGAGGGTCTCGTTATCCAGCGAACCAACAATGTAGCCGCTCTGGAAAATGTTGTTGTACTTCTCGCCGAGGGGCTCCATGCCCTGCGGACTGAAAATCAGCACGTCGCGGATTTCGCCGGTCAGCTCATCGCGCATGCTCAGCAGGGAGGGGCACTCATACATGTAGGTGCCTTTGAGGGTCTTGTCCTTGATGCCCAGCTCGCCGCGGAAGGTCCACTCGCGGCGATCCTTGGAGGTGTACACGACCACAGCGCCGGTCAGGTCCTCACGCTGAGCACCAATGACCATCCACCATTCGCCGTTACGCTCAAAAACGTGCGGATCGCGGTAGTGTGCAGTGTAGCCCTTTGCGGGGCCGGAAATCAGCGGGGGCAGCTGACGGGTCGGCTTCGCGTCCTCACCAGCGGTTGCGAGAATCTGGTAGGTTTCGCGGTTGCCCTTTTCGTCCTTCACGTTACCGGTGTAGAAGAACTCAAAACCGCCGGGAACCTTAATACCGGAGCCGGAGTAGCAGCCGTGCGAGTCGTAGCGGCTATCGGGAACCAGCGCGGTACCCTCATCGGTCCAGTGGGTCAGGTCCTCACTGACCGCATGGCGCCAGTAGACCATACGCTCCGGGTGCAGGGGCGAGTACTGGTAGAAGGCGTGATAACGCTTACCATCGAAGACCAGGCCGTTCGGGTCATTCAGACGGCCCACGGGAGGCGCCAGGTGTAGAGCCGGGTAATCGCGGTCTTCACGAACACCGGCACCGAAAGCGTCCAGGACCTGCTGTGCTTCAGCCGCCAAGTCGCGGGCGGGTCGCTCGGTTGCGCTCTTCTTCTTTTTCTTCTGCTCGCTCATGTCTATCCGCTTTCGTGCAAAGGAATGTCTGGGTTGTCTCATCCCATCATACGGCACCTCTGACCCGTTGCCGGGCTCTAGGAGAGAGGCACCACAGTGCTCTCAGCCTCTCTCATCCGGGGCACAGTGCGGTCACAGCAACTTCTGCGAGTGAGCGCGGTCAGATGGGACCGCGCCGCCGTTTGCTACAGGAGAAAAGAGCGGACACGGCAAAGCCCCGAACCTCCCCAGTCTTCATACCGGGCGGGTTCGGGGCTGTTAAATGCCGCGAGGCGGCACATCCGATGGATGCACCGCCCGCGTAAGAATCGAGAAGAAGTCGATTACTTGAGGGTGATGGTTGCGCCAGCAGCCTCGAGCTGCTCCTTAGCCTTCTCAGCGTCTTCCTTGGAAACGCCCTCGAGCAGAGCCTTGGGAGCGCTGTCAACCAGGTCCTTTGCTTCCTTCAGGCCGAGGGAGGTCAGGGCACGAACTTCCTTGATCACTGCGATCTTCTTGTCGCCAGCGGACTCCAGGATAACGTCGAACTCGGACTTCTCTTCAGCAGCCTCGCCTGCTGCGCCGCCTGCTACAACTGCAACGGGAGCAGCTGCGGTGACGTCGAACTCTTCCTCGAATGCCTTGACGAACTCGGAAACCTCAACGAGGGACAGTTCCTTGAATGCTGCAATGAGTTCTTCGATGGACAGCTTAGCCATTGTTTGGCTCCTTCACTATCTGGTGCGGGCTGACGCCCGCGGTGTAAATCTTCAGTACCTACCCGAGAGGGTCGGTCAAATTTAGGGTGCGTTACACGCTGTTCGCGTTCACGCTGCTGAGTATCTCAGCGCTGGTGCAGTAGCACGAAAGGGGCTTATGCCTCTTCCGAAGCCTCCTCGGCAGCAGCGGGAGCTGCGCCTTCCTGCTCCTCCAGCTTGACGCGCAGTGCGTCCACAACCTGTGCGATGCGTGCGATGGTAGCCTTTGCACCACCTGCAACCTTGGACAGCAGAACCTCGCGGGATTCCAGGTCAGCGTAGCGCTTGACGTCGTCCTCGGTCAGAGCGGCACCTTCGTAGTAACCGTTCTTCACAATCAGCTGGGGGTTAGCCTTGGCAAAGTCACGCAGGCCCTTAGCAGCATCGATCAGGTCGCCCTTGATGAATGCCAGTGCGGAGGGACCCTGGAGGTGGCCTTCGAATGCGTCGATGCCAGCTTCCTTAGCTGCGATAGCAGCCAGCGTGTTCTTCACCACGGCGTATTCGGTCTCTGCACCGAGTGCGCGGCGCAGCTCCTTGAGCTGTGCAACAGTGAGACCGCGGTATTCGGTCAGGATGACTGCGTTCGAAGCTTCGAAGAGTTCCTTCAGCTCGGATACTGCAGCGATCTTTTCCTGAGTCGCCATGGTAGTTCCTTCTTCCGATTCTTGTAAGGTCGCCGGTAGAGCCTCGAAGCATTTATTGCAAGCAATAAAAAATGCCCCGACGCGTAGGCGTACGAGGCACGATAGACGGAACCCTGCATGAGGGCGACGGCTATTCACTTCGAGTTACCTACGCGGGCGGCGATTTCTAGTGAAATCTGCTCTTATCAGAACTCTGTTCTTCGTCTCCATCGAGGTGGCGATAAAGGACATAGTTCTAGACCGGCGGTCTTTGGTTCATTCATCATCTCAGGTTAAAGCCCGAGTCGCAAGTTAAAAACGTGATTAAGCGGGATTAATCACTTAAAGACCCCTTTTAAGCCAAATAACCATTCTTTCTCCAACCTAAAAGGTCCGGTTGAAAAGCCCAGAAACCGTGTTCTAGAGGTAAAAACGCTTTCCGCCTGAGAACAAGAAGCAACGCTCCGCCGCCACACCCAGGTGCACCCGCTCCCCCACACTCAGGAAAGTACTGTTCGGGGAGGTGCCGTTCAAGGTGGCGCCCTGCGCATCCGAGATAAAGAACTCAAGCTCCTGACCAGCACGCACTTGGGCACACATTCGGGTACTCAGCTCAGAATCCGCCGAAGCCCGCCGAGATTCCAGAGGCAGAGACACCGCATCCAACAGACGCGCGCGGTACAGCATGCCACCCACCAGATGGCGGCTACCGAGCACCTGCACCGGCAGAGCATGAGCAGCGTCTGCCGCCACGGGGCACAAAGCGGTCGCACGAATCGCCAACTCGCACCCGGCAGGAAGCGACTCCGAATCCTTAAGGGCCAAAAGGTTCAGCGCGGGCGCCGCCAAAAGCTTAGCCACCTGCAGAGTATGCGGATGTGCCAACAACCGCCCCGGAGTGTCCACCTGCACCAGGTAGCCAGCATCCATCACCGCCACCCGTTGCCCCAGCATGAGCGCCTCATTCTGATCATGGGTCACGTACAGGCCCGTAAAACCGTAACGCTCATGCAGGCGCACAATATCGGCGCGGATACTCGCACTCATCTGCTCATCCACACTCGCCAGCGGCTCATCAAAAAGAACCACCGGAGCACGACGAATCAAAGCACGCGCAATACCCACACGCTGAGCCTGACCACCCGACAGTTGCGAAGGCTTGCGGGACTCCAGCCCCTCAAGCTTCAAAGCCTCCAGCAGCTCACGGTAGTAGTCCATATCAACCCGACCGGCGAACGCACCCAGCCGGGTTGGAAACAGAATATTGTCCTTCACGCTCAGGTGCGGGTACAGAATAGGGCGCTGAAACACCACACCCACCGAGCCGCGCTCCAGAGGCTGACCGGCATAGGTCACCCGACCCGCGCTCGGCTCCTCAAGGCCGGCAATAATACGCAGCAAAGTGGACTTACCCGTGCCCGAAGAACCAACCAGAGAAATCAACTCGCCGGGGTGCACATCCAGGTCAATCTCATTCAGAACCGTCGTATCAGTGCCAAAGGTCTTAGCCACACCTCGAATACGCAGGCCTTCAAAAGGCTCCGCCGCGGCAGAAGAGTAGGATGCAGAAGTCATTCCCCCATTATCGCCGAAACTTATGCCCGGCACGGGTGCAGAAGATAAGCACCGTCATAAAACAGCGCGCGAGCCTCGCACCAGAGTCTCATGTGAGCACCCTAGCTCGTTCGTACCAGCAAACGCCCCTTCAACGCCAGATGCAGCGTACCCACCCACAGGAAGATGAGGAAAGCCGTACCCGCCACCGTTAGCGCAGGACCCACCAACCCCAGCGAGCCCGCAGCCGTCAAGCGAATACCGCTCGCCGCCATGGAAGCCATACCGAACGAGAAACCCCACATGCTCATCGAGAAACCACCCTCAAGAGTCCAGGGGAGCAAACGCATCAAGAAGAACAGCTGCAGAATGCCATAACCGGTCAGCACCAAAAAGAACCAGTCCACCGTGCCGCCATTAGCCGCCAGGTACGCGTTACCACCCACAAAAGGCGGCGCCATCTGAATACCAATAATGCCGCGCTCCCCCTGAGGTAGCGGAGTCAAGGTGCGCAGGCGGCTCAGAATCGCGGCCTCGACACTGAACCACGAAATCAGACCCGCACCGAAGAAGAGCATCGCCATATCGTGCCACCCAACAAAACCCATCGCCGTAGCGGTCGCAAAATTTGTCGCCACAGTCGGCAGATACAGCACCGGCGAGGCAGCTTCAGGCACATACCCACCACGCCACGTACCGGCAATACGATGAGACGCGAAATACAACTGCCCCACAGCTCCCAGCACCACCAGAGTCAGAGCCGGAACCTCAGCATACGGGTAGAGAGCCGCACCCATCTGCGCCGTCGTCGCCGGAATCAGCGAAAAGAAGCAGGTACGCGCCGGATGCTCCCAAAAACTACGCACCCACGCACGGTACTTCACCACCGAGTGAACCAGAAAACCCACAAGGAGCAGCCACACCACAGCGTTAAAAGCCAAGATGCTCTCCCCCACCCAATCAGGTGCCATTCCCTTCGACGCAGCGGTACGCCAGGCAGCACCCAAAGCACCGGTACCCAGCGCCACCGCAAAATAATTGACCGGCACGCTGAGGCCGCGGCGGGCACTCTGCTCGCTCTGAAGGGAAGAAGGCATTAGGTTTTACCTCTCATAGTTGTAGGGCAGGATGGGGACACGCAGCCCCAATATGTGTTTCGACGGTGCCGGGGCATGGGCAACGCCATAGGAACCAGGGACCAGAAAATCATTCTATGTTTTAAGCCTATACAAGCTGGAAGTCCGTGACGTACTTTAATCGATTCCGGTCACGCAATGTCTTGAATCTTCACGCTGTGTTTTGAATCTTCACACAGACAAAATCAAGCACAAAAAATCGCCCCCGACGCCTAAACGTCGGGAGCGACTACTAGCTAACTGCTAGAAGCTACAGGTGCATACCTTAGGCAGCAACGGCAGCCGGATCAACGGGGATGCCGGGGCCGAAGGTGGTAGCAACGGTTGCCTTGGAGATGTAACGACCCTTAGCCGAAGAGGGCTTCAGACGGTTAACCTCTTCCAGAGCTGCCTGGAAGTTCTCCTCGAGCTGCTCAGCGGTGAAGGAAGCCTTACCGATGATGAAGTGCAGGTTGGAGTTACGGTCAACGCGGAAGTCAATCTTACCGCCCTTGATGTCTGCAACAGCCTTTGCAACATCCATGGTCACGGTACCGGTCTTGGGGTTCGGCATCAGGTTACGGGGACCCAGAATCTTACCCAGGCGGCCGACCTTGCCCATCATGTCGGGGGTTGCAACCGCTGCGTCGAAGTCAGTCCAGCCGCCAGCGATCTTTGCGATCAGCTCGTCGGAACCAACGAAGTCAGCGCCAGCTGCCTCAGCCTCAGCAGCCTTGGGGCCTGCTGCGATAACGACCACGCGAGCGGTCTTACCGGTGCCGTGGGGCAGGTTCACGGTACCGCGAACCATCTGGTCTGCCTTACGGGGGTCAACGGACAGACGCATTGCAACCTCAACGGTTGCGTCGGTCTTGGTGGAAGAGGTTTCCTTCGCCAGGGCAACTGCCTCAGCGGGGGTGTAGAGCTTACCCTCTTCAATCTTGGCTACAGCTGCCTTGTACGCCTTGCTGCGCTTTGCCATCTGCTTTTCTCCTTATGCAGTTGTGGTCTCGTGAGCCGCGCTCGGCTCTGCCACATCCCGTCCATACGACGGGCATTTACAAGTTCTGTGTAGAAAAATCTACGGTGCCGATTACTCGGCTATTCGGCGAACCGAAATTACTCGACGGTGATACCCATGGAACGAGCGGTACCTGCGATGATCTTGGAAGCAGCATCCAGGTCGTTTGCGTTCAGGTCGGGCATCTTGGTCTCAGCGATCTCGCGCACCTGAGCCTCGGTCAGCGAACCAACCTTGGTGGTGTGAGGAACAGCGGAGCCCTTAGCAACGCCAGCAGCCTTCTTGATCAGCTGGGAAGCCGGAGGGGTCTTGGTGATGAAGGTGAAGGAGCGATCCTCGTAGACGGTAATCTCAACGGGGATGATGTTACCGCGCTGCGACTCAGTTGCAGCGTTGTATGCCTTGCAGAACTCCATGATGTTCACACCGTGCGAGCCCAGTGCGGGGCCGACGGGGGGAGCCGGGTTAGCGGCGCCTGCCTGGATCTGCAGCTTGATGAGGCCAGTGACCTTCTTCTTGGGAGCCAATGTAGGGTCCTTTTCTTAGCTGGGAACCGACGCACAGGAGCGTACGCCGGCAAGACGGTGACCGTGGCGCGGTCACCCGTGCATCCGCATGAAAGCGTGACATGCGCATACACAAACCAACATTCTAGCGTTAATCAGCAACTTAATCCAGCGCCAGCTAGCAGAAAAAGTAAACCCCACCCGCACAGCCGCCACCGGTTATACAGCCAACACAAAATATGAGCCCCGCACCGAAGTGCGAGGCTCATATTCACACGCTAGAAGCGTTAAATCTTTTCAATCTCGGTGAAGCTCAAAGTCACCGGGGTGTCGCGGCCGAAGACCGAAATCATCACGACAATCTGCTGGGACTCGCCCTTGATCTCCGAAACGGTAGCGTCCATGCCCTCGAAAGCGCCGGACTTCACGCGGACGTTCTCGCCCACGGTGTAGTCGGACTCGATAACGGGCTTGGAAACGGGCAGGCCCTGGCTCTGCTGCTGCTCTTCGAAGACCGGCAGGAGCATGTCAAAGACCTCGTCCATACGCAGCGGGACCGGGTTGTACGCATCCTGGCCCACGAAGCCAGTCACACCGGGGGTGTGGCGGACAACGCCCCACGAGTGGTCGGTCAGTTCCATACGCACCAGAACGTAACCGGGAACGCGCACGCGGCGGATGGTCTTCTTCACGGTGTTCTTGAATTCAACCACGGTCTCCATGGGAACCTGAACCTCGAAGATCTCATCTTCAGCTTCCAGGTTCTGGATACGGGTCTCGATACCGGTCTTCACCTTGTTCTCGTAACCGGAGTAGGTGTGCACCACGTACCAGTCGCCCATCTGACGGCGCAGCTTGGACTTGAATTCTTCCAGAGCGTCGACTTCCTCAGCAGCCTCAGCAGCTGCTTCAGCCACCTCGACAGCCTCGGTAGCTTCCTCAGCCTGCTGCTCAATAGCCTCAGACTCCTCAGTAGCCTCAGCAGCGGCTACCTCGACCTCTTCAATCTCGGATACCAGTTCCTGCTCGGACACGTCGCTCCTACTTTCTATCGTTAATCATCTAGAGGGGACTCCCACTCACCAATGCGCTGAGGGAAATCACTGATGGGGCACCCCAAATAAGGATGCATCCAGTACTAGTTACGCTGAATGGTTCCGTTACCGAAAATCCAGAATGCTCCCTGGCCGAAAAGATAATCCAGACCAGAAATAAGAAGGAGCATCACCACGACGAAGAACAGAACTCCGAAGAAGTAACCAACCAGTTCACGTCCGGTGGGAGTAGTGACCTTCTTCAACTCCGCAAAAACTTCACGGAGGAATGCAAAAATACGGCCGAAGAAACCGAGCTTCTTATCGCTCTTCGACGATGCGCCGGGCTGAACAACCTTCTCGGCGGTAGCAGACGATGCCATTTCTTCTGCCCCTTTCTGAGTCTAAAAAAGTACGCCCGGAGTGCGGGCGTACAAATTATTTATTGAGGCAATAAAAGCAGGGCGGACAGGACTCGAACCTGCAACCTGCGGTTTTGGAGACCGCTGCTCTACCAATTGAGCCACCACCCTTTGAAGCGTTAACTTCAGGTGTGAGAGTTGCTTCTCACTTGTCTACTCCTCCACTGCCTCCTAAGCCGTGGCTTTAGAGGGGCAAACAATTACACCCTTGCGGGTGCAGAACTAACTGTAAACCATCTTTCGGGGCCGATGCAACTTCAAAATGTAATATTTTTCGAAAAACCTCTTGAGATACCTTGACGAAGGGTTCCGTATCTCTACTAGTGGACCGTATCCTATTACAAGGAACGCCGCACACACCCGCGCCCATCACGCGCGGGTTGGTCCCACACGCGCATTCCCATCACCTATTTCCTTGTCGACTTCACGCCGGCAGCGCACAAGAAGAAAGAGAAGAGAGCCCCATGGCGCGTATTTCAAGCCGCATCGGTGCCATCGCACCCTCCGCAACCCTTGCCGTCGACGCAAAGGCAAAAGCACTCAAGGCTCAGGGACGCCCCGTCATCGGTTTCGGCGCAGGCGAACCGGACTTCCCCACCCCCGCGCACATTGTGGACGCAGCACGCGAAGCGCTCAACGACCCCAAGAACTTCCGCTACTCCCCCGCGTCCGGTCTTCCCGAACTGAAGAAGGCAATTGCCGAAAAGACCCTGCGCGACTCCGGCGTAGAAATTGACCCCTCCCAGGTCGTCATCACCAACGGCGGCAAGCAGGCCGTCTACCAGGCATTCGCAACCGTCATCGACGAAGGCGACGACGTCCTGCTACCCGCACCCTACTGGACCACCTACCCCGAATGCATCCGCCTGGCCGGCGGCAACCCCATCGAGGTATTCGCCGGTAGCGACCAGCACTACAAGGTCACCGTCGAGCAGCTCGAAGCCGCCTACACCCCCGCCACCAAGGCACTCATCTTCGTCTCCCCCTCCAACCCGACCGGTGCCGTCTACACCGAAGAGGAAACCCGCGCCATCGGCGAATGGGCGCTGTCCAAGGGTATTTTCGTGCTGACCGACGAGATCTACGAGCACCTCACCTATGACGGTGTTCAGGCAGTCTCCATCCTGAAGGCGGTGCCCGAGCTCGCTGACCTGTGCGTCATCCTCAACGGCGTGGCAAAGACCTACGCCATGACCGGTTGGCGTGTGGGCTGGATGATTGGCCCGCGCGACGTCATCGCCGCAGCCTCCAACCTGCAGTCCCACATGACCTCCAACGTCAACAACATCGCCCAGCGCGCAGCCCTTGCCGCTCTGACCGGTCCGCAGGACGACGTGGAAATCATGCACGCAGCCTTCGACCGCCGCCGCCGCACCATCGTAGATGGCCTGAACGCTATTGAAGGCGTGCACTGCCCCGTACCCACCGGTGCGTTCTACGCATACCCGGATGTACGCGAACTGCTCGGCAAGGAAATTGAGGGCGTACGCCCGCAGACCACCGCAGAGCTGGCTGAGCTCATCCTCGAAAAGGCTGAGGTCGCCGTAGTTCCCGGCGAGGCATTCGGCCCCAGCGGCTACCTGCGCCTCTCCTACGCCCTGAGCGACGAGGATTTGGCAGAGGGCCTGGCACGCCTGCAGAAGTTCCTCGGTCAGGCACGCGACTAGTTCGCGGCTCTCCGAACCGCGTCTCTTGCCCCGGCGGGAGGTGCGGTTTAGGTGTTGGGTGAACCGGCACAAAACGATCAAACACAGGGCTATTGACCGTTTTATGTCCTAAAAACCGGGAATCCCACAAAGATTTAAAAATATTTTTAAAACGTTCGAGGCCTCCCGCATCTTTTCGGATGCGCGGAGGCCTCGTTTGCCTCTTCGGTGCCATAGGTGGGAAGCGGCGGCTATTTGTGTTTCAAACCCAAACATACAGGTTTCAAAAACCTGAACTTTTATGCCGCGATTTGGGCATTCCCACGCCTTTCCACCACTACCAACACAACCCAAACACCGCTAAAATAGAGACCAAGAGAACGACCTCCCGACCGGCACACATTCCCGTGCCAAAATCGCGGAGGTCATAGTTATATACGCGCGCACAACACCCCAATGCGCAGACATCAACAAGGAGCCAATATGAAGATCGGTCTGCTTACTTCCGGCGGCGACTGCCCCGGCCTGAACGCTGTCATCCGCGGCGCCGTGCTCAACGGTGTCAAGAAGTACGGCTACGAGTTCGTCGGCTTCCGCGATGGCTGGCGAGGCGTCGTTGAAGGCGACTACATGGACCTGCCCCGCCAGAAGGTCCGCGGCCTGGCATCCCAGGGCGGCACCATCATCGGTACCTCCCGCACCAACCCCTTCGACGGCCCCAACGGTGGCCCCGAGAACATCGAAATCATGATGGAACGCCACGGCATCGACGCAATCGTCGCTATCGGTGGTGAAGGCACCCTCGCAGGCGCAAAGCGTCTGGCAGACGCAGGCCTGCCCGTCATCGGTGTGCCCAAGACCATCGACAACGACCTGCGCGCAACCGACTACACCTTCGGTTTCGACACCGCAGTGTCCATCGCGACCGAGGCAATGGACCGCATCCGCACCACCGGTGAATCGCACCACCGTTGCATGGTTGCCGAGGTCATGGGCCGCCACGTCGGCTGGATCGCACTGCACTCCGGTATGGCTGCAGGCGCACACGCAATCCTGATCCCCGAGGTCAAGGTCTCCATGGAGCAGGTTGCTGAATGGGTCAAGGAAGTACACGACCGCGGCCGCTCTCCCCTTGTTGTTGTGGCTGAAGGCTTCATCCCCGAAGGCTTCGACGACGTCATGGCAAACAAGGGTACCGAGAAGGACGGTCGTCCCCGCCTCGGTGGTATCGGTGAGTACATCACCCACGAAATCGAGAAGATGACCGGCGTCGAGACCCGTAACACCATCCTGGGCCACATCCAGCGCGGTGGCGCACCCACCGGCTACGACCGCGTGCTCGCAACCCGCCTGGGCATGGGCGCAGTCGACATGGTCGCTCAGAAGCAGTGGGGCAAGATGGTCTCCGTTCAGGGCACCGAAATCAAGTACGTACCCCTCGAAGAGGCACTGGACGGTCTGAAGTCTGTACCTCAGGAACGCTGGGACGAAGCAGCCGTCCTCTTCGGCCGCTAAACCCCACAGCCTCAGCGCATTAGCTGGGCGCACATACTAGAACCGCGGAGGCGGGCACTCACAACGAGTGTCCGCCTCCGCGGTTCTAGCTGGGGTAGCTTTTGGTGGGGAATGCTCTAGCGCTTCAGGAAGTCTTGACCCGCCAAAGAACGACGCGCCACCTCACCGGACTCCGGCGAAACCACCGTCGTCTGAGCCACCGCGTACTCGGTCGCCGGTGCCGGCGAGCCATCGGGCAGGAAGTCGCCGCCATCAACCGCACGCAAAGGCGCCTGCGAATCAACGCCGCGCTTAATCACAGCCAACGCAATCGGGCCCGCCTCGTGGTGCAACGCCACCGAGGTAATGCGACCGACCGGGCGAGACTTGCCCTCCACGAATAGCTCGCTACCCGCCGCCGGCAGGGTGTGCTCCGACCCGTCAATATCCAAGAACACCAGGCGGCGCGGCGGGCGGCCAAGGTTATGCACGCGGGCCACCGTCTCCTGGCCCTTGTAGCAGCCCTTATCAAAATGCACCGCGGTACGGGTGTAATCCAGCTCCTGAGGGATGGTCTTATCGTCCGCCTCGGTGCCGTAGCGCGGGCGCCACGCCTCAATACGCAGAGCCTCCGCAGCCCACAGACCCGCAAAACGCGCATCCGAAGATTCAGCCAGGGCGGGCAGAACAGAGCGCGGCACAATGCTCAAGAAACGCTTGTAGTCCGCACCCGGGTGATGATCGCCCGCCTCATCGTAACGGTAGCTACCCGGTGCCGGGGTGTGCCAAGGGTCCTCCCACACCAGCGGCTGAGCCTCAGCGAGCGCCGGATGCACCGAGCCGTCCTGCAGGATCGGGTTGCGGGCGCTCTCCAGCACGGCGTACTCATCGCTGAGGTTCTGCACCTCAACGCGCATCATGAACTTCATGCGGTTCAGGTAATCGGTCAGCGGCTGAGCCTGGTCGCCCTCCAC
>CAUUAD010000039.1:0-12924 GCA_963542785.1 Rothia mucilaginosa
CCAACTACGCTACCCAGCTGAAGGAAAAGCAGCGTCTGCGCGCTCAGTACAACATCCGCGAGGCACAGATGCGCCGCGCATACCTCGAGGCAAAGCGTACCGAGGGCCAGACCGGTAAGAACATGGTCGAGCTGCTCGAGACCCGCCTCGACGCTCTGGTTCTGCGTGCAGGTTTCGCCCGCACCATTGCACAGGCACGTCAGATGGTTGTTCACCGTCACATCATGGTTGACGGCGTTCGCGTGGACCGCCCCTCGTTCCACGTCAAGCCCGGCCAGCTGATCCACGTTCACCCCAAGGCTGAGAAGACCACCCCCTTCCAGGCTGCGGCTGCAGGCGAGCACCAGGCAGTTCTGCCCGAGGTTCCCGCATACCTGAACGTTGAGATCGAGAAGCTGCATGCAAAGCTTGAGCGCAAGCCCAAGCGCGAAGAGATCCCCGTGATCTGCGACGAGCAGCTGGTCGTTGAGTACTACTCGCGTCTGGCATAATCTCGATTTTTCGAGAAGCAACCCGTCCTGCACCGTTCGGTGGGGGCGGGTTGTTCCCGTTTAACGCGCGGGTTTTTTGGGTATATACACCAGAGGGCAGTGGTGCCGCTGAACCTGTGAATCTTCCTTCGCTGGGAGTTTCATGAGAGTTTAGGGGGCGCTTGAAGGATTTTTCGACTAAAATAGGGGATTGAACTGTGTATACGGTCCTGAACTGTACGCACAATCCGGCTGCGTGCCACGGTGGCATGCGGTCCTGTACGACTATTGATAAGCATCATGCATTGAGCGGAATGGGGTTATAGATGACCGGCGGAGATATTGCGGGCCTGATTGCGGCAGGAGTTTTTGCGATTCTGGTGGCCCTTCTTGCGCTACCCATTATTCGCCTGACCAAGGTATTTGATGAGCTTATCGTGACGATTCGTTCGCTGAACCAGAGCACCGGCCCCCTCATTGAAGAGGTGACCCGCACTGTGGTGACCACCAATGAGCAGCTGGAGAAGGTTGACGACATCACCTCGAACGTTTCGGATGCGTCCGCGAACGTTTCTGCGCTGTCCTCGCTGGTGACCTCGACTGTGGGTCAGCCGCTGATTAAGGTTGCATCCTTCTCGTACGGTGTGCGTCAGGCGTTCCGCGGCGGTAAGTCCGGCGATGCACACGGCACCGGCAACACTGGCAACACCGCTGGTGGTCAGTACGGTTCGGCACAGTCCTCTTACTCTGCAGGTGGTGAGAACTAATGGGTCTGCTTCGTTCAGCTCTTCTGCTTGGCGCCGGCGCGGCGGTTGGTTACTTCGTTTCTAGGCGTGCCGCCTCCGAACCTGCTCAGCGTACCCCCGGCAGCGCCCTGCTCAAGCGTGAGCACGGTGAGCTTGCCCTCAACCCGGAGTCTCAGATGGGAAAGTTCTTCGATTCGCCGATTGGCAAGCCCCTGCAGCCGTACGCGTTGCGTGCTGTTGAGTTCGCCGCCCGCGTGCGTGAGGGCATGCAGGAGAAGGAGATGGAGCTCAACGCTAAGGTGGAGCGCCAGAAGCAGGATTTGCGTCCTGGCTCCCTGGATACGTGGGAGCGCCAGATGAGCTCCGCTGAGATTGAGTCCACGAACCGCCGCCTGGCTGAGCGTGAACTTATTGAGGTGGAGGCTGAGATTGCCTCCTTGGAAGAGGCTCAGAAGCGAGCGCGTGAGCAGCGTATTGCGCGTGACCGTCAGCTCGGTGACGGCTTCTTCAACTAGGTTTTAAAAGGTGGTGTCTTTGCCCGTAAACCACGGTACGAGACTGGCTCGATTAGCCATTTTGCTCTTGGGCAGGCACCATAGGTCAGTAGACTAATTTAGAATTTCGCACAGATTACTCTAAGGAACGAGATGCTCTCACAGGAGATTTCTAAGCGCTGGATCGATTTCTTCGCTTCCCGCGGCCATACTGTGGTGCCTTCGGCATCGCTGATTTCGAACGAGCCCGGCGCTATGTTCACCATTGCCGGTATGGTGCCGTTCATTCCCTACTTCCTGGGCCGTGAGACCCCTCCGTTCTCCCGCGCGACCAGCGTGCAGAAGTGCATCCGCACCCTGGACATTGAAGAGGTCGGTAAGACTGCGCGTCACGGTACCTTCTTCCAGATGGCTGGTAACTTCTCCTTCGGTGATTACTTCAAGGAGCAGGCGATTCCGTTTGCTTACGAGCTGCTGACCACCCCTCAGGATAAGGGTGGTTTCGGCCTGGATCCGGAGCGTCTGTGGGTCACCATTTATGAGGGTGACGATGAGGCCTTCGACATTTGGCACAACAAGGTGGGCTTCCCGGCTGAGCGTATTCAGCGTATGGGCATGAAGGAAAACTACTGGTCCACCGGTCAGCCCGGCCCCGCAGGCCCCGACTCGGAGATCTTCTACGACCGTGGCCCCGCGTACGGTAAGGAAGGCGGCCCGGCGGCTGACGATGACCGTTACATTGAGATTTGGAACCTCGTGTTCATGCAGTACCAGCGTGGCGAGGGCATCGGTAAGGATGACTTCGAGATTCTGGGTGACCTGCCGAAGAAGAACATCGATACCGGTCTGGGCGTTGAGCGTCTTGCCATGCTGTTGCAGGGTGTTGAGAACTTCTACGAGACCGACCAGGTTCGCCCCGTTCTGGACGCTGCTTCTGAGCTGTCCGGTAAGAAGTACCACGGCTCTGAGTCCGCTGAGGACGAGGGCTATGAGGACGACGTGCGTATGCGCGTGGTGGCTGACCACATCCGTTCCTCGCTGATGCTGATTGCTGACGGCGTGACCCCCTCGAACGAGGGTCGCGGCTACATTCTGCGCCGTCTGATGCGCCGTGCGATTCGCGCGATGCGTCTGCTGGGCGTGACTGAGCCCTGCCTGCCCGTGCTGTTCCCGGCTTCGCGTGATGCGATGAAGGGTGCTTTCCCGTACGTTGCTGACGACTTCGAGCGTATTTCCCGCATTGCGTACGCTGAGGAGAAGGCGTTCCTGCACACCATTGAGACCGGTACTGAGCGTCTGGAAGAGGCTGTTGCTGCCGCTAAGAAGGACGGCTCTAACGCTGTTTCTGGTGCTGAGGCGTTTGCTCTGCACGACACCTACGGCTTCCCGATTGACCTGACCCTGGAGATGGCTGCTGAGGCTGGCGTGAAGGTTGACGAGAAGGCTTTCCGTGAGCTGATGGCTGAGCAGCGTCACCGTGCGCAGGCTGACGCTAAGGCGAAGAAGGGTGCGTTTGCTGACCTGTCCGAGCTGCGTAAGCTTGTGGACGAGCGCGGCTCCATCTTCACCGGTTACACCGAGCTGCGTACTGAGACTAAGCTGCGCGCAATCCTGGTGGACGGCGTGTCGGTTCCCGCCGCTAAGGCTGGCGACAAGATTGAGGTTGTCCTGGATGAGACTCCGTTCTACGCGGAGGCTGGTGGCCAGGCAGCTGATACCGGTGTCATTACCGGTAACGGCTTCGTCATTGACGTTCAGGACGTTCAGCAGCCCGTGAAGGGCCTGAGCGTTCACCGCGCCGTTGTGCGTGAGGGCGAGGTTCACACCGGTGCCGATGTTGTGGCACAGGTTGACGTTCAGCGCCGCCGCGACGGTGAGAAGGCACACTCCGGTACCCACATCATTCACGCTGCCCTGCACCAGGTGCTCGGCAACGAGGCTACTCAGCGTGGCTCTTTCAACAAGGAAGGCTACCTGCGTTTCGACTTCGCGTGGAACGAGGGCCTGTCCGAGTCCGCTAAGCGTGAGGTTGAAGAGGTTGCTAACCTCGCAATCCGCGATAACCACGAGGTGATTACCCGTGAGATGCCGCTGGCTGAGGCTAAGGCTCTGGGCGCTATGAGCCTCTTCGGTGAGAAGTACGGCGACGTGGTGCGTGTTGTTGAAATCGGCGGCGAGTTCTCCCGCGAGCTGTGCGGTGGTACCCACGTTGGTTCGTCCGCTGAGATTGGTTCGCTGACCCTGCTGACCGAGGGCTCTGTTGGCTCCGGTAACCGCCGTGTTGAGGCTCTGGTGGGTCTGGACTCCTTCAACCACCTGGCTGCTGAGCGTACCCTGGTGAACCAGCTGACCGGCCTGATGAAGGTTCAGTCCTCCGCTGATCTGCCCGAGAAGATTAACCAGACTCTGGCTAAGCTGAAGGCTGCCGAGAAGGAACTGGCTCAGCTGCGCCGCGAGAAGCTGCAGGCTGAGGCTGGCAAGCTGCTGGAGAACGCACAGACCATCGGTTCTGTTCGCGTTCTGGCGCATGACGCTGGCGAACTGGACGCTAACGGCGTTCGTGACCTGGCTCTGGATCTGCGTTCGCGCTTCGGCTCCGAGGCCGCTGTTGTCGCCGTGGTGGGCGTGGCTAATGGCCGACCCGTCGTCCTGGTGGCAACCAATGAGGGTGCTCGTGAGGCTGGCGTGAAGGCTGGCGCTCTGGTCCGCGTTGCTGCCGGTGTTCTCGGCGGCGGTGGCGGCGGTAAGGACGACGTCGCTCAGGGTGGTGGCCAGGACGCATCCAAGATTGGTGCTGCACTGGACGCTGTCCGCGACGCTATCGCACAGGCTCAGGCCTAAACATGGCAGAATTCCAGCGCGGAGTGCGGATGGGTGTCGATGTGGGTAATGCCCGCGTCGGCACCGCCCTCAGCGACCCCGACGGTATTCTCGCCACCCCGCTCAAGACGCTGCGCCGCGACGCGAAGAAGAACTCTGACCGCCGCGTCCTGCGTAAGCTGATTGAGGTGAACGAGGTGGTGGAGGTGTTCGTCGGCCTTCCGAAGACCATGCGTGGTGGGGATTCTCCCTCCACTGAAATGGCTCGGGAGTACGCTCAGGCTCTGCGCTCCGAGCTGGATGCCGAAGAGAAAACACACATTAACATTTGGCTGGTGGATGAGCGACTCACCACCGTGAGCGCTCACCGTGCACTGCACGAGGCTGGGGTTTCCAGCCGAGATTTCAAGACTATGGTTGACCAGGTGGCGGCTGTGAACATTCTGCAGTACAGCCTGGATGCCCTCAAGGCGGGGCAGTCCGTAGCCGGGTACAAGGTGAGCGATCCGGCCCACGAAGAAAACCGACCGTCCGAGTCAGAAGGGACCACGGTCGGTGCCGTCAACGAAACGGAGAACCTTCAGTGACCGAACAGAATAAACAGCCCGAAGAAAGCGGGCTCGACCTCTTTAGGCCGACGGCTGAGGATGAACGTAAGGGCATTACCGGCATCACGATGGAACAGGAAATCGTGTCGGTGGCTACGTTGCGTGCGCGTAAGCGCCGTCGCCGCGCCATCATGCTGAGCGCGATTTCCCTGTTTGTCGTGGCGCTGGTCATCATTTCTGGTGCCCTGATTACCCGCTACGACCCGTTCAAGAATCGTGACTACTCGGGTGGTGGCAATGGTACGACCGTGACGTTCACGATTCGTTCTGGCCAGTCCACCGCGCAGGTGGCGCAGGAGCTTGAAGCGGCGGGCGTTATTGCTGATGCTGATAAGTTCGTTGAGGTGTACACCAAGGAGAGCAAGGGCAAGTACCTGCAGCCTGGCACCTACGAGCTTCAGCAGCACATGAGCAGCTCGAGCGCGATTACGACCATTATTGAGGCGAACAGCAACGTTCTGTACCTGGCAATCCCGCAGGGTAAGCGCGTGAGCGAGACCGTTGACCTGATTGTTTCTGGCTCCGATGGCGCGTTCACCCGCAAGCAGGTTGAGGACGCGGTCAGCAACTACACCCAGTACGGTGTGCCGAGCAACTTCCCCTCGATTGAGGGTTGGTTGCACCCGGGTGAGTACCGCTTCCCGAAGGACACCGACATCAAGAAGGTCATTCAGACCATGGTTGATAAGACCAAGGCTGACCTGAAGGAAGCCGGCGTGAGCGGCGACCAGAAGACCTTTGAGGTTCTGACCATTGCCTCCATCGTGGAGCTTGAGGCTCAGCCGAAGGACTACGTGGCGGTTGCAGGCATCATTGAGAATCGTCTGAACAACCCCGATGGTGAGACCTCGGGTCTGATCCAGTCGGATGCGACCGTGACTTACGGTCTGGGTGTCCGTTCGTACCACCTGACTGAAGAGCAGAAGGCCGATAAGAGCAATAAGTACAACACTTATGCGAATAAGGGTCTTCCGAAGGGTCCGATTGGTTCCCCGCAGCTGGCTTCGATTAAGGCTGCTGCGGCTCCTGAGAAGAACCCGTACTACTACTGGGTGACTGTGGACCTGGACTCCGGTGAGACTAAGTACTCCCGCACTTACGCTGAGCACCAGCGTTATGTTGAAGAGTACAACCAGTGGTGTTCTAAGCACCCGAACCGCTGTAGCTAATCGGTTTAGCCGGTAGCTATGATTCGGTAGCTTTGGACTGAAGGTTCCTTGCTGAGGCGGGTACCGCCTCCACGAGAGTGGGGGAGGTGCCCGCCTTTGCTGTACCCGAATGCTGGGCTGTGCTTTGTTATTGGGCTATACCTGAATATTGGTTTGTCCCTTAAAATGGGTAGAGTGCGCCTATGAACGCGGGTTCGTGGCGTGCGTGTCCGCAAGCCCGCAAGCCCCGAGCGTTGAGTGTTGAGAGCGTTCCCCAGCGTTGAGAGCGAGAGAGTATCTATCGATGAAGACTGAACCGTACCGTGAGGCCCCGTATCTTCGCCGCGCCTACGTGCTGGGGCACCCTATTGCGCATTCGCTGTCGCCTGCGCTGCATCGTGCCGCGTATGACTTTTTGGGTGAGCAGGACTTGGGCTATGATCGCCGCGATACTCTGCCCGATGATTTGCCAGCGATTATGCACGGTGTGCGCCACCCGGACGGTACGGAGAACACCCCGTATATTGCGGGCCTGTCGGTGACGATGCCGTTGAAGACCGCGGTCATCAAGTATTGCGATGAGCTGAGTGAGACTGCCCGAGTGACCGGTGCGGTGAACACGGTGTATCCGCGCGGTGAGAAGGTGCTGGGCGATAACACGGATGTGATCGGCATCGTGAACGCGCTGCGCCACGCCGGTTTGGAGCCGGAGCCGCTTAAGGATTCTGCCGCGATTGTGGGCGGGGGAGCGACCGCTATTTCCGCCCTGACCGCACTGCATCAGCTGGGGTATTCCCGTGTGAGCGTGTACGCCCGTTCGCTGCATAAGCTCGGTAGCGTGCAGGAGGTAGCGGACCGCCTGGGCGTTCAGCTGGAGCAGGTTTCCCTGGCTGATTTGCCGCAGAATCTTGCGGAGCGCGGTCATCACCCGGTGGTGTCTACTCTTCCTGCCCATGCGGCGGATGAGTGGGCGAACCAGCTGAGCGGGCTGAAGGGCGCCTCCGCAACGCACCGGCCGGTACTGCTCGATGTTGCGTATAACCCGTGGCCTTCGGTGCTGGCGAGCGCTTGGGAGGCTAACGGCGGCACGGTGGTTTCTGGCCTGGAGATGCTGCTGTATCAGGCGGTGGAGCAGGTTCTGCTGTTTACCGGCCGTGAACTGCAGCCCGCCGAACTGCTGGGTCTAATCAATGCGATGTGCGCGGCGGTTGATCTTGCCCCTCGTGCTTCCGTTTCGTGAAAAAAGCGTGCTTTCACTCGCTCAGTAAACAGGCATTTTATACACTATTTATACACGTGAAGAATTATTATTCCTTCCTCCTGCGCTGCGGTGCGGGTGCGATGAAAAGAGGTTAACCTATGGCCCTGCGTTGGCTCACTGCCGGAGAATCCCACGGCGAGGCGCTCGTCGGCATTATTGAGGGCGTACCCGCCGGTGTGGAACTCACCAGCGACATGGTGCGTGACGCCCTGGCTCGTCGCCGCCTCGGCTACGGCCGCGGTGCCCGCATGAAGTTCGAGGAGGACCGCGTGCGCATCCTCGGCGGTGTGCGTCACGGCCTGACTCAGGGCGGCCCGGTCGCTATTGAGATTGCGAACACTGAGTGGCCCAAGTGGACTGACGTGATGAGCTCTGACCCGGTGGATCCGAAGCTGATTGAGAACCGTGCCCGTAACGCGGCGCTGACTCGCCCGCGCCCCGGTCACGCCGACTTTACCGGCATGCAGAAGTACAACTTCTCTGAGGCTCGCCCGGTGCTGGAGCGCGCCTCTGCACGTGAGACCGCAACCCGCGTGGCGCTCGGCGTGGTTGCCGCCCAGATTCTGAAGGCTCTGGGCGTTGAGCTGGTGTCTCACACCGTGGCTGTGGGCGGCGTGCACGCCCCCGAGGGTGCCCCGGTGCCTTCGCCTCGCAACGTTGAGCAGCTGGACGCTGACCCGCTGCGCTGCTTCGACAAGGCAACCTCCGACGCGATGGTTCAGCGCGTGGACGAGGCGCACAAGGACGGCGAGACCCTCGGCGGCGTGGTTGAGGTGCTCGCGTACGGTATGCCTCCCGGACTGGGTTCGTACGTGCACTGGGACCGCCGCCTGGACGCGCGCCTGGCCGCCGCCCTGATGGGTATTCAGGCTATTAAGGGCGTTGAGGTTGGCGACGGTTTCGCGACCGCTGACCGCCCGGGCACCGCCGCTCACGACGAGATTTCCATCGGTGAGCACGGCGTTACCCGCGATACCAACCGTGCAGGTGGCATTGAGGGCGGCATGAGCATCGGCGACCTGCTGCGCGTGCGCGCGGCAATGAAGCCCATTGCGACCGTGCCGAAGGCCCTGAAGACCATTGACACCTCCACCGGTGAGGAGGCTCGCGCCCACCACCAGCGTTCGGATGTGTGCGCCGTTCCCGCCGCCGGTGTGGTGGCGGAGGCCATGGTCGCCCTGGTGCTGGCCGAGGCCGCGCTGGAGAAGTTCGGCGGCGACTCGATTGGTGAGACTCGCCGCAACATGGATTCCTACCTGGACGCCATTCCGGCGTCTTTGGCGTGGGAGTCTAACGTTGCCGGTTGGGACGCGTAGTGCCCCTTCCGGCAGAGTCTGAGGGCCGCGGCACGAAGGGTCGCGGTTCCGGGGAGGTTTCTGTGGAGCAGGGTGTTCGCCCGGTCGCTTCGAGCCCCCTTGCGCGTATTGCTGCGGCAACGCAGCGTGCGCGAGGGGGCGCTTCGCCGCGCCCGGAACCCGGCGCAGAATCCGGTGTATCTGAACCCGGTGTACCTGCTGCGGCTGAGCGGAGTGTTGAGGCTGCGGGCGCTGGGGCTGTTGAGGCTACCGCCTCGGTTTCTTCCGCGTCAGTTTCTTCTGTGCGCCCGGCTTCTCGCGTGCCCACCCCCGCTGACCTGATGCGTTCTGGCGCCCGTCCCCTGCCCGCCGCTGCTACGGCGAGCACGCAGGGTGTGCGCCTGTACGCCTCCTCGGTATCTGAGGACGCCGACCCGGCGCTCGGCCTGGATGAGGACCTGCGCCTGAAGCTGCTCAGCGCCCTGCAGGGTATGGGCACCGCCGAAGAAGAACCCCACAAGGAACCCGCGAAGGCGGAAGCACCCAAGCCCGCAGCTCCAAAACCGGCCGCGCCGTCAGTAGTCGTTGCGCCCAAGCCGACTGTGCCTAAGCCTGCCGCGCCCAAGCCGGCACCTCCGAAGCAGGCTCAGCCTGCAGAGGCGGCGGGGGAGAGCGCTTCTGCTCCCGTGCAGAAGGCTGAACCCAAGCCTGTACCGGTCACGCCCGCAGCCCCCGTAGGTGTGCCCGAAACTTCCGTAGCTGTGCCCGCGGCTGAACCCTCCAAGCCGGTTCGTCCGACCCCGGCGCTGTTCGGCAAGGTTCAGGTTGCCGCACCCGCAGTATCCGCAACACCCGTTGCACCCGCAGTGGAAGAAGAGAACCAGGCAGAGGAGAAGCCCCTCGAAACCTCGGAGTTGCCTGCAACTCCCGCTGAGTCTGCCACACCCGCAGAGCTCACCGTCCCCGCAGAAACGCTCGCAGAAGACGAGTCCGCCGGCGCTCGCATCCACCCGCAGCAGGTGCGTGAAATGCACGAGAACTTTGCGGAACGCTCTCGCCCCATCGTGCTCATTGGCCCCATGGCGGCAGGTAAGACCTACATTGGTACGCACCTGGCGCGTTTCTACGGCTACGAGTTCCTCGACGCCGACCAGCTCATCGTGGAACGCTATGGCGAGGTCTCCGAAATCTTCGAGATTTTCGGTGAGGCGTATTTCCGCGAGCTCGAACGCAAAACCATCGAAGAGGTCCTCACCTCGCCCGTGTACCGCAACACGGTGTTCTCCCTGGGCGGTGGCGCGCCCATGACCGACTCGGTCGCGGAGCTGCTCAAGGACGAATGCGTGGTGTACATCCTCGTTGATGCTGACACCGTCACCCCGCGCATTACCGGCAACAAGACCCGCCCGCTGCTGCAGCCGAACCCGGTCGAGCGGTGGACCGAAATTTTTGAGCGCCGCCGCAGCCGATACGAAGAGCTGGCGCACTTCACCCTGGACGCACGAGGCGGCCGCCCCATCACCGAGATGACCGCCGAAATCCAGGCGTACGTGACCGCAACCCGCGCCTCCCGCGCGCAGCGCCCCCAAGCATAACCCCTCACCTGTGAAAGGACACATGATGAGCACTCAGCCCACCCCCACTTTCGGTGCCTCCGGCGCGGAAGATATCACCCGCATCCCGGTGACCGGCAGCTCCCCGCGCGAGAACTATGAGGTTCTCATCGGCCACAACCTGCTCGGTAAAATCCCCGAAATTCTGGGCAACCGCACCAAGAAGGTGCTCGTGATTCACCCGCGTGCCCTGCGTTCCACCGGTGAGCTGGTCATGGAAGACCTGCGCGCCATGGGCTACGAATCGTTCAGCGCCGAAATCCCGGACGCTGAGGAGGCAAAGCACTACCAGGTGGCGGCGTTCTGCTGGCAGGTGCTCGGTCAGAACGACTTCACCCGCACCGACGCGATCATCTCCGTGGGCGGCGGCGCTATTACCGACGTCGCCGGTTTTGTCGCGGCAACCTGGCTGCGCGGCGTGCGCGTTATTCACATTCCGACCACCCTGCTCGGCATGGTGGACGCAGCCGTGGGCGGTAAGACCGGCATCAACACCGCCGAAGGTAAGAACCTGGTCGGCGCGTTCTGGCCGCCCGCCGCGGTGCTCTGCGAGATTGGCACCCTGCGCACCCTGCCTGAGCACGAGTTGCTGACCGGCATGGGTGAGGTCGTCAAGTGCGGCTTCATCGCAGACCCCGAAATCCTCGACCTGATCGAGGCAAACCCGCAGGCCGTGCGCGATTCGCAGTCCGCCGTGATGCGTGAGCTCATTGAGCGCAGCGTGCGCGTGAAGGCTGAGGTCGTCTCCGAGGACCTGCGCGAATCCGGCCGCCGCGAAATCCTGAACTACGGCCACACTCTCGCCCACGCCATTGAGCGCAACGAACGCTACCAGTGGCGTCACGGCGCGGCAGTGTCCGTCGGCATGGTCTACGCCGCCGAACTGGCGCTGGCAACCGGCCACGCCGACGAAGAACTCGTGGCACGCACCCGCCGCATCCTCGAATCCCTGGGCCTGCCCACCTCCTACAAGGCAGATGCATGGCCCCAGCTGCTCGAAGCAATGCGCCGCGACAAGAAGGCACGCGGCAACCTGCTGCGCTTCATCATCCTTGACGGTTTGGCTCGCCCGCGCGTCTACGAGGTGCCGGACGACTCGATCCTGTACATGACCTACCAGGAGATTACCGAGTAGGTGACGGGTCCCGTATATTCGCCGGATACACCCGGTACGTATTTGCTAATACGCGCCAGCCGGGCGGGGTGCCACAGAAAAACTGTGGCGCCCCTGCTAGGCAAATTCGTGCGCATCCTGTAGAATGTACGGGACATATTTTTGCTCATTGAAAACTTAGCGCCTCGCCGGGTACCACTACGGCGTGAGCGTCGATGACACGAAGGAGAGCCCCATGGCATCCACTACCGATATTAAGAACGGCGCCGTCCTGAAGATTGACGGCAACCTCTGGTCCGTCGTAGAGTTCCAGCACGTTAAGCCCGGCAAGGGTGGCGCATTCGTCCGCACCAAGCTGCGCAACGTTACCTCCGGCAAGGTCGTCGACCGCACCTTCAACGCCGGCGCTAAGATCGAAACCGCAACCGTTGACCGCTCCGACTACCAGTACCTGTACCAGGACGGCGACGACTACGTCTTCATGGACATGAAGACCTACGACCAGATCAACGTTCCCGCAACCGTTGTCGGCGACGCAGCAAACTACATGCTCGAGTCCCAGACCGCAACCATCGCAATGCACGAGGGTAGCCCCCTGTACATCGAGCTGCCCGCATCCGTGGTCCTCGAAATCACCTACACCGAGCCCGGCCTGCAGGGTGACCGCTCCACCGGCGGCACCAAGCCCGCAACCGTTGAGACCGGCTACGAGATCCAGGTTCCCCTGTTCCTGGAGACCGGCACCAAGGTCAAGGTTGACACCCGCACCGGTGAGTACCTCGGTCGCGTGAACGACTAATGAATTCGCGTACGAAAGCCCGATTGCGCGCCCTCGAAGTGCTCTTCGAGGCGGATCAGCGCAACGAAGATTATATTGAGGTACTCCGCCGCCGCCGACTGTACACGGTAGCGCAGATCTCTGCTTACTCTGAGGAAATCATTCGTGGCGTCCGCGACCACGACGAAGAGATCCGCGAGTTTGTTGAGACTTACGCCCGTGACTGGTCCTTCGAGCGTATGCCCGCCGTGGACCGTGCCGTGCTGCGTATTGGCACTTGGGAGCTTCTGTACAATGACGAAGTTCCGGATGCTGTCGCAATTTCTGAGGCTGTCGGTCTGGCGCGTGTGCTGTCCACGAATGAATCTCCGAAGTTCGTGAACGGTCTGCTGGATAAGCTCCGTCAGGTGAAGCCGACCCTGCTCGCGTAAGACGTCACGCCGCGGCCTGCCCGCCAGCCCGTAGCTGGTTGGTTCGCTGTTTGAGGATGTGCCCGCAGGGGAGCGTACGTGAAACCCCCGCCGTACTGTAGTTCGCTACAGGACGGCGGGGGTTTTCTGTGTCTAGGTTGCGTTTG
>CAUUAD010000040.1:0-12795 GCA_963542785.1 Rothia mucilaginosa
GCGGCAACCGCCTCCAGCGGCTGCGGATGCGCGCGAAAACGAATCAGCTGCGGATGATTCGTGTACCCGCGCGTCAGACCCCGCAGCACCTTCTGCGCCAGGAGAGTTTCACGCCAGCAAGCGACCAAGGCGCGGCGATCGAGCAGGGAAGGGCGAAGAGACCAAATACGCACCCTTAGCTCTGCTCTTCTGCCGCGTGCTCGTCGCTAAAGTGCAGGAAGCTCTTGAGCACCAGTTCACGCACCGCATGCAGCAGAGTGTCGCGCGGATGCTGCTCCTGCGTACCGCGCGCTGCGGCGGCAGCCTCGTCGTATTCGGGCCAGGACAGCAGCATGGCAAGAGCCGCCACAATCTGACCCACGGCAAGCTCACCATCGCTCGCAGAAGCAAAGCCCGCCGTCTCGGTGGAGAGCAGCTGGGTGCGGCACAGGCCCGAACCGGCACGCAGCAAAATGACGCTGGGGTGCTCGGCACCGGGGCGGCCGTGGCGTTCCTCGGTGACGTCCTCGGCGACCTCCAGGTGCGCGGCGAGCAGCGCCTCATCGTCCATGGCGGCGAGGCGGTCGTAGCGGCGCACAGACTCGGTCAGGGCGCGGGCGATGGGCTGCTGAATCGGGTAGGTAATCTCCTCGAAACGTTGCAGGGGCTCGGTCATGCCTGCAGCGGTCGCCTCGCTCGGGCGGCGCAGCCAAATCATGCCGAAACCAACAGAATGAACGTTCCGGGAAGCGAAGTCGTTCAGGTACGCCACGTAGGTCTGTTCGTAGTGGCTGCGGTCGCGGTTCTCGCTCGCATCCTTCAACCAGGTCTCCGCGTAGGAGGCGGGGGTCAGCGCCTCACGCTGAATAAACCACGCCTCCGCGCCGCCGTCGGCAACCCAGGCGCGCGGGCGCTCATCCCACGGACGCGGTGCTTCCGGGTCCTCAGAATCGCGAATAATCTCCCAGTTGCCCAGCATCTGCGCGCGGCCGCCGGGCACCAGCACCGACGGTAGCTGACGCACCATCGTGCTCACAATTTCGTCACCGGGCAGGCCGCCGTCACGGTAGGTAAACTGCTCATCGGCGCTCTCACCGGCAACGCGCGGGGTAATCACGAACGGCGGGTTCGACACCACAAGGTCGAAAAGCTCACCGGCGACCGGCTCCAGCAGGGAACCTTCGCGCAGGCTCACACGCGCCTGCGGGTTCTGCGGATCAATGTTGAGCGTCTGCGCGTTCAGCAGCAGGTTAAAACGGGTGAACGCCAGGGCACGCTCCGAAATGTCGGTGGCGGTCACGTGCTCAGCGTGGGCGAGCAGGTGGAAGGTCTGAATACCGCAACCGGTACCCACATCCAGGGCGCGCTTGACGGGAGTGCGCTCGGTAATCTGCGCCAGGGTCAGGGAGGCGTGGCCAATGCCGAGCACGTGATCCTTGCGCAGCACGCCGGGGCGCTGATGCGCGCCCAGGTCGGCGGCAACAAAGATTTCGGTGCCGTCATCGGCGGCGTGCGGGCGCAGGTCAACGCTCGCGGTCCAGCGGGCGGAATCTGTAGCGTCGCGCTCAATCAGCGCGGCAGCCTCGAAGTCGACCAGGGTATCGCCGAAAACCTCGGCTGCCTCAGCCTCAGTGAGCGGGCGAGCCAGCAGGAAAAACGCCAGCAAACGCGCCAGGTTCTTCTCCTCCGCGCTGTAATCGCCGCGCAGAACGTGCTCCACACGCCACAGGCCCGGAACCACCTGGTCGCGAGCCATCGCCTCAGCCGCCTCAACACCCAGCAGCTCCTGCACAGCGTCATAGCTGTAGTTCAACGCCAGCAGGCGTTCACGGATGCGGGTCAGGCGGGCGTAATCATCGCTACGGGGAGCATCCGCAACGGCGGCGTACTCGGGAGCGAAAGTGGCGGCAGAAATAGTCATGCACACCATTCTACGCACCCGCCGCAACCGACCGCCCGACCCACCCACTAACCAAACCCGACCCACCCACTGACCAAAACTGTCATCTGCGCAAGAGTGCCCACCCCCATCGCATACACTGAAACCATGAGTAACCTGTACCCCGATGAAAGTATCAGCGTCGACAAATGCTGGGAGCGTCTGCACGCGAACACTCTCGGCCGCCTCATCCTCACTGACGGACAGCACGTCGATGTGCTGCCCGTGCTCTACGCCGTCGCCAGCCAAGACGACAAGCAGGAAATCTACATCCGCACCACCCGCGGCAACAAGTTCTCCTCCGTGGTGGTCAGCCGCCGCGTCGCCTTCGAAATCGACGAAACCCTCGAAGACGGCATCCGCTCCGTCATCGTGGTCGGTATCGCCCACTGGCTACCGCCGGAAATGACCCCGCAGATTGTGCGCACCTTCGACCTGCCCGATTCCGAAACCCACGAAATGCAGTGGGTGCGCATCGCGCCGCAGACCGTGTACGGCCGCGAATACCCTTTGCTGCCCGCATACCTGGACGGCACCCACCCCGACTCTGACACCCTCACCAGCTAGAAACGCAGGTGAGCGAATGCGGTGCGCTCCAGCGCTATACCCTGCATGAGTTCCGCGCACCCGCCCTGCGCACACACCACCGTGCACACACCACCGCTCCGGTACCGTATGATGTACCGAGTACCCTGCGCACTCATGCAAGCTCAACACGCCCGGTCCTCATCAACTAGAACCGTGCCAGCTCGCCTCGCGCCGGGCCACCGCGCGCTCGCCGCATGAAACGCACCGAGCGCACCACATCAACCCAACATAAACTACACCCCCACCGATCACCTCACCCCACGTACACCACAGCCCGCCGGCGCCCACAAGCGCCAGCGTAGGTTATGGTTGAATACGTAGCTTTTCAACACACAGATAGAGGAGTGCCGTGCCCGCTCAGGCAAAGACCGGAAAAGCCCTGCTGATTGTGGAGTCTCCCTCCAAGGTCAAAACCATTAGCAGCTACCTCGGCGAGGACTACCTCGTCGACTCGTCCATGGGCCATATCCGCGACCTTCCGCAGCCCTCCGAACTGCCCGAAAACCTCAAAAAGAGCCCCGTCGGCAAGTTCGCTGTCAACGTTGAAGAGAACTTCGAACCCTACTACGTGGTCAATCCCGACAAAAAGAAAAAGGTCGCCGAACTCAAGCGCAAGCTCAAAGAAGTAGACGCGCTCTACCTGGCAACCGATGGTGACCGCGAAGGTGAAGCCATCGCATGGCACCTGAAGGAAGTCCTCAAGCCCAAGGTACCCGTCTACCGCATGACCTTCCCCGAAATCACCCGGGAAGCCATTCAGCGTGCCTTCGGCGAACTGCGCGACATCGACCTGCACCTGGTCGACGCACAGGAAACCCGCCGCATCCTCGACCGCATCTATGGTTACGAAATTTCCCCCGTACTCTGGCGCAAGGTCGGCCGCGGCCTCTCCGCAGGTCGCGTGCAGTCCGTCGCAACCCGCCTCGTGGTTGAGCGCGAACGCGAACGCATGGCCTTCGTCGCCGCCAACTACTGGGACCTGACCGGACGCTTCCTGACCACAGCCTCCGAAGGCTTCGACGCCAAGCTGGTCGCCGTAGACGGCAACCGCATCGCCACCGGCAAGGACTTCGCCGACAACGGCACCCTCAACACCTCCAAGGTCACTCACCTGAACGAGGAAGCCGCCCGCGCGCTCGCCGCAGCCCTGCAGTCCGCCGCGTTCTCCGTGCGCTCCGTTGAGACCAAGCCGTACAAGCGCCGCCCCGCAGCGCCGTTCACCACCTCCACCCTGCAGCAGGAAGCCGCACGTAAGCTGCGTTTCTCCTCCCGCGTGACCATGCAGGTGGCGCAGCGCCTCTACGAAAACGGTTACATCACCTACATGCGTACCGACTCGGTGGCGCTGAGCGAGCAGGCTATCTCCGCTGCACGCCGTCAGGCATCCGAGCTGTACGGCTCAGAATTCGTGCCCTCCGCACCGCGCGTGTACACCTCCAAGAGCAAGAACGCGCAGGAAGCCCACGAAGCAATCCGCCCCGCCGGCGACACCTTCCGCACCCCGGACGCTGTGCGCGGCTCCCTGTCCAACGACGAGTTCCGCCTCTACGAACTGATCTGGAAGCGTACCGTCGCCTCCCAGATGGCTGACGCGACCGGTTCCACCGCCTCCGTGCGCCTGGGTGCCGTGGCATCTAACGGCCAGGACGCCGAGTTCGCTGCATCCGGTACCGTCATCACCTTCCGCGGCTTCCTCGCCGCCTACGAGGAGGGCGTTGACGCATCCCGCGTGGCTGAGCGTGAGGCGAAGGACGCTGAGAAGCGCCTGCCGAACCTGACCACCGGCGAGGCACTGACCGCCGAGGCGATTGAACCTGCCGGCCACGAGACCCTGCCGCCCCCGCGCTACACCGAGGCGTCCCTCGTGAAGACCCTGGATGAGCTGGGCATTGGCCGCCCGTCCACCTACGCGGCGGTTATTTCGACCATCATGGACCGCGGATACGTGAACGTTCGTTCTGGTTCGCTGATCCCGTCCTGGATCGCGTTCTCCGTGGTGCGCCTGCTCGAATCCAGCTTCGGCCCCTACGTGAACTACGAGTTCACCGCGCAGATGGAAGAAGACCTCGACCGCATCGCACGCGGCGAAGAATCCCGCGTCGAATGGCTGGGCGAGTTCTACTTCGGCGGCGGCTCCAAGCGCGGCCTGAAGCCCATCGTCGACAACCTCGGCGAGATTGACGCCCGCAGCATCAACTCCATCCCGATTGCGGACGGCATTGTGCTGCGCGTGGGCAAGTTCGGCCCCTACCTGGAAGCCGAAGGCACCCTCGACACCGAGACCGGCGAACTGACCGAGCCGATCCGCGCGAACGTACCCGCCGACCTGGCACCGGACGAACTGACCGAAGCGAAGGCACGCGAACTGCTCGAACAGGGCAAGTCCGACGGCCGCGTGCTTGGCGTTGACCCAGTCTCCGGCAACCAGATCGTGGCACGCGACGGCCGCTACGGCCCCTACGTCACCGAAGTCATCGAAGAGATGACCGAGGAGCAGATTCAGGCATATCTGGACGCGCAGCCGACCGAATACTACAAGAACGGCAAGCCCAAGCCGAAGAAGAAGCCGAAGCCCGCCAAGCCGCGCACCGCGTCCCTGTTCAAGTCCATGGACTTGGCGACCGTGACCCTGGAGCAGGCACTGCAGCTGATGAGCCTGCCGCGCGTGCTCGGTACCGACGCTGAGGGCGTGGAGATTACAGTGCAGAACGGCCGCTTTGGCCCGTACCTGAAGAAGGGCACGGACTCCCGTTCGATTGGTAGCGAGGACGAAATCTTCACGATTACGCTGGAGCAGGCACTGGAGATTTACTCCCAGCCGAAGCAGCGCGGTCGTGCGGCGGCTAAGCCTCCGCTGGCTGAGCTGGGCGTGGACCCGGTCAGCGAGAAGAAGATCGTGGTGAAGGACGGCCGCTTTGGCCCGTACATCACCGACGGTATTACGAACATTACGGTTCCGCGTGCGGAGTCGGTCGAGTCGCTGACCCACGAGCGTGCGGTGCAGCTGCTGGCTGACAAGCGCGCGAAGGGCCCGGTCAAGCGTAAGACCGCCGCGAAGAAGACCACCACGGCTAAGAAGACTACTGCTAAGAAGACGACCGCAAAGTCTACTACCGCGAAGAAGACGACCACTCGTAAGACCGCGGCAAAGAAGACCGCCGAGTAATCTGCCGCGTTGCCAGCCGAGTAGCGTTTCTACTTGAAGGCGCAGGATGCGTCCCGAACCCCTTAGCGGGGTGGGGCGCCTCCTGCGCCTTTTGCGTGCCCGAGGAATGTGTATGCCTGTGCTGATGCTGGGCATCCGCCCGGATTGTTTGCGGAGTGAGCCGCGCCTCTGACAGACTGGAAGAGGCACCGCACCTGCGGTACCGCACACAGACGATATCCCGCCGCGGGGCGGGGGAGGGGAGCGCATCGTGCGCCTGGGAGTTCTGGATGTCGGGTCGAATACGGTCCACCTGCTACTGATTGACGGCAGCCCTGGAGCGCGCCCCGAACCGTACGCGTCGCACAAGATTCCGCTGCAGCTCGTGCAGTACCTCGACGCTGAGGGCAACATTTCGCAGGAGGGCGCGGACGCACTGACCCGCTTCGTGACTAGCGCCCGCGACTTCGCGATCGAGAATGAGGCGGAGGACCTGCTGGCGTTCTCCACGAGCGCTATCCGTGAGGCGGGTAATGGTGCGTCGGTGTTGCAGCAGGTGCGTGAGCAGACCGGTGTGAGCCTGAACGGTATTTCGGGTGATCAGGAGGCGGCGATTACGTACTTTGCGGTGCGCCGCTGGCAGGGTTGGGGTGCGGGCCGCATCCTTGATTTTGATATTGGTGGCGGCTCGTTTGAGTTTTCGACGGGTACGAATGCGTTGCCGGATGCGGCGATGAGTGTGCCGTTGGGTGCGGGTCGTCTGACGCGTGAGTTTTTTGATGAGCAGCCGCCGAGCCCTAAGCAAGTGAAGCGTCTGCGTAAGTATGTGCGTGAGCAGATTGCCCCGGTGGCGGAGAATCTGTTGCGTTATGGTGCGCCGGATATGACGGTGGGTACGTCGAAGACGTTCCGTTCGTTGGCGCGTATTTGTGGTGCGGCGCCGTATTCGGCGGGCCCGCATGTGAAGCGTGAGATGCATTTGCAGGATTTGCGTCTGTGGACTCGTCGCATGGAGGCGATGACGGTGTCTGAGCGTAGCGATTTGCCGGGTGTTTCGAAGGCGCGTGCGGAGCAGATGCTGGCGGGCGCTATCGCTGCGGAGGCGGCGATGGAGGCGTTCGGCATTGAGACGATGCGCGTGTGCCCGTGGGCGCTGCGTGAGGGCCTGATCCTGAAGCGTATTGAGCACCTGGCGGAGGGCACGGGCACTCCGGTCAACCCGAAGACCCTCCTGGGTGCATAACGCCATTGCGTAACGTGGCCGAATAGCCGCAGCTGAACCCCGCAGGCTGGTGCGTGTAATGTGCACTGGCCTGGGGGCAACGCTTTTCTTGTATATAGCCCGCCGACAACGATGTAGGAAAGGAATAATCACCAATGAAAATCCAAGAAGTTATTGACGAAGTCAACAAGTCACAAGAAATTGACGAGGTAAATAAAGTATGGGGTGAAAAACATGAGGAAAAACGAAAAAATATATTTTGGGATAACGTCATCATAATTCCGATAAGGGTATTCATTGGGGTCTCATTAATTTATTTTGCTCCCCTTGTTGTTAATTTATTTAACTTGATCATGTCACCCCAAAATGTGAAGCATGAAACACTGTTGATTGAAAAACTTTTTTTCAATTCTCCATATTATGTATTTGATCTGAGAATTGGAATTATTGCCTCTATTGCAAGTTTGCTATTAAGCTTATTTGTAAGTGTTGGAAAATTTGCAGATGGTGAAAATGGTGTTAACGGGGAAGCTCGACGTGCCGCCTACCGGCAATTCGCTAGAATTGTAGGTTATATGGTGTTTATTGTATTTGTGGCCGTGTTTTGGCACGGTCTTTTGTCTGGATATCTGCAGGGAACATCGTATGCACCTGCAATATTTGGAGACTGGAGTAATGGTCCGGGCTGGGGTAAGATGATTGTTCCACTGGATATGAATCTTGCTAGATATGGGGATATGCCGCTGTGGATTTTGCTATTTTTTGCGTGGTTTACATTGTCTTCTTCT
The DNA here is from genome assembly GCA_963542785.1 of Rothia mucilaginosa. Classification (GTDB taxonomy): domain Bacteria; phylum Actinomycetota; class Actinomycetes; order Actinomycetales; family Micrococcaceae; genus Rothia; species Rothia mucilaginosa_G. Next base: position 7,662 of record CAUUAD010000040.1, read on the forward strand.
CTGATGTTGACATATAACGAGAGGGATATTCTGGTTAAGTATGCCTCGGTTTTACGGCGAGTTAATAGTGCGTCGAGGCGAGATGAGAGCGTGTCGAGTATCCAGGGTATGTCTAGCGAATTAGCATATAGAATTATTTATAAAGAAAGTGTAGATATGAAGAAGGAGTCGTCTCATTCGAGTGCATCTGATAATACTTATAAGGAAGGTGTACTTGAGTCAGATATTGCTGATTCTAATACATTCGACAGTATATTCCTTCGCAGCAGGGAGTATATTGGTTTTGGCGTAAAGGGTGTTACTCGGGCTTACTTCTCTGGGGTGGAGTGGGTAAAAGTTGCCGTGCTATGGCTTGTTGCTGTTTTAGTGTCTCTCGTTTTCCCAGCAGGAAGAGGTAGTGTTTTTATACTCCTGGCTACTCTGCTCCTTGCGTTTTGTTTGTGGGTTAGTATTAGTCTTAATATGCACCTATTTCCTGAAATATATAAATTTAATATTTCTGGTCTAAAATCGAGAAAATTAAAGTTTTTTGAATTTTTTAAGATGCGCGGCTCAGTTGCATTTAATACTCTAATGGTTTGGATGATGCTTTCAATGATTTCCATATATATCATTGAAGTTTTTGTTGCAGAAAAACCTGAATTATTTGCGGATCTTCATATCCCTTGGGAATCATGCGGTGATTTTTTTGTAGCTATATTCTTCGCATTTAATCTTTTGTTCGCTTGTTTGGTTGTGCATCTCATCAATAAGGAAATTCGCAATGTCATTACAGGTATTATTGTAGAACATGTCCATAAGTATTTTTCGGATGACATAAAGGAAGTGATTGAATGTAATCGAGGGTATAAAAATGATTGCGCTGCAATAAATTGCATAGTTGCTTCTTATGTTTACTGTTTGGTGAAGAATATTGGTGAGATATATTCTGACTATAAAAATAATTCTGACTCTAAAAATAATTCTGAATCTGCTGACTAGATGTCTGCTTTAGGGGGAATCTAGGAGGTGAGTATATAAGATTTTGAAGAGAAATTTTAATCTGTTTGAACAGTCACATCATAAGTGGCTTCAGGAAGCACATGTGGCTTCTCGCTATTGGGGATGTCTGTAACCCGTGCAGAAATTGTGTCATGGTTTAGTGTCTTCTGCCATGGTTTTTAACTACGACCAAAGACACTAACCTATGGCACAATTTTCGGCACTGCAAAACAAAAGCGGCCTCGGGTGCACGCGCATCCGGGGCTGCCCTTTTCGCTTTTTGATGGACCCTTCTTGCCATGTTGATATAATCACAGAGGATGTAATTAACAGACAGAATGACCGGACTATATTGACATATTGCAGAATTTGTTCATATTAAAACTTAGCGGCGCAACAAGAGTAGTGACTTTACGAGAGGCTATTGGAGGTATCGATGACTTTTCTAAACTATAACAAAGATGAAAAGTTAGAATTTAACTATAAGAGGGCATGCGGCCTGTGGCTAATTGTGGTGGCAGCAGTTATAGCTATAGCTACCCTGATCGGAGGAAAACAAATAATAAACATGCAAGTATTCAGTATTGGCTACGTCGTTAGCTTTTTCTCAATCAACATGAATAAAAAGGTGCTGAATAGACTGTCCGATGGCCCTTCGAGCGATTTTCAAAAGAAGGTATCATCGTACGCTGTTATTTTACTATTTGTCTTAATGGCTTTGCTGGGTGGCCCATTCTTTGCAACTGAAAATTGGAGATTGATTTGGCTGGGGGCACTCATGGCAACCGCGCTGCATTTCTTCCCCTATTATTTTGTGCATGGAAAGTCAATGATATACCTGGGTCTTATCTGCGCCATTAATATTTTCGTGGGTTATATTTATAGCGACATTCCATTAGAGGTAATTGCATATATTGATGCGGCAATTAAGCTCATGTTTGGAATTTACCTCCTATTTCTTTCAAAGCCCTCAAAGCAAGTATAAGACGCAGATTTTGATGCGCTAAAAAAGCGGCCCCGGACGCTTACATGTCCGGGGTCGCCTGCTAGGAAAGGAACAATCACCGATGACGAACCAACTACTGTTAGCACAGGTGCTAGCTGAGGGGACGGAATCTACGCAGAGTCTTACCGCTATACCCTGGACAACAATAGTATCTTCTGCAATTGGTCTTCTTGGCTCAATTCTTGTCGCGTGGTGGAGCGGTCGAAAGATTGACAAGCAAATGGAGCTGTCGAAACAGGCTACTCCACCGGAGCTAACTCGTTATAAGACATGGGTTGAAGTATCTGAAAAATATAAAGAGCTCATGGAATTTGAGAGAGCTAATAGTTTTGAAGACACTGAAAAGGAGTATCAAGAAATTAGAGCATCCCGAAAAGCTGCCCTTGATCGTGCTGTTTGGGAACGGAGGGTGCTTTCTTCGTGCTCGGATATAGTTGCTCAGAGGAGACTCTTGGAACTTCCGGAAGGGTATATTTTTACTGAAAACGTAAACTCTATCCAAGCAATTCCCTCCTTTGACTCTAAAATATCTATCATCTTCCATTTTATCTCGTATATTATTTCGATTATTTTTTCAGCCGTATTCATCATTTTCCTTGCGAAATATTTTGTAATATTTTCAGGGCATGCTTTAAATGCTGAAATAGATTATCTCCAGGCATTTCTTTTTATTGTTTTTGGTTTTCTGCTCTTTTTTATGAGTATGATGGCTGTCCGTCTTTTATATATTGTATTGGATGGTTTTATCGATGCCCTGAGGGGTGTGAAAATCGCAGAACATGAGTATATTAAAATCGTTCAGATATATGCGAGGGAGGAAGTTTTTGCAGAGGTAATTAAAGTGGCATCAAAAACGTATAAAAACGCTTCAAGGGTAAGGTATTCATTCCTTGATGAAAAGTATTCGGATATGATTAATCTTCCTGCTGTGTGGCGCTCTGGCGTTTGGTATTCAGGTATCTCAAAGTTTTTAGGATTTATGGCACCTTATTTTGTTCTAGAAAAGTTTAATAAGAGTGAAAAGCCCTACGGTTCTTATTTAGAGGGGGCATTTGAAATTGATGCTAAGAACCCTGTAGATGAAGAATCGCTTGCTCAGGATAGAGCAGTTTCAGATAAGAAAGACAAGAACTGATTTGCTCTAGATAACCTCTGACTCCCCGAGGGCAAACATTGAGAAGCCACATGTGTTTCGAACAGCCACATCATAAGTGGCTTCTGGAAACACATGTGGCTTCTCGCTATGGGGCTGTAACCCATGCAGAAATTGCGCCATGGTTTAGCGTCTTCTGCCATGGTTTTTAGCTACGACCAAAGACACTAACCTATGGCACAAATCCGGAACTCATGACCGAATCTCCACCCAGCCCGAGTAGTCCAAACAAAGCAACGCGGCCCCGGACGCTTACATGTCCGGGGCCGCCTGCTGCGGTTATTTATATGTTGGGTTAGAAGTGGTTTACATGTCGGGCCAGTCACGATGCAGCGAATACTCCGTATCCCCGTCACCGTTATCGTTCAGGTGCCAGCGCTGGCCGGTGCGGATATCAGCCTTGCGTAGGCGCGGGTTCGGGTTATCCTTCTTGCCCATGGTCGGGTCGTTCTTACAGCCCCAACGAGTGTCGTCGTAGCTGCAGTCACCGGCTACGCGTCCAACATCAACCCACCACACACGAATCAGTAGCGGGTCTGCAGTGTCCTTCTTGACGACAGTACGCATGGCCTGCCACGGGCCGCCATTGACGCGGTATCGGCCAGCATAAGAAACCGTTGCGTAGGCGTGGAAGTTGCCCGAACGCTTATACACATAACTGGTTGCAGTCGGTCGTGCTTTCGAGCCTGACTTTGGGTAAATGGGCTCGCCGATGGTGTAGAAGCTGCCCTCGTCACCGTTGCCGTACTGGACGGTCATCTGTACCGGATAAGACTCGATTTCAACGTGACCGGCTGAAAGCTCGCCTTCCCAATAAGCGGTGGGGGCTTCAGCGTAGAAATTGACGTTGTCGCCTTTGTAGATATTCGGGTCGCCTTTAGCTCTGCCGGTGCCGTTACCGGAGTTATAGGACTGTTTGAGGATAGGCGGTCGAATATCGGTGTTAGCGAATTTGTCTTCAATTTCTTGAAGCATTTCAGCGGGGCTCGGTTTACGAGGCTCTCCGGGGTTATTGGCGGTTAGGGTGCGGGATTCTACTGGGGTGCAGTAGGTTCCGATGCCGGAGGTATTGTAGTAACCGGTGTAGTCGTTGCCGTCGTCAGGCTGCATCCAGGTACGGAAGTACTGTCCCGGCTGATGATCAGCGGTGACGCAGGAGTCCTTGTCTTCAATTGAGGCATAGAATTGGTTTCCTTGACCATCATGCATGAGATGATGACTTTCTTCAAAAGATTTCTGTTTGCTCTCCGCTCGAGCTACGAGTTCGGATTCCGCCTGCTGAGGTGGTAAATCGACCTGTGCTTCGGAATCTAGCCCCTCATTTCCAATCTCTGTAGCTGGTGGAGTGGCGTTATGGTCTGTGATGCTGTGACTGTCGTTATTTGAAGTATCTTCTAGAGCAACAGCTGACGTGCCAAGGGGTAGTATGAGCGCAGAAATAACAGTTATTCCTAGAATCCCTGAAAATTTATTGGCCATTATTTGATAATTCCCTGCTCACGTAGCTCCTTATTCGAGCGATGCTCCGAGAGTCGCCAGTAGCCATTCTGATACTTATAGCGGAACATAAATATTTCATTTTCGTTGCTGGTATTAGTACGCTCATACACCTTGCCATTGGGGTTTACGTACATGCCATAAGTCCACAAGCGTCGCGTGAGAGTCCAATATTCTTTGGCTTCTTCGTCATACATCAGATCGCTTTCGGCCTGGTATTCTGAGGTGCCTTCGATAACCCAGCCACCGCTTTTGTAAAGATCCTCGATGTAGTGCAGGAATTTAATGTCCTCATCAAAAGTGTCCAGCATGTAGGGCCATACATACTGCATGTCACCGGTCTGGATACCGTAGTTGCGTGCCTTAATCCAGTCACGCATCATCTCACGGAGTCCAGCGAAGGTTTCGGGGTACTGCTGCGGCTCGGCTTTCGGCAGAGGAACATTCTGAGCAGGACCATGACCGTCGGCCTTACGGTACTCTCCGTCGGGTGCCTT
>CAUUAD010000041.1:0-12539 GCA_963542785.1 Rothia mucilaginosa
GGTCAGGCGACCGTGCAGATTACCACCATGAACAAGGTGGAGTACTGCATCAACAACATTCGTGCTCTGGGCGAGAGCCCCGAGATTTTCGATGCTGTGCACGAGTTCCTGATTGTGGATCAGGGCACCCAGAAGGTGCAGGACCACGAGGACTTCGAAGAGGTCGTCAAGCCCCTCTCCGGTAAGTTCCGCATTATCAACCAGGGCAACCTGGGTGGTTCCGGTGGCTTCTCGCGCGGCATGTTCGAGGCTGTCAACAACGGCTCCGATTACGTGCTGCTGCTCGATGATGACGTCATCGTTGAGCCGGAGTCGATCCTGCGTATGGTGACCTTCGCGAACTACTGCAAGGAACCCACCATCGTGGGTGCGCACATGTTTGACATGTTTGACCGTTCGGTCCTGCACGCATTCGGTGAGGTTGTTGACCCGTGGCGTAACTTCTACGCTAAGCCGCACGAGGACATGGCGATGGGCCACAACCTGGGCCACCACAACCTGCGTAACACCCCGTGGCTGCACCGCCGCGTGGACGTGGACTACAACGGCTGGTGGATGTGCCTCATCCCGACCACCGTCATTAAGGAAATCGGTCTGTCTCTGCCCCTGTTCCTGAAGTGGGATGACGCTGAGTACGGTCTGCGCGCTAAGGCTGCGGGCTTCGCTACCGTGTCCTTCCCCGGTGCGGGCGTGTGGCACGTGTCCTGGACCGATAAGGATGACTCCGTCGGCTGGCAGGCGTACTACCACGAGCGCAACCGCCTCATTACGGCGCTACTGCACTCGCCCTTCGATAAGGGTGGCCGCGTGCTGCTGGAGTCCCTGTTCTTGGACGTCAAGCACACCCTGTCCATGCAGTACTACACCGAGGCTGGCCGCCTGATGGCGCTGGAGGATCTGCTCTCGGGCCCCGATCACCTGCACCCCTCGCTTTCGCAGCGTCTGCCGGTGATTCGTGCGATGGCTAAGGAGTACCCGGAGTCTCAGGTGAAGCCGAACGTGGATGACTTCCCGGCTATCCAGACGAAGAAGCCTCCGTTCCGTGGCCGCCGTTCCTTCGCGTCCCCGGGCTATAAAAAGCTCGCTTCGTGGACCGCAAAGACTGTTGCTCGTCAGCTGTTCAAGCCGGTGAGCGAAGAGGCGAAGGCTCACCCGCAGATTCAGCTGAACTACGGTGAGACGAACTGGTGGACCCTGTCGAAGTTCGATTCGGCTCTGGCGACTAACGCTGAGGGTACCGGCCTGTTCTGGTACCGCCGCGACCCCGAGCAGCTCAAGTCGAAGCTGGCTCAGGCCGCTAAGTTGCACGTTCAGCTGGTGACCGGCTGGGAGAAGCTGCGTGAGCAGTACCGTTCGAAGGCTGCTGAGGTCGCCTCCTACGATGCGTGGGCTAAGACCTTCGCTGAGCATACGGATTCTGAGCTGACCCGATGAACGATCTGAAGTCTGTTCCCCTGAAGGCGCCCGGCCGTGGGCGCGGCATCCTGGATGCGGTGAAGAACCGCTACCTGCTTCGACTGCTGGTCGATAAAGAGATCCAGGTCCGCTACCGCGGCTCGGTGCTGGGCATTTTGTGGTCGTACATTAAGCCGGGTGTGCAGTTCCTGGTGTTCTACATTGCCATGGGTATGTTCCTTGGCTTGGAACGCGGTATGCACAACTATGCGGTGTACCTGTTCTCGGGCATGATTGCCATTAACTTCTTTTCGGAGGGTTTTGGTAATGGTGCTCGCGCCATGGTGGTTAACAGCGCGCTGATTCGTAAGATTTACCTGCCGCGTGAGCTGTTCTCGCTGTCGACGGTGTGGGTGGCTCTGGTGCATTTTGTGCCTCAGATTGCTGTGATGCTGCTGGCCTGTTTCTTGGTAGGTTGGTCCCCGACTTTCCTGGCATTTGGGTCGATTCTGGCGGGCATGCTCATCGTGATGCTGTTGTCTTACGGTCTGGGTCTGATTTTCGGTGTGGCTAACGTGTTCTTCCGCGATTCGGAGAACATTGTGGACATGCTGCTGATGGTTGCAACCTGGTTCTCACCGGTGCTGTACTCCTGGACCATGGTGCGTGACACCCTGTACCCGTGGGTGTTTAACGTGTTCATGATTAACCCGCTGACCGTTGCGGTGGAGCTGTTCCACTATGGCTTCTGGCATCCGACGCTCCGTCCTGAGGATTTGGCGCTTCCTGCCTCGCAGGTGGTTCCGCATCTCTTCAGCTTCTGGACTCCGATTGCCATTGGTATTTCTCTGCTGACCGTTTTGATTGGTGATTTGCTCTTCCGTAAGTTTGAGGGCAACTTCGCCCAGGAGCTCTGATTCTGTGGATATTAAGAAGCTTGAGTTCCCGCCGGTGAGCCCGGACGCTCCCGTGGTGATTCACGTGGAGAACTTGGTGAAGCGCTTCGTTCTGCGCCACACCCGTTCGATGAAGGAAGCTTTTGTGTGGCTGATTAAGGGCCGCAAGGGTGATCTTTCGGAGAAGTTCAATGCGCTCAACGGCGTGAGCCTGGATATTCGTCAGGGTGAGCGTGTGGCTCTTCTGGGTCTGAACGGCTCGGGTAAGTCCACGCTGCTGAAGATGATTTCTGGCGTGATGCGCGCTGACGGTGGTGAGGTTCTCACTCGCGGCAATATTGCGGGTCTGATTGAGGTGGGCGCTGGTTTCCACCCGGATTTGACCGGTCGCGATAACGTGTACCTCAACGGCGCAATCTTGGGTATGACCAAGGAGGAGATTGAGGCTTCCTTCGATTCGATTGTGGATTTCGCTGAGATTCACGACTTTATCGATACCGAGGTGAAGTTCTACTCTTCGGGTATGTACCTGCGTCTGGCGTTCTCGGTTGCGGTTCATACGAACCCGGATATCTTCCTGGTGGATGAGATTCTTGCGGTGGGCGATGAGCCGTTCCAGAAGAAGTGCATCGCGAAGATTCAGGAGCTGTGCTCTGCCGGCAAGACTCTTGCCGTGGTGAGCCATGACCTGGATTTGGTTTCTAAGATTTGTGACCGCGGCGTGGTGCTGGAGCACGGTAACCTGCGTTTTGACGGTCCGATTAAGGAAGCTGTGAAGGTGATTCGTGGCGGCGACTAACCGCTAGGTGTATCGCTTGTGATGGGGCGTGTATTCCCGATGGGGGAGTGCACGCCCCTTTGCTGTGCCCGAAAGTTGTGCCTGAATGCTGTGCCCGGGAAGGTGTTGGGCTGGATATGGCTCTGGCGTTTCAACAGGGGTAGCAGTGGTGGCTGCGGGGTTTTAAGACGAAATGTTACGTGTGCACCGAGTGCAATATGGTGGCGTTCAACGGTGAGCGGTTCGAGGGGGCGCGTGCAACTGTTCTGCAAGTCACACCTGACTAGGGGTTTTGAATGTTGGTGCACGTTAGGTAATGATGTATGCGGTTCAATGCATCAAAAATATCCAAATACTATACTCGTAAATATTAAGGGGCGTTTTATTACATTTTGATAAATTTGATGCGCTGAGGGTAGGGTGATGATGGCATTGATGTATCAATGCTTCACCGTATTCCACACAACCACACCACACAGCATCGGATCATTTCAATGGAGAACACCGTACTGGATACCCGGGCGGAGCATCTAACTCTGCTCGAGGAGAATATCCGTGAGGCAATGCGCCACCGCAGCCTGGACCCGCACGAGGACCAGCATGCCGTTCGCGGGCTCATTGACGAGCACCTGAACGATTACGAACAGCGACGCACCCGCATCTCCCTGCCCGATTTGGGCGACCGTGAATCCGTGATTCAGCGCCTGCACAATGAAATCTGCGGCTTCGGCGTGATTCAGCCGTTCCTCGATGATGAGAGCGTTGAAGAAATCTGGATCAACTCTCCCGACGAAATCTTTATCGCCCGCAACGGCGAAAGCGAATTGACCGGTCTGCACCTGAGCGCCGAGGCGATCAATAGTCTGCTGGAGCGCATGCTCAAGCCTTCGGGTCGTCGTGTGGACCTTTCCTCCCCGTTTGTTGACGCGTCCCTGCCGGACGGTTCCCGACTGCACGCGGTGATTCCGGACATTACCCGCAAGCACACGAGCATTAACATCCGTAAGTTCGTGGTGCGTGCCCGCCGCCTGCCCGACCTGGTGCGCATGAACTCGCTGAGCGCCGGCGCGGCGTCCCTGCTGCACGCGGCGGTGGAGAGCGGCATGAACATCCTCGTCTCGGGTGCGACCCAGGCGGGTAAGACCACGATGCTGAACTGCCTGTCCGCGTCCATTCCTCCGCGTGAGCGCGTGATTACTTGCGAAGAAATTTTTGAGCTCGCGGTTCCGCTACGCGATGTGGTGGGCCTGCAGTGCCGCCAGCCGAACCTTGAGGGCACCGGTGCGATTGAGCTGCGCCGCCTGGTCAAGGAGGCTCTGCGTATGCGCCCGGACCGCATCCTTATTGGTGAGGTGCGTGAGGCGGAGTCCCTGGATATGCTCATTGCGCTCAACGCGGGTCTGCCGGGTATGTGCACGATTCACGCGAACTCGGCGCGTGACGCGGTGACCAAGATTTGTACCCTGCCGCTACTGGCTGGCGAGAATATTTCCTCGGCGTTCGTGGTGCCGACCGTGGCGTCCTGCTTTGACATTGTGGTGCATTGCGGTCGTGATTCGCGCGGTCAGCGTCAGGTCGAAGAGATCAGCATGCTGGGTGGCCGCGTTGAGGACGGCGTGATTGAGATGTCCCCGCTGTTTGTGCGCCGTGACGGTCAGATGGTGTGCGTGGCGTTGGAGCTGCCGAACCCGGACCGTTGGATTCGTGCCGGTCACCGCCCCGAGCAGGTGCTGGCTGCGGCGAAGGCGGGTCAGTAATGCCTCTGTTTCTGAGCCTGATTTTGGGGTTGGGCGTCTGCCTGATTTACCTTTCCTGCTTTCCTGATAACGGCAAGCCGCCGAAGCCGAGTAACGACCCGGCGCTGGTTGTGGCGTTGCGTAAGGCGGGTATGCATTCGCTGACTCCTCGCACGTTTATGTGGGTGAGCGTCGCTAGCGGTGTGACTGCCTCGGTGTTGTTGCTGATGGTCACTCAGCTTCTGCCGCTGGGTCTGCTGGGCCTGATTGGTGGTTTTGCGGCGCCTCGCGTGATTGTGAATCATCGTGCCCGCGCGGCGGATGCCCGTATTTGGCAGTTGTGGCCGGATGCGGTGGACCACCTGCGTTCGGCGATTCGTGCGGGTTTGTCGTTGCCGGAGGCGCTGATTCAGCTCTCGTACCGCGGCCCGGAAGAGCTGCGTGATGCCTTTGCCCATTTCTCGCGTGATTACCGTGCGTCGGGTGAGTTCGTGCCGTCGCTGAACCGTTTGAAGGAGTATCTCTCTGACCCGGTGGCGGACACCATTATTGAGGCGTTGAAAATTGCCCGCGAGGTGGGTGGTTCGGACCTGGGTAAGCTGCTGGGTACGCTGAGTGATTTTCTGCGTGAGAATGCGCGTACCCGTTCGGAGCTTCTGGCGCGTCAGTCGTGGACTGTGAATGCGGCTCGCCTTTCCTGCGTGGCGCCCTGGTTTGTGTTGTGCCTGATGGCGACTCAGCCTGCCGCGCGCATGGTGTATAACTCGTTTGCCGGTGCGATGCTGATGATTGCCGGTGCCGCTATTTCTTTGGCGGCGTACCGTCTGATGCTGCGTATTGGTGAGTTGCCGCGTGAACGGAGGGTTTTCGGATGAATCTGCCTCTGATTTTTGGTCTGCTGCTGGCGACCGGCGTGGGTCTGATTCTCTCATCGGTGCTGAATACTCGCAGTATTTCGTTCTCTGATCGTGTGGCGTCGCAGCTGCGCGGTGAGACTCTACGTGAGTCGCTTTTGAAGGAGCAGGAGCGCCGCGAGCCGAGCCTGTTGGAGGCGATTTCGGCGTTCTGTGCGCCGCTTCTGCGTTCGTTGTCTTCGTCTCTGAGCGGCTCGTCGCTGAGCGATAGTTCGGTGCAGGAGCGTCTGCGTCGTGCTGGCTCTTCGCAGAGTGTGAGTGCGTTTCGTGCTGAGCAGCTGCTGTGGGCTCTTGCCGGTGTGACCGTCATGAGTGCCTTGACCGTCATTGGAGTGGTGCAGGAGCGTTTCTCTATCCTGGTGGCTCTTGTGCTGGTGCTGGTGAGCGGTTTGAGTGGCTTTCTGGCGCGTGACTGGTGGCTGGGTGAGGCGGTGACTAAGCGTGAGAAGCAGCTGGTTGCTGAGTTCCCGGCGCTGGCGGAGATGATGGCGCTGTCGGTGACGGCGGGCGAGTCGGCTCTGGCGGCTTTGGAGCGTATCTGTTTGACTTCTCGCGGCGAGTTGGCTCGTGAGTTTTCTGAGATTTTGGCGCAGACCCGCACCGGCGTTTCGCTCTTGAGCGCGCTGCAGGAGTTTGCGGAGCGTACTCGCGTTCCGGCGCTGAGCCGCTTCGTTGAGGGTATTGCTGTTGCGATTGAGCGCGGTACCCCTCTTGCCGATGTGTTGCGTGCGCAGGCTCAGGATGTACGCGATAACGCTAAGCGTGAGCTGATGGAAACAGCCGGTAAGAAGGAGATTGCGATGCTCGCCCCGGTGGTGTTTTTCATCCTGCCGCTGACTGTCATTTTTGCGGTCTTCCCGGGCCTGTCGCTCATGCGTTTGAACTTTTAGATTTTGCGGCGGGTACACGCCGTACCGGCCGCACCGCGGTGGGCTGGGCTGATTGCCCGGTGCGCCGCACCAATCACACACTACACCCTTTGATTGAAGGAGAAAATCATGTTCCGTCGTTTCCGCACCACCCTTACCGTGCTGATCGCCTTGGCTGCCGCATCCGTGCTGGCTCTGCGCCTGAAGAACAAGCAGGATGACCCCGAGCGCGGCGACGTGCCCGGTTGGGTCATGATCACCATGATGAGCGCCGTGCTGGTTGCCGCTATCCTGGCGATTGCTCAGCCCGCTCTGACCAAGATGTTCAACGACGCGATTGCTCTGGTTCACCAGTAATGCGTATGCCCCGCATCGCTTCTGAGCTGACTGCCGCTGAGCTATCCTCCGCGGAATATTCTGTGGAGGATAGCGAGCGCGGTGACGCCAGCACGGAATTCGTCATGGTCGGTGCGCTGTTGGTGTTGCTGACCATGGCGATTCTGCAGGTTTCTTTTGCCCTGTATGCACGAACCATGTTGGTGGATGCTGCGGCGGCTGGGGCACGTTACGGTACGATGCGTGACCGCACTCCGCAGGAGGGTATGGAGCGTACCCGTCAGCTGATTGAGGGGGTTCTTCCGTCTTCGTATGCTGAGAATATTTCGTACCGTCAGAGTAGCGATTCTACGGGTGTGCGCACTTTGGAGGTGACGGTGAAGTCTCCGTTGCCGGTGCTGGGCCCGTGGGGTTTTCCGGATTCTATTGAGGTGAAGGGGCATGCAATTTATGCGGAGCATCGTTCCGGTGATTAGTGGCTTTTCGCTTCGGCAGCGGGTGAAGGAACGCCTGATGAGCCGCTCTGACCGGCCTCTTTCTAACCAGCACAATCCTGAAGAGGGTAGCGCCATTGTGGAGTTCCTGGGTTTGGGTATTACTCTGCTCATCCCGGTGCTCTACGGCATTCTGACGATTTTTAGCCTGCAGTCTTCGGTGATGGCGGCTCATGCGGCGAGCGCCCAGGTGGTGCTGTATGTGCAGGAGCAGCCGCAGGATTCGTCGGTTGGCCCGGATTTGGCTCAGCGTCTGGCGGTGCATGCTGCCGCGGATTACGGGGTTGACCCGTCCGATGTGAGCGTGTCGTTGAGCTGCGCGTCGGGGGAGTGCGTCTCGGGTACGAAGGCGTACGCCACGGTGACGGTTCAGGCGCGTTTGCCGCTGCTGCCTTCGTTTATGGGTGGCGGCGTGATTCCGGTAAGTTCTCATGCGACGAGTTGGGGGTCTGGTCATGCTGATTCCTAATGGTTCGCCTGCTCATCTGTTATCGCCGGCTCGCCTGCTTTCCTCGGTGCGGGAGTGCTACACTAACGCACACCGTCGGGCTCGTGCCCACATGCAGGCTCGTGCCCGCGTACAGAGCCGGGCGCTCGCCTCAGACCCGCTCGCCTCTGACCCGGAAGAGGGCAGTATAGCCCCGCTGATTGTGGGCATGCTGGCGTTGCTTCTGCTCATCGGTTCGGTGACGGTGGCGATTACCGGCGCGTATCTGCAGACTCAGCATCTGCAGGATGTGGCGGACGCTCAGGCGAACTCGATTACCCGCACGATCCGCACTTCGGAGGAGGCGAACGGTTCGGCGGCGTGGGAGTATGCGAGCGCGTACCTGGCTGAGGTTCAGCCGGGGCAGGATTTTCATGCGTTGCGTCTGGAGAACGTGTCCGTGGATTCTGATCACAGTGTGCACGTGTACCTGTCGGCTCGTATTCGTCCGCCGCTGCTGTCGATTCTGGTGCCTGATGGTATTGAGGTGACCGCTCATGGTTCGTCGCGTTTGAAGATGAGCCAGGGCCCATCCACCGATTAGTGCGTCCATCAACGGCGCACGGGCATATCGGCGACGGGCTTATCGGCTCACTCGCTTATTGGTGTGTTGTGAGCCCCCTAGACTGCGAGGGTGCATCCGCAAGGTAGTGTAACGGCTAGCGGATGCGCCCTCGTTTTATGCCCTTTTTATGTCTTCGTTGCGCGGGTTCTGCCCTCTGACTGCCTTATCCTTCTGCGCTGTGGGCTGTTGGGGGCTGTAACGGCGGGACTTTCTGGCCGTTTCGCGATAGTGTTAAAAGCTATGGCATCCTTCGACTTTTCTGCTGAGATTAAAGAGCTTCGCGCGATTTTCACCTCTATTGCTGCTGTGAGCGATATTGAGGGGATTGAGCGCGCCATTGAGGACCTGTCTGCGCAGGCTGCCGCACCCGATTTGTGGGATGACGTGGAGAACGCGCAGAAGGTGACGAGCGCACTGTCGTATAAGCAGTCGGAGCTGAATCGTCTGCGTTCGCTGTCTTCTCGCATTGATGATGTTGAGGTGATGGTGGAGCTTGCCGAAGCGGAGGATGCAGAGACTGCCGCCGAGCTGCTCGCCGATGCTGAGCGTGAGTGCGGTGAAATCCGCGCCAAGCTGGAAGAGCTTGAGGTGCTGGTGCTGCTCTCGGGTGAGTACGATCAGCGTGAGGCTGTGGTGACGATCCGTTCGGGTGCCGGTGGCGTGGATGCTGCTGATTTCGCGGAGATGCTGCTGCGCATGTACCTGCGTTGGGCGGAGAAGAACGGCTACCCGACGAAGGTTCTGGACACCTCCTACGCTGAGGAGGCGGGCCTGAAGTCGGTGACCTTCGAGGTGAACGCGCCGTACGCTTTTGGCCGCCTGTCGGTGGAGGCGGGTACTCACCGCCTGGTGCGTATTTCGCCGTTTGATAATCAGGGCCGCCGCCAGACCTCGTTCGCGGCGGTTGAGGTAATTCCTCTGATTGAGCAGACGGATGCTATTGAGATTCCCGAGTCTGAGATTAAGGTGGATGTGTTCCGCTCCTCGGGCCCGGGTGGTCAGTCGGTGAATACGACGGATTCGGCGGTGCGTATGACTCACTTGCCGACCGGTATCGTGGTGTCGATGCAGAATGAGAAGTCGCAGTTGCAGAACCGTGCGGCGGCTTTGCGTGTGCTGCAGTCTCGCCTGTTGCTGTTGCGTAAGGAGCAGGAGGATGCGAAGAAGAAGGAGCTTGCCGGTGATATTAAGGCAAGCTGGGGTGACCAGATGCGCTCCTATGTTCTGCATCCGTACCAGATGGTGAAGGATCTGCGTACCGGCTATGAGGAGGGTAATACCTCTAATGTTTTGGATGGCGGTTTGAACGCCTTTATTGATGCTGGTATTCGCTGGCGTGCTTCGGGGCGCGCGGCTGAAGAGAGCTAAGACGTATAAGGATTGAGTGATGGCTCAGAAAAAGAAGAAAGACGCGAAGAAGGACCCGAATAACGCGATTATTGCCCAGAATAAGAAGGCTCGCCACAACTACAACATTGTGGATACCTATGAGGCGGGTATTGTTCTGCTGGGTACTGAGGTGAAGTCTCTGCGTGATGGTGGGGCGTCCATTGTGGATGGTTTCTGCCAGGTGACCGATAACGAGATGTGGCTCGAGGGTATTCATATTGCGGAGTACGGTTACGGTACGTGGACGAACCATGCGGCTCGTCGTCGCCGTAAGCTGCTACTACACCGTTCGGAGATTAACAAGCTGGCGCAGAAGCTGAAGGAGACCGGTTACACGGTGGTTCCTCTGAAGCTGTACTTCTCGAATGGTCGTGCGAAGGTTGAGATTGCCCTGGCGACCGGTAAGCGTGAGTACGATAAGCGTCAGGCTTTGCGTGAGCGTCAGGATGACCTGGAGGCGCGCCGTGCGATGCGTTACCGCAACCTCGGCTAGGGCTGAGGCAACGGCGGGATGCACGGCTGCTCCAGGAACTTGCCGGTAGGGGCGGGGCGCGGTTCCTCACGTATAATGGTTGAAAATTCGTGGCGTACCGCGAACACCATTCATTCTTTGAGGAGACACATGTCTGAGAACCCGAACTACCAGCAGAACCCGGGCGAGTTCATCCCCGCACCGCAGCAGGCACCCGCATACAACATGCAGGGCGGCTACCCCGGCTACCAGCCGACTCCGAGCTCGGCTCTGGCGATTGCTTCGCTGATTCTGGGTATTATTGGTCTGCTCTCTGGCTGGCTGATTTTCGGTGGCGTGCTGGGTCTGGTCGGCGTGATCCTGGGTATTGTTGCCCTGGTGAAGGTGAAGAACGGTACCGCATCCGGTAAGGGCATGGCGATTGGTGGTATTGTCACCGGTGCGCTGGGCATGATTGTTGCTGTTGTTGTGCTGATTCTGGGCTTGATTGGCATGGGCATGCTCAGCGACTGCGCTGAGAACGCTGTGCAGGATTCGAATGGTAACTATGTGTGCACCATTCAGGGCGAGACTATGACCATGAGCCCCTCTGAGTACAAGCTGTACCGCCGCTAAGCCGCGTTGAGCATATAGAGATGTGAAGGGACCGAATAGTGTTGAACTATTCGGTCCCTTGCTCTTTTTCTGCGCTGATTCTGCCCGATTGGTGGATTCTGGGGGATGATTCTGGAATCTTGGACTTCACAGATGACCCAAATGACGGCTTATTTATATAATGGAACCGAACTCAGCGCGCAATGGTGCGTTGGGCGAGTATAAATTGTTCGCTGCAACTGTGAAGGAAAGAACGACGGATGTCTGAGAATAACTACGGAAACAACCAGGGGAACGCACAGAACCCCTACGCTGCTCAGCAGCCTAATTCTTCCGCCCAGAGCTCGTACGGTCAGGATTACGGCCAGGCTCCTTCGGCACAGAACACCTACGGCCAGGATTACGGTCAGAGTGCATCCGCTCAGAACACCTACGGCCAGACTCAGCAGCAGAACGCTACTCCGCAGAACTCGACCCAGCAGAACCAGTACGGTCAGTTCGGTGCGCAGCCCTCTTCGCAGAATGCTTACGGTCAGAACGTTGCTCAGGGCACCTCCGCCCAGGGCGCTGCGACTCAGAACACCTACGGCCAGGCTCAGCCCGCTCAGCAACAGTACGGCTACGGTCAGGATGCTTCCTACCAGGGGCAGCCCGCGCAGCAGAACCAGTACGGTTACGGCCAGGACGCCTCCTACCAGGCTCAGCCCGCTGACTACAACTACCAGCAGAACTCTTACCAGCAGCAGCCTCAGCAGGATGCTTACGGTTACGGTCAGCCCGCGGGTTACCCGTATGCGGCTCCCGTGACGAAGAAGGCTCCCGGCATGGCGCTGGCGGCGATGATTCTCGGTATTGCGGCTGTGCTGACCGGTTTCTTCGTGTTTGGCGCTCTGCTGGGTATTGCCGCAATCATTCTGGGTGTGCTGTCCCTGAAGAAGGTCAAGGAAGCTGGTGCAGGTAAGGCATTCGCGCTGACCGGTATTATCACCGGTGCGGTGTCTGTCCTGATTTCGATTTGCATGCTTTTCGTATTCATTTCTTTCTATCAGACCACTCAGAAGTGCCTTGAGGTTGGTACCGAGGACGGTCACGGTAACGTGGTCTGCCAGATTGGTGACAACCCGAACAACCGCATGACTGTTTCTGCGCGCCACTAAGGTTTGACCGCCTAATTTTGACTGCCTAATTTTGGCTACCCAGTGCGGTACGCGAACGGGGTGGGGCTCCCAGACGATCTGGGGCGCCTCACCCCGTTTTTATGCGCTGTGTCAGGCTACGGTGTTGCTGCTGTGCTAATCTGTTCGCTTTATTCGCCTCTAGCGGAGGGGTGTACTTGCGTGGGTGGGGGACTTGCACGCCGTTAAACATCTTAGATATACTGAATCTCTACCGTGTTTGAATGGCACCACGGCATCAAGGTATGTCGAGGAAAACTTTCAGAAGACGGTGGGCTTTTTGATAAAAGCATAGGGGGATGATCGGTTTCGACGATGTGAGTTGAGATGGGTGAAGCGTGCCGAGGATGCAGGGTTATCTCGTTAACGCCCTCTGCAAAAAATTAAGTGCAGAATCTAAGCGCACTGACTTCGCACTCGCTGCCTAAGCGCGAGTTGC
>CAUUAD010000042.1:0-12405 GCA_963542785.1 Rothia mucilaginosa
CATCCGTCCACTCTAGCAGGTACGAGTGTTTGGCTCTAGCAGGTGAGGGTATGAGCTAGGGAACCTGAGCTTGGTACAGGTCGCGGTACGGGGCACAGTAGGGAAATACAGCACAGTAGGGAGGCGCGGCACAGAGCGGGGGAGTACCGCCTCAGCATGAGTACCACGCCAGTATGAGGAAGAGCGCAGAGCGAACAGCGGCAGGGTAGGTAGGTAGAGATAGCTGAGCGGCGCGGTAGAATAGGGCTCATGGCACGTAAGAATCATCCCGGCAGGCGAGTATCCGGCACCACCAGCGATAAGTGGCACCGTCAAGCACCCGCAGGGCGTGATATCAGCAGGATCCTCGACCCTGCGCCCCGACTGGAACGTGACCGATACGGTGACTGGCTGGTGCAATACATTCCCGCCGTCAACGCCCAAAAAACCTACACCTGCCCCGAATGCTACCGCCCGATTCCGCCCAGAACAGCGCACCTGGTGGTGTGGCAAGAAAGCCACACGATGGGCCGTAGCCGCGCCATTGACGAGCGCAGG
The DNA here is from genome assembly GCA_963542785.1 of Rothia mucilaginosa. Lineage (GTDB taxonomy): Bacteria > Actinomycetota > Actinomycetes > Actinomycetales > Micrococcaceae > Rothia > Rothia mucilaginosa_G. Next base: position 538 of record CAUUAD010000042.1, read on the forward strand.
CACTGGCATCAGCACTGCTGGCGCACCCGCCGCAAATAGGCTGAACACTGCACTTGAGGTGCAGCCCAAGACTACATTCTTGACCAAAACCACATTCTCGAATCCATTTTTTGAAGGAACGCGCAATGAGCAACACCGCCGATATCACTCGCGAGCAGGAATTTGACCCCGCCCGCTACGTCTTCAGCACCGCCGCTGAACCCACCCCCATTAAGGCACGCACCGTTCTGCCGGCACGCCGCGAGAACTTCACCGTCACCACCGCGGACGGCAAGCGCCTCGTCGGTGAACTCGCCCTGCCCGAAGGCGAAGTCAAAGCAACCCTGGTGACCTTCCACCCGCTGCCCACCCACGGCGGCTACATGGACTCGCACGTGTACAAGAAGGCGTCCTTCCGCCTGCCGGCGCTGTCGAACATTGCGGTGCTGCGTTTCAACACTCGCGGCACCTCCTCGATTCGCGGCACCAGCGAAGGCGTCTTTGACGGCGGCTTTGCCGAGAAGAAGGACTTCGACGCAATCCTGAAGTTCGTGCGCGAGCGCGCCCTGCCGAACCCCTGGCTGGTCGGCTGGTCCTTCGGCACCGAGCTGGTGCTCAAGTACGCGCCCGAATACGCGAACGAGTTCACCGGCGCTATTCTGCTCTCCCCGCCGCTGCACCGCGTGCACCCGGCTGAGCTGGACGAGTGGAACAAGATCTCGAACCCGCTGTACGCGCTGGTGCCCGAGCATGACGACTACCTGCAGCCTCCGGCGGCGCGTGTGCGTTTCGCGGCTGTACCGCGCACTCAGGTGATTCCCTTTGAGGGTTGCAAGCACCTGTGGGTGGGCGAGAAGTCCGTGCAGCAGGTCCTCAACACCGTGGTCAGCATCGTAACCGGTGCACCCACCGAACTGCCCACCGAATACAGCGGCCCGGTGGCAGAAGAAATCACTGAGCTTTAAGGTTCGGCATAAAAACGCTGCATAAAATATAAAGGCGGCGGCTTTGGATAGAATATCCAAAGCCGCCGCCTTCGTATCTATACGGGATGCGTGCCCCGCGGGAAGAGTAGCGAGAGCGTAGAGAACCTAGAGCCGACTACAGCTGGTCCTGGCGAGGAATGAACACCTCACGCACCAGAATCAGCATGGAAGCCGCCGCCGGAATAGCAATCAGTGCGCCCAGCACGCCCCAGAGCGCGCCACCGGCAGCCACCGAAATAATCGCAACACCGGCAGGGACGGACACCGCGCGAGCCATAATACGCGGAGAAATCAGGTACGCCTCCACCTGCAAGTACAGGAAGTACGCCACCGCAAACCACAACGCCAGGCTCCAGCCCTGGGTCAGCAGAATCAGCGAGGTCAAAATCAGCGCAATCACGCCACCAACCAGCGGAATGAACGCCAGAATCATGACGACCAAAGCCATCAACTGTGGGAAGCTGAAGCCCACAAACAGCATAATAAAGAACGCCACAAAAGCATTCAGAACAGCAACCAGAGCCTGACCCATCACGTAGTTACCCACCGACTCGGTAATCTTGTCGGTAATGTACTTGACACGCACACGCTTAGACGCCGGCGCCAGGCGCACACCCCACGCCTTGATGGTGTCCATTGAGGTGAGGAAGTACAGGGACAGGAACAGCACAATAATCACGCCGGTCACGCTCTGCGCCAGGGTAGAACCCGCAGATACCAGGCTCGACATGAAGCTATTGACCTGCGAAGAGGAGAACGTTGTCTCCAAGAACTTCGGGATGTTCTCATTCACCCAGGTGCTGATATTAAAGCGCTGATCAAGCTCGTGGTACCAATCAGAATCAATTGTGTTCTGATAAATACCCGGCGCATACTGGATAAATTTAGAAGCCTGCTCGCTAATAACCGGGCCAATCGTCATGACCAGACCGGTCACGGCGCCAGCAAAACCAGCAAGCACAGCAATCACGCCGATACCGCGCTTAATGCCCCACGACTCCAGGCGACGCACAATCGGATCCAGACCCAGAGCAATGAAAATAGCGCCGGTCACCCAACCCACCAGGGCACCCACATTATTGAAAATGTAGTAGGCGAAGAGCGCCAAACCGACGCCAACGGTCATGAGGAAACCAAACGCGACCGGGTTGTGCATCATGGAGGTCTTGCCGTTGCCGACCACCTTCGGTGCGGGAGGCGCATCCTCAGAAGCGGCGGGGACCACCGGAATAGTATCCGTAGGAGGCATGGAAGCGCGGCGGCGGTTAGAACGCACCTGGCTAATGCTTTCGGTCAGCTCGCTGAAGGTCTCCGTTAGCTGGTCGGTGAGAGATTCCTTCTTGCGCATCTCGGCGGACGATGTTGTCTCTGCGGGAGTTGCTGAGGCTTTCTTCTCGCTCATGCTCTTCCTTTCCGGATCATTCCGGGTATTTTTTCTCTACTGTGCCATTCTACCGGCTGGTTTACTGTGTTACGGCGTCAACGGTGAATCCCAAGGGCAAGGGAGTGCATGTCGGAGAGATATTTGCGGGGCGGATCGGGCAATAGCCCAAACGCTATCCCCGGCATGAGCTCAGAGCGTAGGCGACAGAGAACGGGCGCTCGCAACGGCGCGTTGTGGGGATAATAGAGGAAGGAACGCGTGAAGGGTCTATCCCGCACGCAACAATAGATACAGAACGTAAAGGAGCCCAAGGATGAGCATTATTTTTGATCCGGCAGACCGCGGCGCATCCCAGAACGCGGCACAGGGTAACGTCGCGCAGGGTGGTGCAGCACAGAACGGGGCAGCACAGGAGATTCCCGCCTCCGTACGCAACGCCATGGAACTGAACCCCAACGCGGCACAGTCTGCTGGCGAACAGGGCGGCGAGCAGACCCCCTCCGCTCCCACCTGGCGCTACGAGGTCAACACCCCCGAAGAGTTCCAGAAGTTCGTTCAGCTCTCCAGCCAGGGTGCCGTGATTTTTGCGCTCTACGCGCCGCACTCGCCCTCCTCCCTGCAGATGCTCGAAGGCGTGCAGAAGCTCGTTGACTCCGCCGCAGGTAGCATGATTTGCGCCGCCGTGGACGTCACCAAGCTCCCCGAAGCTGCCCAGGCATTCGGCGTGAGCGGCGTGCCCGCGGGCGTTGCCGTTCTGGCGGGTCGTCCGGCACCGATTTACACCGGCCCGGTCAGCGCAGAAGACCTCGGCGATGTGCTCTCCCAGGTTCTGCAGCTCGCGGCACAGTACCAGCTGCCCGGCGGCTTCGACCCGGTCGTTCCCGACGACGAAAAGCCCCTGCCGCCCCTGCACGCAGAAGCCGTCGCCGCCCTCGATCGCGGCGACCTGGAGGGCGCCCGCGCCGCATACCGCAAGGCAATTAGCGAGAACCCCGGCGATAAGGAAGCGAAGCTCGGCCTGGAACAGGTTGAACTGCTCGCCCGTGTGAAGGATCTGGACATGGCAACCGAACGTGCGGCGGCCGCGGCAGATCCCATGAACATTGACGCCGCGTTCAACGTAGCCGACCTGGACCTGGTCGGTGGCCACGTGGAGGACGCGTACAACCGTCTACTGCGCCTGTTCAGCGCGGTAGGCCCCGACGATAAGGCGCGTGTGCGCGAGCGTCTCGTGCAGCTCTTCGATGTGGTGGGTGCATCTGACCCGCGCACCGTCAAGGCGCGTGCGGCACTGACTATGGCGCTGTTCTAAAAGGCGCTGTCGCCTGGGAAACGTCATGAGCCGGTCTAGCTAGCTCTGGCTAATCTAGGCGGCTGAAACGTTGAATACGGACGGGCTATCGTCTACCCCCGCACTCGGGTTGCGGGGGTAGACGGTAGCCCGTTCTGTTTTGCGTTTTTTGGCGGTTTTGAGGGTGGGGAGAGTTTATCGACTCAACCTGTCTGATAGTGCGGCTGGATGGTATCTATAGCACTCCGGAATGTCCATAATATGCGTTGTGAGTACTTAATAATGCAGGTTTCATCACCAAACCTGCTAGACCTCATGGGGGGGTGGTAGGGTGAAAATATGAACACTAGTCACTTTCCCCAGGACCCGAACCCGCAAGAACCAGGTTCGCCGCAGAACCCGGTACTAGAGACCGCAGTAGAGGAAGCACCCGCCGCGGCAGTACCTCAAGCTATAGTCCCCGAATCTGTAGCCCCGGAAGCTGTAAACCCTGAGCCTGCAGCTCCAGAAGCTGTAGTTCCCGCATCGGTAGCACCGCAGCTACCCGTCACCCCGCAGACCGCACCGACCGCTGGCGCCCGCCCCGCCATCGAAATCCGCGGCCTCACCAAGGCATTCGGTCAGAAGGTCGCCGTCGACCGCATCAACCTGGATATCCCCTCCGGATCCTTCTACGGACTGGTCGGCCGCAACGGTGCCGGTAAAACCACCACCATCTCCATGGTCACCGGCATGCTCATGCCCAGCGAAGGCACCGCATACGTGCGAGGCATCGACATGTGGGCCGACCCGCTCAAAGCCAAAGCGCACCTGGGTGTGCTGCCCGACGGCGTGCACCTCTTCGACAAGCTCACCGGTGAACAGCTCATCACCTACTCCGGCTACCTGCACGGGATCGATAAGGAAACCGTTGCCTCCCGCGTCAAGGACCTGCTCGCCGCAATGGACCTGACCGACGCTGCGGGCCGTGCCGTTGCCGACTACTCCGCCGGTATGACCAAGAAGATTGCGCTCGCCGCCGCTCTCGTTCACGCGCCCTCCGTGCTGATCCTGGACGAGCCCTTTGAGGCGGTCGACCCGGTTTCCGCCGCTAATATTCAGGACATTCTGCGTGGCTTCGTTGCCTCCGGCGGAACTGTCATTATCTCCTCGCACGTGATGGACCTTGTCCAGCGCCTGTGCGACCACGTAGCCGTCATGGACTCCGGCCGTATTCTCGCCGCCGGAACGGTCGATGAAGTACGCGCCGGCATGAGCCTTGAAGAACGATTCGTGCAGCTGGTCGGTGGCCGCACCTCCTCGGAAGGATTGTCATGGTTGGGCACCTCGTCTCACTAAAGTGGCAGTATGTGCTCGCCGCCTTCCGCCGAAGCATCTGGGCGCTCATCGGCCTAATTTTTGCGGCGCTTTATGCGGGCGGTATGCTCTTCGGCCTCGGCTCCGCATACGTTATCGCTAACTCGGAGGTACCCGAATACGGTCAGCTCGGCGCCCTCCTTGTAGGCACCGTTGTGGCGCTCGCCTGGGCTATCGTCCCCATCTTCTTCAGCGGGCTGGACGGCACCCTGGACGAGAGCCGATTCGTGCTCTTCCCCATCAAACCCTCCACCCTTCAGAAGGGCCAGTTCCTCGGCGGGTTCGTGGGTATCCCCGGTATTGCGAGCATCATTGCCGTGCTGCTGGGCGCTATCGCGTTTATATCGCAGCCGCTCGCGCTGGTCGTGTACCTCATCTGCTGCGTGCTCGGCCTTGCGAACCTCATGGTGTGGGCGCGCCTCGCCAACCGCCTGGGCATGGCGCTGAACGATAACCCGCGCATCGCCAACACCCTGATGATCGTTGCCATGCTACTGATGATGAGCGCCGGCTTTATCTTCGGTGGAACGATAACCTACCTGACCAAGCACTGGGAAGAGGTGCTGCCCTACCTGCCGTGGCTGGGCGTGACGCCCTTCGGTTCCGCGTTTGCTGTGCCCTACTTTATGGCGACCGGCAATATGGGTGTTGCCCTTGGCTGCCTGGCTCTGACCCTCGTCTACCTGGCTGGCGGTTGGTTGCTGTGGGGTAAGAACCTGGTACGCTCCATGGCGAATGTGGGCGGTAGCGCCCACCACGCCAGCGCTGCCGAAGTCGCCGCGGGTGATTTGGGCCTGTTTGCACGGTTCCCCGCAACCCCGCGTGGCGCCGTAGCGGCACGAACCCTGCACTCATTCCTGAAAGACAACCGTCTGCAGCTGCTGACCGCAAGCACCGCCATGCTTTACCTGATACTAACGGTGGGTATGCCGCTGTTCCTGAGCTCTGTAGGGTCCGTTAAAACTCATGTTGATTTTAATGGCATCAACGCGGCTGAAGCCAACCAGATTATCAATAGCGGCGTCATGCAACTCTTCGGATTCTGGATGTACTTCTGCACCGTTTTCACCGGCTACTACATGTGCTACCTCGTCTCCTACGACAACACCGCATTCAGCCTGCATGTGCTCTCCCCGCTACGCGGTATTGACGACCGCATCGGCAGGCTTTGGGGTTACAGCATCCTGATGGTTCCGATCGTAGTGGTGATGGTGTTCGTCGCCTCAGCGGCAAATGGACACCTGGAGCTTTTCCCCATCGTGCTGATGCACCAGCTGGGCGTGTTCGCTGCGGCTGCAGGTATTGGATGCGTACTGGATACCTTCATTAGTCCTCCCGTGGCGCCTCCCGGGGCTAACCCGTTCAAGAACCCGAAGAACACTGAAGGCTTCGCTAAGCAGCTGCTGCTGATGCTCTCTATAGTTTTGGTGATGCTCAGCGCGCTGCCCGGCGGTATCTCTGTTGTCGTGTACATTTTCCGCACGCAGGATGTGCTGACCCTCGTATACGGCGGCTTGATTCAGCTGCTGATTGGTGCCGCACTACTAGTGGGCGGCGTGGCGTGGGGCGGTCACCGCTACGACAAGGTCAGCTCCAAGATGCTGGAACGCGTGGCACGCTTCCAGGCGAACTAACAAGAGTCGAAGCTCCAGCACATCAGGAATAAAAGAGAAGGGTTCCGTGTTAGGTACTAAGCCTGGCGCGGAACCCCTTTTCTGTGCCACCCAAACTTCTAACGGAAAGAAGCTCACCGCAATACCTAAGAGTCTATGGTTGAGCTGTGGCCTGCCTCCATATTGACCGCCCGGGGGCTCAGCACCTCCCAACTGCTACTAAAATAGAGAAGGCGCCAATCACCCAACCGTGCAGCGGCGCTCCTCACCCTATGTATCCCACCTCATCATCAAGGAGAAACATGAGCTCGATCGAAGGCATCGAAGACCCCTTTGGCCCCGGAACCGCAGGCGGCACCGCCCTGCTCGAACGCGAAGAAACCCAGCTTTCTGAGCCCGGCGACCACGAGCGCTTCTCCCACTACGTACGCAAGGAAAAGATCCTCGAATCGGCGCTGACCGGTGAACCCGTGCGCGCCCTCTGCGGCAAAATGTGGGTACCCGGCCGCGACCCGCAGAAGTTCCCCGTCTGCCCCCAGTGCAAGGAAATCTACGAAGGCCTAGCACCCGGCAACGACGGCGACAACGGCTCCGGCGAATAATACGTGCCAGGCAATACGCCACAGGCAATACAGCACAGACAAAACGCCTGAATAAATACGAATAAATAACACGCCGCAGCAACAAGACTCAACGGTCCAACACCGCTTATGAGACTTTGCTGACGAGCACCAAATTCTTGCACCACAGCCCGGCCCAACCCGCGGATGTGGTGCTAGAATTTAACCTCGCTGTGCCCGGACCGCCAGAACGCCAGAAACACCAGAGCACCACCTCCTCCACACGGGGGAGAGGCGCCTGCGCTGAGTCGGCGGGAGGAATCAGTAGAGGTAGACGAGGAAGAAGGAGAGAATGAGCGCACCCGCAGAGGAACCCACACTATTCGACAGTATGGTGAAGCCGAAGCTCTCCCCGGCATACCCCGACCGCGCCCCCTGGGGTACTTCCGTCAGCCTGCGCGCCTGGCAGGCAGAAGCCATGCAGAAGTACTTCGAAACCAACCCCCGCGACTTCATGGCAGTCGCAACCCCCGGCGCGGGTAAAACCACGTTTGCGCTGACCCTCGCCAAGGAACTATTCAACCGCGGCACGGTCCGCCAGCTCATCGTTGTGGCGCCCACCGACCACCTGAAAAAGCAGTGGGCAGACGCCGCCGCGAAGGTCGGTATTCCCATTGACCCGAACTTCAAGAACGCGGATGTGACCATCAGCCGCCACTACAAGGGTGTGGCGCTGACCTACGCGCAGGTGGCGAATAAGCCGCAGCTGCACGCCCGCAACACCGAGGAAACGAAAACCCTCGTAATTTTTGACGAGATTCACCACGCCGGTGATTCGCTGTCCTGGGGTGACGGCCTGCGTGAAGCGTTCGACGACGCGACCCGCCGCGTGGCGCTGACCGGTACCCCGTTCCGTTCGGACACCTCCCCGATTCCGTTCGTCACCTACGAGGTTGATAATGACGGAATCCGCCGTTCCAAGGCGGACTACTCCTACGGTTACGGCCCCGCGCTGAAGGACCACGTGGTGCGCCCGGTCATCTTCATGGCGTACTCGGGCCAGATGCGTTGGCGCACCTCCGCCGGTGAGGAAATGGCGGCAAACCTCGGCGAAGGTTTCACCAAGGACATCACCTCCCAGGCGTGGCGAACCGCCCTCGACCCCAACGGCGAATGGATCCCGACCGTGCTCGCGGCAGCCGATAAGCGCCTGACTGAGGTGCGCCGCACCGTGCCCGACGCCGGTGCGCTCGTCATCGCAACCGACCACGCGGACGCCAAAGCTTACGCCGAACAGATTCAGAAAATCACCGGCGAATACCCCGCCGTGATCCTCTCTGACGACCGTGAAGCCTCCGCAAAAATCGACGAATTCCGTGAAGGCATGCAGCGCTGGATGGTCGCCGTGCGCATGGTATCCGAAGGCGTGGACGTGCCCCGCCTCGCCGTGGGCGTGTACGCCACCAGCACCAGCACTCCGCTGTTCTTCGCCCAGGCGATTGGTCGTTTCGTGCGTGCCCGCAAGCGCGGCGAAACCGCCTCCGTGTTCCTGCCGTCGGTGCCGCAGCTGATGATGCTTGCCAACGACATGGAAGTAGAACGCGACCACGCCCTCGACCGCGGCGCACCCCAGGAAATCGACCCCATGGTTGAGGGCCTGGATGACCACCTGCTCGAAGAAGCAAACCGCGAGGAACGCGCCTCCGAGCAGCTGGCACGCGGCAAATTCGAGGCGCTCGGCTCCGAGGCGTCCTTCCACGGTGTGCTGTTCGACGGCGCCGAGTTCGCCTCCGGCAACCTTGCCGTGGGTAGTGAGGAGGAGCAGGACTTCCTGGGTATTCCGGGCCTGCTGGATGCCGAACAGGTCGGTACGCTGTTGCGAGCGCATCAGCGTGAGCATGCGGCGCGCCGCCCGGCGACTGCGGCGCCTTCGGTGGTGGATCACCGCCAGTTGAAGGAGCTACGCAATAAGTTGGCGAAGAACGTGGCGGCGTGGTCGATTCGTTCGGGTCAGCCGCACGGCGTGATTCATAATGAGCTGCGTAAGATTTGCGGCGGCCCGGCGGTCGCGCAGGCTTCTGCTGAGCAGATTCAGGCGCGTATCGATAAGCTGTCGGACTGGTTCGTGGGCCGACGCTAGAACGTGGATAGAACGTAGAGAAAAGCCCCGCGAGTGTGTAAGCGCTCGCGGGGCTTTTCGTGTGCATAAAATGCAAAAATGTTGGGTTTGCGGCACGATAATCATGGCAGCGCGGAGATAGAACGTGTAGCCTAGTGGGGGTAAGTTCTTTAGAAAACACGGCATAGTCGCCGGGCTCAGGGAACTTTCCATTGATGCGCAGCATGTAGGTCTATGCTGGGTCATCAAAACTCTAAGAAACACCATGTAGTCGTTATTCTGCCGAGCCGAGTGCGAGAAATGGGCTGGAAGAACGGCTGCACCAACCATTGAAGGACAGTGATGTCTCATATTTCTCGCCGTAAGGTCGTGAAGGGTGCCGCCTGGGCAACGCCCGTGATTGCGGCTTCTTCAGTAGTGCCGACCTTCGCCTCTTCTGTGGACTGTACTTTTGCAGAGAATGCCTACGCGTCTTTTAGAGGGGAGAGTAATTCTTATCGGGTAGAGGAAGAATTTTCCATTCCAGCGGGCACCCATAAGCTACGTTTTGAGCTAACCGGCGGGGCAGGCGGAAGATACGAGAAGGGCCTGGATGGAGGATCCGGCGCCAAGGTCAGCGGAATCGTTGAAGTGAAACCCCACCAGACCGTCAAAATTATTGCTGGCGGCGGTGGCAGTTTTGCTCCTGAGCTCTACAAAGTCGGTGACGGATACCGAACCGCGCCGGTAGAGGGTGGATACGGATTCGGCGACGGAGGCTCGACTCCTGAGGTGAGAATCCCTAACGATGTTATGGATAAAGTATATGAGCGCTGGGTCTGGGCTAGTCAATGGGCTCATGGCCGTAACCCTTGGCCGATTGAAGAAGTCTATGGATGTTCTGGAGGTGGTTCCTCAGCATTGCTGATTGATGGTGAAGTCATTGCTGTTGCCGGTGGTGGTGGCGGCGTATCTATCTCCGGACAACCGTACGCCACACAGCCTTATTATTATCATTTCCCCAATATTGTGGACGTTCGCATGACCGACCCCGAGCACCCGACCCACGCACCTGTGTACAGCGCAGCTGGCGTTGCTGGCGGGGCTCGTGGCGGCGACGCCACCGAAGGTCACGAATACTATGCTCAGGATTTGAGTCTTGAACTGACTGTTGAAGGAGGTAAAGGTGGCGGCGGAGGCGTTGGTGGTGCCGGCGGCGCTAAACCGACCGTAATGACCGGTACTCCCAACACCATCTTTAGCTTCGATAGCCAGAATAAGCAGGTGCTTTATAGCTCCTCGACGGCAGGTAATCCCGGCACTAACGGCCTGAATGGTAAAGGCGGCGACGGCGTAATGTCTGTGAGCTACCAGCTGGACGATAACAAGGCATGGTGGCGTCAGGAAGACGTAGAAGTTCTTGAATTTCCCGATGGAACTCGCAAGGAAATCGAATATTACAGAGTAGCCCCTTTCTTTAATGGTGCGCAGATTATTGTGTCCGGCGGTGGCGGCGGCGGTTACGGTGGTGGCGGCTCCGGCGCGGCGCTCTCGCAGTCATCTATCACGATTGCTCAGAAGTGGAATAACAACCCGAAGGGTATTCGCCAGAGCATCAGCTATGTGCAGCTGGCTGGCTCTGGTGGTGCGGGTGGTTCCTACCTGGCGCCGCAGGTGATGGAGGGGGAGATTTCTAACTCCAATAACGTCACTTCCAGCGAGGCATTCAGCGGAGCAACGTACTCTCATAATGGTATCGTGAAGGTATTCCTTTGCCAGACCGGAAAGTAATTTGATATTGCTTAATCGCATGTTGAACTAGCTACTACCGGTAGCAGTTCTTGGTCTGAAGCCCCGCGAGTGTGTATGAGCTCGCGGGGCTTTTGCGTGATTTGTTCGTGTAGACGCGATAGGGCGGGCATCCCGAGTACTCTCGGGGTGCCCGCCCTATCGTTGTGCGAGTTGCGTTGAGGCTAGAGGACTTCTACGACCTCCACGCCGTCGGCTTCCAGTGCCTTAGTGGTTTCGTCGAGCTTGTCCTCGTGTACGGGCGCGGTCAGGTCAACCAGAACGCGAGTCTCGTAGCCTGCATCGACCGCATCGCGAGCGGTTGTCGACACGCAATAATCGGTGGCGATACCAACAACATCGACGAACTCGATGCCGCGCTCATCCAGCCACTCCGACAGAGGAGTCTGCGGGCCGTCCTCGGACGCATCTACACCGGGCTCGTGCTCGCCGGTTGCAACCTCATCCTCGGGTGCCAGAAGACCCTCAAAACCCGAGTATGCCGCCTCGAAGCGGCCCTTACGGAAGTACGCCTCAATGTAGTCGGTGTCCAGGTTCTCGTGAATCTGCGCGCCTTCGCTCTTGGCGACGCAGTGCACCGGCCAGGAGTCAACGTAGTCTGGGGTATCGGAGAAGTGCGAACCCGGATCAATATGCCAGTCCTGGGTGGCAACAATCGCGTCGTAGCGGTGGTGGTTGTTCTCCACGTATTCGCTAATCAGTGCGGCAACGTCCGCACCGCGCTTGGTGGCGAGGGTGCCGCCGGCGCAGAAATCGTTCTGCACGTCAACAATAATCAGTGCCTTAGACATG
>CAUUAD010000043.1:0-12278 GCA_963542785.1 Rothia mucilaginosa
GCCTCCACGGTCTGGTCGTCAGAGTTCAGACCGGTACCACCGCTGGTCAGGATGAAGGTCGGCAGGGTGCCGTTCTTCTTTCCCACGGTGACCAGGGTGTTGAAGTACTCGACGATATCGCGGTCTTCAATGACCACAGCGTCCGGGGTGTCGAAGCCGCGCGAGCGCAACCACTCCACGGCGATGGGGCCGGACTTATCCTCGTACACGCCGCGGGCTGCGCGGGTGGAGGCGACAATGACCAGACCGGTCAGGTTCTCCGGCATGGTGTACTCTTCGCTACTCATTGGAATTCCTTTTCTGTATATACCAGATGACGGTGGGGCAATGTTCCGCCGGAGCTTAGGAGTCCTCGCGGACAGACCAGTCGCCGGACTTGCCGCCGCTCTTCTCCAGAACACGAATATCGGTAATAACGGCGTGTTTATCGACTGCCTTAATCATGTCGAACACGGTCAGTGCCGCCGAGGAGACGGCGGTAAGCGCCTCCATCTCCACACCGGTCACACCGCGGGTCTTCACGGATGCTTCAATACGCACGAAGTCGGTGCCGCGCTCGAAGTCCACCGTGATCTTGCCCAGGGGCAGCGGGTGGCAGAGGGGAATGATTTCCGGGGTGCGCTTAGCGCCCATAATGCCGGCGACGCGTGCAACGGGCAGGGCGTCGCCCTTGGGCAGGTCGGCGTCAAAAATCATGGCGATGACGTCTTCGCGGGTGCGCACGGTTGCCTCCGCCAGGGCGGTGCGGGTGGTGACCGACTTCTCCGTAACGTCCACCATGTGTGCTGAGCCGTCGGCGCGCACGTGGGTCAGTTCCTGGTTGGGCTGCGAGGTAGAGGTCATCGTTTCTCCTGGCTTCAGCGCGGTATTCTTCTGCCGCGAATCGTTACTTAGTATGAGTCTCAATTATTCCTTGTCGTTCACGCAAGGAACAACGCAGGTGTGTTTCGCTTAGTTATCGGTGAGGCGAATGCGGTGGTAGGGCACTGCCTCTCCCCCGGTGTAGGTGGTTCCGGGCGCCAGCTCGATGAGCACATCCGCCTGGGCGGCGCGGTGCAGCAGGTGCGAGCCTGAGAGGACGTCCGGGTAGAGCTCCACCCGGTAGGTTCCGGGTTCCACCTCGACCATGGCGAGGGTGCCGCGCAGGAACTGGCGTTTGGTTGCCGGGGCGGTGAGCGGGGTGTCGGTGACGAGCACGCCTCGGGGAGCATTGTTCAGCGTTGCCTGTTCGGAGGCAACCGCATAGGGCACACCGTAGGGGCCGCCTGCACGCAGGTAGGGGCGCAGAATCAGCGCGTACGAGATGAGGGTGCTCACCGGGTTGCCGGGGAAGGAAATCATGGGCACGCGGTGGCCCTTGAAGTCGAGAACGTTTACGCCCTGCGGTCCGCCGGGCTGCTGGCTGACGTGGCCGAACCAGGAGACGGGCACCAGGATGTCGGCTTCGTGTGCCTTGGCGATGGCGTTGCGCACCACTTCGTATTTACCGTGGCTGATGCCTCCGGAGGTGATAATGATGTCCGGTTTGAAGCTCTCGTATTCTGCCGTGAGGCGGTGCAGCAGCTCGATGGGGTCATCACCAATAGCGATGCGCCGCACCTCCGCTCCGTCTTCGCGGAGCATGGCGGTGAGCATGGGACCGTTAGCGTCAAAGATCTGGCCCTGGCCGAGTTCCTGGGTGGTGGCGCTGCCGTCTTCTTCAACGCCGGAGAGGATCTCGTCGCCACCGGTGCATACGAGCACGCGGGGACCTGCCGCGACGGTCAGGCGCGCATAGCCCTGGGAGGCGAGCGCACCGAGCAGGGCGGGGGTGACGCGTTCACCGGCACGTGCGAGTACCTGGCCGGTGACGACGTCTTCGCCGCGGCGGCGCACGAATTGTCCGGGCTTGCCGGGGGCGAGTTTGACCTTTTCGCTGGGGCGGCCGAAGGATTCGGGCAGGTCGGGATATTCGATGCGTTCAGACTGTTCGACGGGGATGACGGCGTCGTAGCCCTTAGGCATGGGCGCGCCGGTCATGATGGGGTAGGTCAGGTCGTCAGAGGAGCGGGAACGTTGGAGGGGGCGGCCAGCGGGGATTTCGCGTCCGACGGTGAAGATGCGGTCTTCGCGTTCTGCGGCTTCGGCGGTGAGGGCGTAGCCGTCCATTTGGGAGTTGTCGAAGCTGGGTACGTCCATGCGTGCGGTGACGTCTTGGGCGAGGATGCGTCCTGCCGCGTGGTAGAGGGGAACCGTTTCTGCGGTGCCGATGAAGACTTCGCGCAGCAGTAGCGCCAGGTAGGCGCGGTATTCCTCGGTGCTGGGGGTTCCGTTGAATTCGGGGGCAATCATGGCGGTTCCAATCGTGCGGCGGCGGTTATGACTAGTGTAGGTGTGTTTTTGTGGGCTGGTAAATGCAGTTTCGCCTAAGGACCGGTATGCTCCCGGTGGTGTGCGGGGCAAGCGACGGGGTGGTTTATCGGGTGCTTTCGCGTAGTTTTTTCAGAGCGCGGATCAGGCCGAGGACCCCGAAGATTCCTAGGTAGAGGCTGATGAGAATCAGGGCGCTTCCGAGGGCGCTGGGGATGTCGCTGCTGTTGATGGCCAGGTCGATGGCGAGGGGTATGGTTTGGGTTTTGCCTTGCACGTTGCCGGCGAAGGTGACGGTTGCGCCGTATTCGCCGAGGGCACGGGCGAAGGAGAGCAGGAAAGCGGTGGCAAGGCCGGGCGCAGCGAGGGGTAGCAGCACTTTGAAAGTAATTTCTGCGGGTTTAGCGCCTTCGACGAGGGCAATTTCTTCGTATTCGCGGGGAATAGCCTGCAGGGTGGTGACCGCAGTGGCAACGAAGAAGGGTAGGGCGACGAATACCTGGGCGATAATCACCGCGTTGGGGGTGAATGGAATAGAGATTCCCGACTGGTAGAGGTAGGTGCCAATCATGCCTTTGCGTCCCCAGAAGAAGAGTAGCCCGAGGCCGGAGACAACCGGAGAGAGAATCACCGGGGTGTAGATGATGGCGTAGAGGACCGACCCAAACCGGTGTAGCCGCGAGCGATTGAGCACTTTGGAGAGCACAAGCGCCAGGGGCGCGCCGAGAAGCCCGCAGATGAGGGTGGATGCGGCGGCGGTGCTGAGGGAGAGGTTCGCCGCCCCGAGCACCTGCGGGGTGAAGATACTGCCGAGCTGGCTCCAGGGGATGTTGAGGAAGAGCCCGAGGAGCGGTCCGGCAATGAGGAAAATACCCAGCGACGCCGGAACCAGGAAGAGCACGGGCACGGAGGCGAAGAGTCTGCTTCCGGGTGTGCTTGAGGTTCCGGCGTTGCGGCGGGTAGCGGTAGTGTCTGTCATGGGTGGTGAGACGCGGGTTGTTCCCTACTGTGTTGAATTACTGTGCGGTGTTGAAACCGTACTCGGTGAGGATCTTCTTCGCTTCGTCGGAGTTCTTCAACCATTCGTTGAACTTCTTCGCGGTTTCGGAGGAGGAGCCGGTCTTGCTCAGCGCCGCGGGGTATTCGTTGCGTTCCACGTCGGTCAGTTCGACGGAGCCGAGGTTGACGCCCTTCTTCTTGGCTGCGGCGAGGTCGGTGGTGTAGATGAAGCCTGCATCGGCGTTACCGGTGGTGACCTTGGTTGCTACGTCGGTGACCTTGCTTTCGGTGGTTGCGTTCTTGAGGGTGATGTCGTGCTTCTTCAGTTCCTGGTGGGCGATGGTGCCGCAGGGGACGTCTTCTTTGCAGACTGCGACGACGCCGTCGGTGGTCTTGAGGTCGTCGAGGCTGTTGATCTTGCCGGGGTTGCCTTCAGCGGTGACGAGCACGAGCTTATTGGTGACCAGAACGTTGGTTTCGGAGCCGGAGAACTGGTCGAGTTTCTTTGCCTTGTCCATGTTCTTGGTGTCTGCGGTGATGAGCAGGTCGGGGGTTGCGCCCTGCTCGATCTGGTTGACGAGCTTTGCGGAGCCTTCGTAGACGAAGGTGACGTCCACGCCGGGGTTGGCGGCTTCGTATGCCTTTTCGAGGTCTGCGCCGGCGTTGTTCAGGGAGGCTGCGGCGAAGACTTCGATCTTGCCGGAGGCTGCCTGACTGCTTGCCGCAGACGAGGAGGAAGATGAGGAGGAGCTCTGGGGTGCGCCGCATCCGGTGAGAGCGAGGGTTGCGGCGGCGAGCGCGCTGAGGGCTGCGAGGGGGGTCTTCATGAAATTTGTTTCCTTGATGGTTTCGTACTCTTGCGGTGGTGAGGTGCGTCCATGTGTGGGCTCTGTATGACGTTTTGTGTACTTCCCTAGCTTGTACACGTGTTGTTGCGCTGTCACGGTAGTCTGCGGTGGCGCAGTTGTAACTTACCCTTCACACACTATGTAAGGGGCGCCGGAACATGGAATAATCATATTGTCACCTGAAATATGCAAATTTTCCACATAGGTTTTACATGGCGTACACGGCAAATTCGACCTCTTCTGAGCTCATTGCGGGCCCAACGTTAAGCACCTTATCTTCTGCGGAGGGTAACGGGGCTGCTTTTGTGACACCCCAAAAATCTGAGAATGGCGTAAATGTACAGCGTAAGCTCCCGAATATTACGAATAGCGGTCCGCTCTTGGACCGTTGGGGTCGTGTGGCGACTGATCTTCGTATCTCGCTGACCGATAAATGTAATCTTCGTTGCATTTATTGCATGCCGGCGGATGGTTTGCAGTGGCTCCCGAAGGAGAATCTGCTCTCCGCCGAGGAGATTGCGCGCCTTGCCGATATTGCGATTACTGAGCTGGGCGTTGAGGAGATCCGCTTTACCGGTGGCGAGCCGCTGGTGCGCGCCGATTTGGTGGATATTATTTCCCGCATCCACCAGGCGCATCCGGATGTTCCGCTTGCTATTACGACGAACGGTATTGGTTTGGAGAAGCGTGCCGCCGCGCTGGCGGAGGCTGGTCTGACCCGCATCAATGTTTCTCTGGATACGATTTGCCGTGAGACCTTTGCCGAGCTGACCCGCCGCGATAAGCTCGACGCCGTGCTCAAGGGCATCGATGGTGCAGCGGAGGCTGGCCTGTGGCCGATCAAGATTAATGCTGTGCTGATGCCGGGTCTGAATGATGATCAGGCTCCGGAGCTTCTGCGCTGGGCCTTGGCGGGCGGCTATCAGCTGCGTTTCATTGAGCAGATGCCGCTGGATGCCGATAACCGTTGGACCCGCGAGGGCACGATTACTGCCGCTGAGATTCGCGAGAAGCTGTCGGCTGAGTACGTTCTGGGTTCGGTATCTGAGGCTCGCGGTGACTCCCCCGCTCAGCTGTGGGAGGTGTACCCGCTCGGTACTGTCCTGGATGAGGCGGGCTTCCCGACCGGCGGCACCGAGTCGCTGGGCCGGGTGGGCATTATCGCCTCGGTGACGGAGTCGTTCTGCAATGCATGCACCCGCACCCGTCTGACGGCGGACGGCAAGATTCGCTCCTGCCTGTTCTCCGATACCGAGACTGACCTGATGCAGCTTCTGCGTTCCGGCGCCGACGATCAGCAGTTGGCGCTGCGTTGGCGTGAGGGCATGTGGTTTAAGCCGCGTGCGCACGGTAAGGAAGACGCTGACTTCGATATTGAGGAGTTCGCGAAGGCGAGCCGCTCGATGAGCGCTATTGGTGGCTAAGAAGCTACCCTATTTATTAGCCGAACGTACAGTCAGATATGCGTGGGACAAGGTCTTTTACTGGCACCTGACGCCCCTGGCTTTCGGCTATCCCCTGACTTAGGATTGAGGAGCATGATGCAGGTTCATTTTTTCGCTGCCGCACGTTCTGCGGCGGGTACCACGCAGCTGTCGGTACCTTTGGCTGAGTTACCGTCGGCAACTCTTGGCGCGCTCGTTGAGCATCTGGGTCAGAGCTTGGAGGGTACGACCCCGTCGGGTCTGACTCTTGCGCAGGTGATGGAGCAGTGCTCGTTCCTGGTCAATGGTGCCCGCTCGGATGCGCAGGCACCTCTGCAGGATGCCGACCGTGTGGACGTTCTGCCTCCCTTTGCGGGTGGATAATGCGGGCGGATAAGATACCCGGTTCTGTACTTCCCGCTGAGGGCGATTTTTCGTGCGCCGCGGTCGTTGTTGCCGGAGGTGCTTCTCGCCGCCTGAACCACGTGCCGAAGGCGTCCCTGTCTGATGGTACGAATACTCTGCTGGATTGTGCTCTGGAGGCGGTGGCCGCCGCATCCCCGCGCGTGGTGGTGGGTCCTGAGAGCCTACCCTTGCCGTCGGGGGTGTTGCGTACTCGTGAGGATCCGCCGTTTTCGGGTCCTGCCGCGGCGATTTATGCCGGTTTGGAGTGCATTGCGGCCGATTGCGAGCGCTCGCAGATTCCTGTGCCCGACTGGTGCCTGATTTTGGGTGTGGATACTCCGCGTATTGCCCCGGCGGTTCAACAGCTGATTACTGCGGCGCAAAGTGCTGAGCGCACGGCGGGCTTCTCCCCTACTGATTCTGAATCATTTGAGGGTGCTGAATCATCTGCAGGTTTCTGGGGTGTTTCTGAGGGTATCTATCAGCCGCTGGTGGGTATTTACCGTTTTGATGCGATCCGTTCGGTCTTTTCGGCCGGCACCACCAACGCTTCTGTTCGTTCTTTTTTGCGTCGTCTGAACCCTACTGCGGTTCAGATGTCTGCCGCTGATACCGCCGATGTTGATACGTGGGAGCAGGCGCAGGCGCTGGGTTATACGACGTCGCTTTGGTCAAGCTATTAGTAGCTGAGCTACCGCAGTGTGATATTAGGGCCTGACTACGAGTACCCTAGGTGATAAGTCTTGGCTTTAGATGCCGTGTACATGTAGCGTTTTTGAGCTCGCGCGCTGTTGCGCGTCCCGCACACACTTTTACGAGGTACGATGTCTCACCATATTCCTTCTGTTTCGTGGCAGCAGGCCCGCCAGATTTTGCATGAGCAGGGCCTGGAGATTGCACACCATGTGAAGACGGAGTCTTTGCCGCTGCTGGCGACAATTGACCACTATTTGGCGGATGATGTTTATTCGATGATGCCGGTGCCCCACTATAGCTCCTCGGCGATGGACGGTTACGCTGTGGCGGGTGCACCTCCGTGGCGTCTGGTGACTCCGGCGTATCCGGAGGATTCTCGCGCTAATATTCACCGTCTGACGGTGCCGATTGCTCCGGGTGAGGCGACCCCGATTTTGACGGGTGGTTTGCTCCCTGAGGGCGCTGAGGCGATTGTGCGCGAGGAGCATTCGCGCCTGTATGAGGGTGCGGAGGCTTCGTCTCGCCCTGGTGTAGCTGCTCATTTGGAGACTCAGTCCAGTATTCATTACCTGGATATGGCGGAGGGTTTTGAGCCTCCGGCGCCGGGTGCTGATATTCGCCATGCTGGTGTTGAGCTGGAGCGTGGCGAGTTGTTGGCGCGCCACGGTGACCGTATTTCTGCGCGTATGGCGGCGTTTTTGGGCATGAATGGTTTTGATGAGTTGCCGGTGTACGCCCCGATTCCGGTGCGTTGCGCGTTTACGGGTAATGAGGTCATTACCTTTGGTGTGCCTGCGCCTGGTCAGGTGCGTGATGCGTTTGGCGGCTTTATGGAGCATGCGATTATTTCTGCTGGCTGCGAGGCGCGCCCGTCAATTCGCCTGGCGGATGTTGAGTCTGAGTTCCGCACGTTCTTGTCTACATCTACGGCTCGTGTGCTGGTGTTTACGGGCGGGTCGAGCACTTCGGGTGTTGATTTGGTGCGTAAGGTGCTCAACGATATGGGTGCGACGTACCTGTTTGAGTCGGTGGATGTGCGTCCGGGGCATCCGGCATTGGCTGCGCGTTTGCCGGTTCCGGAGACGGGCCCGAATTCTGGTCGTGAGCGTTTTGTGTTGGGTCTGCCGGGTAATCCTTTGGCAGCGTACACGGCTTTGTATTCGTATTTGCCGCCGCTTTTGGCTGGTATGAGGGATATGCCCCTACCGGAGCTGGATTCGGCTGTTTTGGGTGAGCCGGTTGATACTTTGCGTAAGCCGGCGGGGGTTCGTCTGTTGCCGGTGTCGGTCCGTGATGGTGTAGCGTATCCTCTACCGAAGTCGGCGTCGCATATGTTGTCGTCGTTGGCAGCGGCTACTCATTGTGCGGTGTTGGATGATTCTTCGGTCTGCGGTTCTTCCCATGAGGTGGGAGCTCGGGTGCAGATCATTCCGGTACTGTAGACCGGGGTTGTCAACCGGTGGGGTGGAAGGAACAGTAGAAAAGCGCTTTTTCATGTTTTCCGGGCTCAGGTAGATTCCGTGGAGAGGGTATAGTAGAGAGATATGTCAATCGTTTAGCATACCGAAGGGAGCCTCCGTGGCTAAGCCCAAACTCAGCGATGTTGCGGCCCTGGCGGGAGTCTCCCCCACCACGGTCTCCCGCGTGCTCAACAACCGCGGCTACCTGAGCGAAAGCACTCGCACCAAGGTCCACGAAGCAATGCGTGAGCTCGGTTACCGACCCAACGCCATCGCCCGCAGCCTGCAGGGCCAGCGCTCGCAGATGGTGGGCCTCATCTTCCCCACGGTCGCAAACCCCTTCTACGGGGAGATGGTGTACCGCCTCGAAAGCTACCTTGCCGAAGCAGGCTACCGGGTCATTCTCTGCAATAGCGATGACCACCCCGAACAAGAGAAGCGCTACCTGGAGATGCTCTTCTCCAATCAGGTAGACGGCATCATTAGCGGCGCCCACTCCGATGCACTGGTGAACATTCCGCACACCCAGGTTCCCCTGGTGACCGTAGACCGCCTTGAAAGCGGTTTCTACCCGAATATTCGCTCCGACAACTACGGAGGCGCTCGCGCCGCCACGGAGCATCTGATCGCCACGGGCGCGCTGAGTATTGTGCACGTGACTTCGACCCTGGGTGAACACAATGAGCGTCAGCGCGGCTACCGTGAGGCAATGCTTGAGGCTAATCTAGTGCCGGAGTTCGTGGAGCTGGGCTTCCGCCCTTCACTGGGCATCAAGCGTGAGGTGCTCTACCGCTATCTGGATGAGCGTGCGGAGAGCCCCGAGCCAGTGGAGGCAGTCTTCGCCTCGAACGATAATTACGCCGCTCTCGCCCTGGGCTGGGCGCGTGCGCGTGGAATCCGTGTTCCCGAGGATTTCCAGGTGATTGGCTACGACGGCACTCAGAGTGTTCAGTTGCTCATGCCGGAGCTTGCGACGGTGGTTCAGCCGATTGAGGGTATTGCGGAGCGTGCCGTTCAGCGACTGCTGGAGTTGATTGAGCTACAGCAGCAGGATTCCCCCGCCGATCAGGTTCCTCCGATTACGCAGGCAGCTGATGTACTCCCCGTTGAGCTTCATTTGGGGACTACGGTGCGCACTATTCCAGCGTTGGACCAAATTCAGCCTGATACCTCTGCCCCGGACGAGCTGCAATAAGATTATTCAAGAATTATAGAAACATAAAAACCGCCCCACCGTGCGAGTGCTCACGGTGGGGCGGCTTTCGTTTATATATTTATCGGTTTGTATTAGCGCCCGGAAGTTTTAGGAGTTGCGCTGCACAATTTCGGTGGGGCCGGTACCGGGGTAAACCATGCCGACGGCGTGTGCTCCAGAGAAGACTCCGTGGAGCGGTCCAAGGGAGAGGAATCCGCGGCGCTCGTAGAGGCGAGCACTGTCGTAGGTCGAGGCTTCAAGGTAGGCGGGGTAGTCGCCGATGCGTTCGGTGCCGTAGTCAAGTAGCTTCGAGCCGATGCCGCGACCGCGGTACTCTTCGAGAACACCGATATTGAAGAGGTACCAGTGCTTGTAGGCGGGGCGGTACTTGAGCAGATGCAGCTCCATCGTGATGGCTCGCATCAGGGTTTTACAGCCGAGAGCCTTGTAGTAGGCACCCACCTGCTTGAGCTCGTTGAGGAAAGATCCCTCGTGAGATTCGGGGGTGCTCCAGAGGCAAACACCCACAATCTTTCCAGTGGATTCGTCGATGGCGATGTCGATACGTCCGCGATCCTGGAAGTTGCCGTAGACCTGCAGGGTCATAATGGCGCGGAGTTTGGCGAGCTCCTGTCGGCGGCTACCGCCCGCGATGATTGCCATCATGGCAGGGTCACCGTCGAATGCGGCAATCAGCACTTCGAGCGCGTCAGCATATTCATGAGGCTCGGCGGTGCGGACAGTATAGGAAGCTAAGGTCATATTCACCCTTTACAAAAGCTTGAAAGTATACATAAATATTAGCTGGATTATTCACTCCTGGCCAATAAATCATGCCTTATCAATACATTTTTCACAGTCATGCACTAAATGTGCATCGACCAATATTGCACTATTATGCATAATTTTTGCGCATATTTATTCATGACTATTTTTCACGCTTTTGCAAGAAAAAATGTACACCTCGCACCAGCTCTAGGAAGAGCGGTACGGGGTGTACATCACGTTGAGGTTATCTACTCATTAAGAGTGCAGACTATGCGTTAGCCTTTGCCTTCAGTGCAACCTTCAGCAGCGAATCTGCGCTGGTCACCGATGCGCCCGAAGCCTGAACATCTTCAACCGAAGCAGCCGCCTTCTTGGCGTTGGTAATCACCATGGGGGTTGCCAGCGGGTAACCGGCAGCCTTAATGGCGGGAATATCGAACTCAGCGATGACGTCGCCGCGCTTGACGGTGTCACCCTTAGCAACCTTGGGCTCGAAGTGCTTGCCGTCGAGCTCAACGGTGTCCATGCCGATGTGCATCAGCAAATCCAGGCCGTCCTCGGTGCGCAGACCGTATGCGTGACCGGTGGGGAATGCGACGGTAATCTTGCCGTCAGCCGGTGCGTAGAGCTTACCTTCGGTGGGCTCCACTGCGGTGCCTGCACCCAGTGCGCCGGAGGAGAAGGTGGGGTCCTTGACGTCAGCCAGCAGAACCACGGAACCGACCATGTGGGAGCCGATCTCAACGCTCTCGCCAGCTTCAGCCTCAGAAGTAGCAGCTGCGGGAGCCGCAGCGGCAGCAGGAGCGGGGGTAGCAGGAGCAACAGCAGGTGCCTCAGCAGCCTCAGTGTTGCCAGCCTCGACCTTCTTGCCCCAGATGAAGGAGGCAACGAAGGCGATGACGGTGGTCAGGACGAGGCAGCCCAAGAAGCCCGGAATACCTGCACCGACGGTTGCTTCAATCGAGGGGAAGCCAAGGTAACCAGCAGCGCCCAGCTTACCCGCCTTAATTCCAAGAATAGAGGTAACCATCGAACCAATACCCGCGGAAACGATTGCGATGTAGAAGGGCCAGCGCAGAGCCAGGTTCACACCGAACATTGCGGGCTCGGTAATGCCCAGGAATGCGGAGGGTGCGGCTGCCGAAGCAATACCCTTGATCTTCTTGTTCTTGGTGGTCAGTGCGACACCGGCTGCGGCAGCACCCTGAGCCACGTTAGACATGGAGGCAACGACGAAGATGAAGGAACCGCCGGTTGCCCACAGGCTCATCTCGATGGGCGGGAATGCCTGGTGCATACCGGTCATCACGATGAATGCGTAGAAGGTACCGAAAATCAGACCACCCAGCGGGCCAGCAACGGTGTAGAGCCAGTTAATACCTTCACCCAACCAGGTACCCAGCTGGAACATTGGCGGACCAACCAGCAGGAAGGTCAGGAAGCCGGTAATAAGGATGGTGAGGGTCGGGGTGAAGATGAAGTCGATGGTACCCTTGAGGACCTTGTGGAAGAACTTCTCAATGTGGGAGAGGATGAAGGCAACCAGCATGATGGGCAGCACGGTGCCCTGGTAGCCCGCCTGCTGAACCTGCAGACCGAAGAGGTTCCAGTACTTCATCGGGTCGGTCCCCTCGGCACCTGCCAGGGATGCTGCGACGTTGTAGCCGTTCATCAGTGCAGGGGAGACCATTGCGGCACCCATGGTCAGACCCAGGTAGGGGTTACCGCCGAAGACCTTGGTGGCGGAGAAGCCGACCAGCACGGGCAGGAAGGCGAAGGGAGCAGCGGAGAGCAGGTTGACAATGTCTGCGAAGTCAGCCCATTCGGGGAAAAGTTCAATAACAGCCTGAGGACCGAAAATACCCTTAGAGGTCAGGAGGCTATTGAGCGCCATCAGCATACCGCCACCGACCAGCACCGGGATCAGCGGCACGAAGATGTCGGCAATGGTCTTGATGAAGCGGGAGACAAGGTTACCCTGCTTCGCGGCGATGCTCTTGAGGTCATCCTTGGAAGCCTCGGGTGCGCCAGCGGCAATCAGGTGCTTGTGCACCTCGTTGACGTCGCCGGGGCCGACGATAATCTGGAACTGACCAGCGTTGAGGAAGCTACCCTTGAGATCCTCGTCGTTATC
>CAUUAD010000044.1:0-12255 GCA_963542785.1 Rothia mucilaginosa
TTCCGCGGGGTTTCGCGGGGGTGATGAGGGCTCTAGGGTATCCTTGCTTGGTACGCGAAAGCGCACCGCGCCCCGTATTTGAGGGGTTTTCGGGTGCGTGAACTGTGGGGAGAAGAGGGTTAATGAGCTGGTTGGCAACTATTCCGCTGCTACTTTTTGCGGTCGTGTTGGCTTTTGGCCCCGGCTATGCAATGGGCTGGGCGTTGCGTGTTCCCGCACGTCTGCGCGTCTTCCTCTCTCCGCTCCTGTCCTTTGCCCTGATTGCCGTCTCGGCAATTGTGCTGGGTAAGATCGGGATTGCGTGGAACCTGATTTCCTTCGTAGTGGTCGCGGTCGTGTTGGTGGCTACGGCAGCGGGCCTGATGTGGCTAGTGGGTCGCCGCTGGCCCGCTCTGACCTCCGCAGAGTGGCCGGGTAACGATGTTCCTGTGGCGTGGCCGGTGGTGGGTGCTGTTTTAGGCGGATTCCTGGTGTTGCACATGACCGAGGACATGGTCTACGGGCCTGAGGCGTTCTCGCAGAGCCTGGATAACTCATTCCATATGAATGCAATCCGATGGATTCAGGAGCACGGTGACGCGTCGAGCCTGACCCTGGGCGCGGTATCTGCGGCAGACCAGCAACCGGCATTTTACCCGGCGGGTTGGCATGATTTTGTGTCCCTGATTTATAGCACTATGGGTACGAGCATTGCGACTGCCACCATCGTGACCGTGTTACTGGCTGCCGGCATTTTGTGGCCCTGCTCGCTGGTGGCGCTAAGCCTGAGCATCCCGAAGCTGCGTCGCCTGCAGGCGTTGGCAATCCCTGCGCTGACCTGTGGTTTTGCAGCGTTTCCCGGTCTCCTCCTGCGTTGGGGTGTGCTCTTCCCGAATCTGCTGGGTTACGCTCTGGTGCCATCATTTGTGGCACTCATGGTATGCCTGGTGCAGGTGATGGTGCGCGGCGAGTACGCAGCTCTGCTTTCCCTGTGTCTTGCCGCCCTGGTGGGTGTCGCGGGTCTAGCGCTTGTGCATCCGAACGCGGTGGTGTCTGCTGTGGTCTTTGCTCTGCCGCTGGTGCTGGCCGGGGTGGCGTGGGTAGTGCGCTCGCGCGAGCTGGCCTCTCGCCAGAAGTGGGTGAGATCCGCTCTACTCGGGCTGGTAATTCTTGGGTGTGTGGGCGCCTGGTGGTTCCTGCGTCCTGGCGCATCTGCCAGCAACACGTGGGAGCCTATGCTCACCGAAGGTGAGGCGCTCTACCAGTTCCTCTTCTTGGGCCTGGAGAACGCCAATCAGTTGAGAGATACGTTCAATCCCTCGTATCTGGCCGGTTTCCTGGCCCTGTGGGGCGCGGGGTACCTGCTGTACAAGCACCGCAACCTGTGGCTGATTGCCAGCTGGGTGCTGATTGGTTACCTATGGATTGTGTCCGCCTCGGTGCCGCGCGGCGAGTTCCGCTTGTTGATGGTTGCTCCCTGGTACACGGATCATTTCCGCTTGGCGGCGCTGGTGGTATTCCCCTCGGTGATTCTGGCTGGTATCGGCTTGGGCGGCTTCGTGGAAGGTCTGCTTACCTGGGTTGCGCGCCGCGCGCCGCGCCCGGCACGATTGAAGGTTGCGACCGTCGGCATGGGCGTTGCGATGGTTCTGGTACTGGTAGTTGCTGGTCTTTCTTCGCGTGTTCCTTCGGTGCAGGAGACAACTCTGGCGGTATCGCAGGAATACCGAGTGACCCCGACCTCTGTGGTGCTGAATCAGGACGAGATGAACGTCATTAACGAGATCCCGAAGATCGTGCCGAAGGGCGATGTGATCGTGAACAACCCCTGGGACGGTAGCGCCTATATTTACGCGCTGGCAGATCGTCACCTGACGGGATACCACTTCGAGTTTGAGACCTCACCCAAGTACTCGGCAATTATGCACAACCTCAAGGACGCTCGTACAAATCCGGAGGTGTGCCGCGAGGTGAACAAGTACAAGGCCCACTGGTACGTTCACCTGGAGAACCAGTTGAACTTCGGCCCAGACGCACAGAAAAACTACGACGGCCTCGTGGCTGCCATTGGCACGGACGTTCTGACCCCGGTGTACTCCTCGGGTCCGATGACGCTGTATCGCATTAGCGCTTGCGATAATAACTAGTATCTGGCACTTTTGGGTTGCCTGAAGTATCGCGGGGGTGGCATGGAGACTAGGCCACCCCCGCGGTGCTACTTCGAGCGTCGTTAAGAGAGTGCTGATAAGATGTAAAACCGGTATGCCTTTGTGCGCATACTAACTTCCGTATGCCATACACACAAGAGATAGCACCGCATGGAATCAGAGACTTTTACGCAGACCCCTCGGCCCCTCATCATTATGCCCGCGTGGAATGAAGAGGAAGTTATTGGGGACACAATTGAAGAACTTTTCCGCATGATGCCTGAGGTCGACCTGGTAGTCGTCAATGATGGGTCCACCGACCGCACCTCTGAGATTGCGCGCGCTACCGGCGCTTTCGTGATTGATCTTCCCTACAACATGGGTATCGGTGGCGCTTTGCGCACCGGTTACAAGTATGCTCGCCAAGCCGGATATGATTGCGCGATTCAGGTTGATGCTGATGGCCAGCATGACCCGAAGGGTATCCGCACTGTGCTTGCTGGCCTGGAGGATGTCAACATTTCGATTGGTTCCCGCTTTGCTGAGGCGACGAACTATAAGGTGTCAGGTCCGCGTAAGTGGGCGATGGTGGTTCTGGCCCGTATGTTTACGATGATTTCAGGCGAGAAGTTCACCGACGCCACCTCCGGCTTCCGTGCGGCAGACCGCAAGGCGATTGAGCAGTATTGCGAGCATCTACCTGCTGAGTATCTGGGTGACTGTATCGACGCCTGCGTGATGGCGATTCGTTCTGGCTTGACTGTAAAACAGGTGCCGGTTGAGATGCGTGAGCGTCAGGGCGGTACTCCTTCTTCAAGCCCGTGGAAGTCTGCGGTGTACCTGGTTCGTTCTTTCTTCTCGTTTGGCATGTCGATGACTCGCCAGAAAACGAATGTGGGGTCTAAGTAAATGAGTGCAAATATTTTCTTCCTTCTCGTCGTGGTGGTGATGGAGGTTCTCGTTCTGGCGCAGGTACGCAACCAGAAGATGAAGGAAAAGTACGCCGCACTGTGGCTTATCGTTGGCGTCATCATGATTGTGTTGGCGCTTTTCCCGAAGCTTTTGGATGCCCTCTCGCGTCTGGTGGGTATTGAGACCCCGGTCAACCTGCTGTTCCTACTGGCGATTATTATGCTGATGGGTATCAGCCTGCATTTGACTCTGGCTATCTCGAAGATTACGGATGATATGCGTACCCTCGCTGAAGAAGTTGCGATTATGAAGGCTCTTCAGCGTCAGCCGCAGGGCGCTTCCCGCGCTACGGAGCGAGAGCAGAAGAAGCCCTAAAGCCCCTGATTTTTATACGTTTCTACACGTTTGAGCTTGGAGTAATACCTCATGACCGTTGATATTCTGTTCCCCTACTACGGCGACGTCGCCATGATGAAGCAGGCTGTGCTGTCTGTGGTCGGTCAGACCAACCCGGACTGGCGCATGATTGTTGTTGATGACGGCTACCCGGATGATTCGATTCCCGGCTGGTTCGAGTCGCTGAAGGATGAGCGCATCACCTACATGCGTAACGAGAAGAACTTGGGCGCGAACGGTAATTACCGCAAGTGCCTGACCTTCGTAGAGAATGACCTGGTCACCGTCATGGGTGCTGATGATGTCATGCTCCCCAACTATGTGCAGTGGCTGGTGGATTCGGCGGCGAAGCACCCTGAGGCATCCATTTTCCAGCCCGGCGTGGTCGTGATTGATGAGAACAACGGCCTGTCGAACACTCTGGTGGAGCAGACTAAGGCGTTCTACCGTCCCAAGGGTGAGGCTGTTCTGCAGGGTGAGGAGCTGGCTACCTCCCTGCTGCGCGGCGCGTGGTTCTACTTCCCGTCCCTGGGCTGGCGTAAGGACGCTATTGTGGGCACCGGCTTCCGTGAGGGCCTGAACGTTGTGCAGGATATGGCGCTGATCCTCGACATTACGATGCGTGGCGGCTCCCTGTACTACGATCCGCAGGTTGCGTTCATGTACCGCCGTCACGGTGGTTCTGACTCGTCCTGGCGTGCCCTGGAGGGTACCCGCTTTGATGAGGAGCGCCGCTACATGAACACCATTGCTGATGAGATGACTGCCCTGGGTTGGACGAAGGCTGCCCGCGTGGCCCGTATCCGTTTCTCCTCGCGTGCTCACGCTCTGACTCTGCTGCCGAAGGCAGCCCTGGCGAAGAAGTGGCAGGGTGTTAAGAACCTTGCCGAGCATGTGGTGAAGTAAACCTATATTTGTGTGCGGTGCGTCGTACATCCTGCGGTGGATGTGCGGCGCATCTGCGTATGTAATGATGGTTTGTGTTGGCGGCTATATTGGCGGCTAGGAATGAGGAGGACGCGGTGAGCGAGTCGGTACAGCACCCCGATAAGAGCGGGGTGGAGGAACACCCCTCTCGGGAGGTCCAGTCTTCGGGTACGGTCACCCGCTACCAGTCCCTGGCGCTTTTGGGTTCGTCCCTGTTGGCGGCGGTCTCCACGCTGTTGGTGACCATGATTGCTCAGCGTGCCCTGAACGGTTCGGAGCTGACGGAGTTCCTGCTGTTCTGGGCGGCGCTTTTCACTGTGACGGGTATTATCACGGGTATTCAGCCGGAAATTACGCGCGCGGTGGGTACGGCACGCACCCGCGCTGTAGCTGACAGGGCTTTAGCTAACAGGGCTGCATCCGGCGGGGCTGCATCTGCTGAGGGTTCCGCGCCGCAGGGCGCTCGCGTGGTTACGGTGACCGCGGCTCTGGGTGCTATCGCTGGTGCGTTGGTGTTGGTGAGCTCCCCTCTGTGGGAGGGCCAGCAGATTCCGCATTCGGCGGCGGTGGGCGTGACCGTTATGGCGGTGGGCGTGTTCCTCTACGCCCTGCAGGCGACTATGAGCGGTGTGACCGCCGGTGAGGACCGCTGGTACCTTTTCGCGGCGGTGGGCGGTCTGGAATCTGCCGGGCGCCTCATCCTCATGCTTGCGGCTGCGCTCATGATTCCTTCCCTTGCCGGCCTTGAGGTGGCAACCGTCGTGCCGATGGGTCTGTGGCTCATCCTGGCGCTCGTGACCGTTTCGGGTCGCCGCCTGTGGGTTGCCCGCGCCGATGTGCCCGCGCGCCGACTGACGACCAATATTCTCTGGTCGTTCCTGTCCTCTGCCGCTGCGGCGGTGCTGATGATGGGCTTCCCCAACGTGCTGAAAGCGAGCGGCGCCGCGGAGAGCGAACCGGTCGTGCTGGGTACCCTGATCCTGGCGATTTCCATTACCCGTTCGCCGATTATGATTCCCCTGCAGGCGTTCCAGGGTGTGGCGGTTTCTGCCTTCTTGAAGCAGCGCCACCGCCCCGTAGCGGCGTTCATTAAGCCTGCCGCCGCAGTGGTGGCTGTGGGCGCTATGGGCGCGTTGGCGGCGTACCTGGTGGGTCCGCTGCTGTTCCGCCTGATTTACCCGCCTACCGCAGGTGCAGAGTCCGCGTACGAGGCGGCAGCCTCCGGCATCACCCTGGGTGCACTGGTCTTCGCCTCGGCACTGCTGGCGCTCATGACCCTCTCGGGCAATATGGCGCTCGCGGTGAACCAGCACCGCATCTACCTCGCCGGTTGGGTGGTTGCCGCGGCGGTGACCTTGAGCTTGGCGTTCCTGGTCCCCGCGTCGCTGGTACCGCGCGCTATCGTGGCGCTGGCGGTTGGCCCGGTCTGCGGCTTCGTGGTGCACATGGTGGGTGTATCTGTCACCGCCCCCAAAGGATAATCCTGCATTAAGAATGCCCCTCGGCTGACATTCAGCGGAGGGGCATTCTCTGCGTAGCGGCTAGGTTGCAGACTGGACTGTAGGCTTCTTACCCGAAACCAAAGGGTTACGGCCGAGAGCCATGGCCCGCTTCTCAACAAAGGTCCAAGAAAGCCATGCTAGGCCGAAGGTGATGATGGCGTCGAGGATGATATTAACTGAGATTCCGAGGGAAACGCTTCCCAGGAGTACAAGAATCTGTTGTACCGGCCAGGCGTAGATATACACGCCGTAAGAGATATCGTTGGTTTGCCCCAGAGGAACGTTAAGACAGGTGCCCAGGGCAATAATTCCGAAGGCCAAAACAATCTGAGTCCACTGCATAATGTTGGCGTGAGGAACGAGCCAGGTGAAGTAGAACCCGGCGAGAGTACAAATTGTAGCCAGGAGCGGAGTGATTACCGGACGGAGCGTGATACGGCGGCTCACGAGGTAGAGTAGAGCCCCGGCAAAAAAGAAGGGGTAGAGGCGTGCTGAAGCCTTGAGGTTTCTAGGGTCGAGGCCCAGCGCCCAGGTCATCCAATCGTAGCCAAGTACCTGAATGAGTACGTAGTAGCTGAGGCTCACAAGGTAAGCGAGAGGAATAAAAACCTTTAGGTGCCGGCGAATGAACGGAAGGTAGAAGATGGGGAGAAGTAAAAGGTAGCAGAAGAACTCGTATTCTAGCGTCCATGCTGAACCGTTCCATGAAGGGGAGGTAAACGGCACGTCGGCCGGTCCGTTAAAGAGTCCGTACTGCAACTGGGAGAGATCCCAATTGTTGCGGAAGTATAAGATGGCGTTGGGGATGTCCCAACCCATGGGGGCGTGGCCTGTGAGGACGGAGAGCGTTCCACCAATGAAAATTACGAAAAGGATGGAGACCCAGTAACCGGGGAAAATACGCAAGATACGCTTCACCAGATATGATCCCGCGGAACTCCGGTAGGCGCTGTGCGCAATTAAAAATCCCGAGATGGCGAAGAATGCATTGACTGCAAAATCGCCAAAGACATAGAACTCTTTCCACAGGGGGTTTTCATCAACCTTTACACCCGCCACAATGTAGGGCGTGTGGGAGAAAATCACAAAGGTCGCGAGGACTAGGCGAATGAAGTTGAGAGAATTTGGCCGCTCAAAAACGGCGGAATAGAGGGACGGATACTCCGGTGCTGTATGTGCCATAAGTTTCTAGGGGATATGTGGATGAATATGCAATGTGAGTGTAGCGTTGGGTTAGCGCAGAGATAAAACCGAGGGGGAGAATCCCCGTGCTTTGTTCCAGCAGATATATGACTAACGCCTAACGTCAAAGTGTCTGGGATTAGAGGTTATAGACCCGCTTCACGTACGCGCCGTACAGCACGCGGTACAGCGCCGTGCTGGTCTTCAACAGCAGACCCGCCGCACCAAACACCGGGCGGATGCGCAACGCAAGCAGCGCATCGCTCACCGTAAAACCGGTACGGCAACCCGCCAGCACAGCCGGCGCGCTTTCACCGCCCACAATCAGCGCCTGCTGCGCGTTATTCAGGTACGCAATAACCCGGGCAATCGTCAGCGCCTCCTGACCGGCAGACAGATGATACGTGCTCGTGCGTTGCAGAGACTTCTCAAAATACTCCAGCAGGCGGCGCGTCTCATCCAGGGGAGTAATACGGCTCCACGTCAGGCTTCCCGCACTCACAGCGTAAGCGTACAGCGGCTCATTGATGACGGTCACGCTCTGCGCTCGCAGGTAGCAATCCAACAGCGCGCACTCATCCTCTGCTCGTTCAATCTGGGGGTATCGGACGTCCTCAAATAGTTCACGGCGAATGATCTTATCCCAGGCGTAAGGAGACAGCTGGTCCTTGAGCAGGGCGAACGCCGCCTCCTGACCGGTCAGCGTGCCGGGGGCACCCTTCAGGCGCTGGGTGGTTGAACCGTCGGTCGCCACCATGTTGTGGGCGCAATTGACTACCTGTGAGCCAGTACGCTCCGCGTGGTGGTGAAGACGCTCCAGGAAGGTGGGGTAGAGGTAATCATCGGAATCAGGGAAAGTCACCCACTCGCCGCGTGCCTCATCCAGGCCCTGGTTACGCATCGCGGACAGGCCCTGATTCTTGGGGTTATTGAACACGCGCACGCGCTCATCCGGGTTCTGCTGCAGATACTCGGCAATCAGTTGCGCCGAATTATCTGGGGAGCCGTCAATCATGACCAGAAGCTCAAAATTGGGGTCGGTCTGCGCCAGCACCGACTTAATCGCCGCAATGACGGTGGAGGCGGTGTTGTAGACCGGCATGATAACGCTAGTGCGGGGGACAGAAGTCATCAAGAGCTAAGACCTTTTGAGAGAACGATAAGAGAACGAGTATTACATTCCGTAGGTGCGTTTAATATAGGCCCGATAAATGGGGTAATAGATTGCGGGTAGGTACTTGAAGAGTGCTCCCGCAATCCCAAAAACAGACCCGGAGGAAATCGCCAAATACAGGGTGCGGGGCGTGATTTCTTGACGGCATTGACGTAGGAATTCCTGACCGCCTGAAGGGTTCTGACGTAGAACGCTATTGCCGCTATTGACAAAATTAATGATGCGCGAAATCGCGAGGGCGGACTGGACCTTCCTACTAACGTGGGGGAAGCCTACCGTTGCATCCACGTAATCCATGAAGGCGACTAAATCTTCGAAGGGAGGAGTTGAACCCCAAGTGATAGATTCGGGGTTCACAGAGTAGAGGTTGAGGGAATCGGGGATAACCTTCAGTGCGCGGGCTACGGTACAGGCTGCAATGCTGTATCCGGCGTCTTCCACTCGGTTAAAGAGAGGGAATCGGATATCTTTGAGAGGGGCACGACGGAAAATTTTGTCCCATGCGAAGGGCGCGATGCGACTGCTAAGAACCCGTGCCAGCGCGTCATCACCGCTAAAGGTACCGGCCTCACCCATGAGGCGGTACTGGGTTGATCCGTCTGGGTAGTAGATGTCGTGGGCACAACCAACGATATCAACGTCATCGGTTGCGGCGGCGTGCATAGTTTCAAGGAAATTAGGTTTGTACGCATCATCAGAGTCGAGGTAGGCGAGCCATTCACCGTTTGCGTGGCTGATTCCGACATTGCGTGCGCCGGCCAGCCCAAGATTCTTTTCGTTGACGTGGTACGAGATGCGTGAGTCCTGGAGCTTCTGGAGGTACTCCTGAATTACCCGGTGAGAATCATCCGGGCTTTGATCGTTGATGATGATGAGTTCAAAGTCCGGGTCGGTTTGAGAGAGTACGGAGTCGATAGCCCGAACTACAGTGTTTGCGGTGTTATAGACCGGCATGATAATGCTGGTGCGGGGTGACGGCATAGTACCTCTTCGGAATGCGGCTGCTGGAACTTATACAGGTACATCATACGGTGGGGGCGGTGGGGAATCGAAATATGTTCCACCGCCCCCACGATATATGACGGACCTACTGGTGGGGAGGAATATGCGTAGTATTGTGGGGCTTGCGAGTATGGTCGGTGTTAGCCCAAGCCATCCACAAACCCCAGAGGGCTATCGCGAGACCAGCCCACACACTTGCCTGCTCCTGCGTAAGGATTCCGTATGTCTGCAGGACGGCAGTGGTAGCCGGAATAACCGCGTATAGTTGCTTACGCCATCCTGGACGGTGTCTAAGCATGGCGCTTTGACTTTGCGAGCTTCTCGATATCTTCAATACGCTTAGCAATGAGAATCATCTGATGATCGAACCATTCCACAACGGTTCGAGTGTTGACAGTAGCGTTGCCAAATTTAGCAACCGCAAGATTACCTTCTCGAACAAAGGGCTCGTTGTACACATCGGTTAGAGCTCGATGCGCTGCGCGGTAGGCGGATGCTTCAGAAATAGGTGCCATGATAATCTCCTTGGCGGTTGGGCGGCTATTATAGCCGCGGTTTAACAGAAAACCCCGCCGGGATAAACCCGACGGGGTGAACTACAGCAGTGAAATAACAGCTTCATGCGGTAGTTTTATCTGCCCGGGAAAATGATGTAATCCTACTGGAACGGTTACCTATTTTCACAGGCAGAAGTTTAATGGGGACGATATTAGTCCTGGCTATGAAGTAGCAGGGCTAGGGCCTTCATGCTTTCTAGCCCTTCCCACACAGCAGAGCAAGAACGACAAGATGCCCTTTCAGTGGTGTAATACAGTGCGGATCGGCGTATTGATGTTGAACCGTCGCAGCTTGTTTTCATGACTTCCTGCTCCCCGCAGTTAGGACAAAATCCCTGCAAATCATGACTGGGATGGCGCAACGCAACAATGGCCCGAATCCAACTGGTCGTTGTTGCCAACGCCTCATCATGAAGCTCCTGATGTAGGTGATTGCGAATCCACGCAGAAACCTGATTTTTCAGTGGCGCACCTGGGAATGAGGGCATAACAACGGAACGAATAGACTCTTGAACTTCTAACGCATTAGCAGAAATAGGTATGCGACATCCAAAGCGGCTGGCGCTAGATGCTCCTCCGGTACGTGAACCACCGGCGACATAATCTGCCAACTCGTCCAATAATGCCTGGTGGCGTGGAATACGGAACTTTGCGCGGTGCAGACATTGACGGTCTGCGTCCTTCACTGGCGTGCCCACGGTTAGAGCGATTAGATGCTGCTGCAGTTGCTCGCCAGACGAAATGGTAGCCATATGATGTAGCCTCTCTGCTAAATGAGTGAATTATTGATATCCGCTACAGTGCGGAAGGTGTGTGAACCATAGTGTTGGCTCTACAAAGAGTTGCCCTGCTTCTGCTTCTTGGCAGCGAAGTTGAAGCATGTGACAGGCGTTTTCTCCGTGCGTGTAGGAATGATGCTAAACCAGCATCATGAACGGCCCATTCATCCTGTCCGCTCTTCTTGCCGATTGGAGCTTCAGTATCCTGGTGCGCATTCTGTCGCTTCAGTTGCCGGTAGTGCTTGCGGCACAAAGGATGCCCGGCATGTCGAGAATCCGCATCTATTGGCTTCTCGCAACGCGTGCAATGAGAAAGCGGAAGAAAAAGAACCGGATTTGCTCGCGAAGGGTAAATTCGCTGCTTTGAAGTTCGTCGAGCTCTAGGATTGACAGGAAGATAGACCCGCGGTGAATCAAGAGGAACGGTACCTTCTGGCGCGTGGATACATGCACGGCAGATGGAATAGATGGGATTCCACTGATTCTCTATTGCGATGCGTTGTCCGTAATTTTCAGGTTGGATACTACAGGCTGGAAGAGAGATGCCAGCGGTTCTCCAACATCTAGGACAAATAGGTTGCCCTGATGATATGCGGGGATTCTTGTGGAGGCGTATCGCCCTATGCCGCGCTTGGCATGTGCGGCAACCAGTGCGATATGTGTCTGTCGGCTCGTGGCATCCTTTGCATAGCCGAGATGGGTACTTCATGAGTCCTCCTTGGAATCAAAACCTAGCAGAAGATTAATCCGATGTTTATAAAAGACGTAAATTAGTCTTTAATATTCATCATGGGGGGGTAACATTTAATAAATATTTTTTGTATTTAATTGAAATTCAACTCATAAAAGTTTATTTTTACTCAAATAATTCACTAAGTGAAAATATGCTGATAGTTGAGTGTGTTATATATGGGAATTTAACTTGTTTTGGGTAGGGTCCATAGACCCTACCCAAAACAAGTTTTGATAGTTATATATCTATGAGGCTCTATGCATTAGAGAGCTCGAATTGCATTCTCCAGCTCCTTCAGACTGGTCTCCAGGCGGATCATAGAAGTATCAAACCAATGGATGACACCGCGCAAGCCGACAGTGGCATTGCCATAGCGAGCTTTAGCGAGGTCGCCCTGGCGAACAAAAGGCTCATCAAAAATTGCATTCATTGCGTTCTTGGTAGCACGATAAATAATATCTTCCTCATTCACTTCTACCGGAGGGCGGTAGATCGTAATCGCAGGAGAGCCGTTATAGCCCCAAATCGTGTCGTGCGGATTAATAGAAATACCATTGTGGCCAGCATTGCAATGAATAATCGTGTCGTGGTCATCATAGAAAATGCCAGTATGACCGGCAGCACCATAACTCTGTCCACGCTTACCCCAAATAAACACGTCGCCACGTCGTGCCGGGTAATTACCCGATGCATCCGGTCGAACCTGAGTCCAACCGTACTTCTCCAAATCGTTAAACAGAGACTCTGTACTACCAAGTCCCGTACTCTTCGGGAGAAGTCCCGCCTCATGCAGAGCCGAATAGACAGCCGAAGAGCAATCGTAAGAATGCGGGCCAGTTCGATAATTCATCGAATAGGTCACCTTGCCCTTACGCTGCTCCATCCATGCAATCGCCTGATCAATCTTGGACATAATAAAATCCTTTCGGAAAGGCAGTAGCCCCGCACTATGAACCTCCCGGGAA
>CAUUAD010000045.1:0-12188 GCA_963542785.1 Rothia mucilaginosa
AAGAGTGAAAAATTGCATTGCGGATATAGCGCGATGAGCTGGAAAGTTCACCGTGCTTCTCTTTACACTTATACATAGGAGCATGAGTGTGCCGCCATGCAAGCGGATGAACCCCGACGTTCACGGCACGCTAGGCAGGTTTGTACGGTGCACACCCCGCACATACGGCCACCAAAGGCGATGCGCACATGCTCAGCGTGATGATTCGCCCCTCGAAGACGCGGGTCGTCTATGCCGGGGAGAGTCCCGGACGCGACGGATAAATTCACACTAATTGGAAGAGGCGTTTAACGTGCCAAATCTGCCAGAACATCTGGTGCCTGAGGAATTTGCCGGTAACGAATGGTTCGTTGAAGAACAGTACGAGCGTTACCAGAAGGACAAGAACCTCGTGGATCCTTCATGGTGGCCCATTTTTGAGACCATCGATAAGGCGCTGGGAGGCGCCGGTACCGCTAGTGCAGCTCCTGCTGCGGCCCCTGCCGCACCCGCTGCTGCCCCCGCGGCTCCCGTAGCAACTCCCGCTCCCGCGGCACCGAAGCCTGCGGCTGCGCCTGCTGCCCCCACCCCTCCCGCTGCTACCAAGAAGGCTGAAACTGTGGAACCTGCTGAAGACAAGATTGTCCCCCTCCGCGGCCCTGCTAAGGCAGTCGTCACGACCATGGAAGAGTCGCTGACTGTCCCCACCGCAACCACCGTTCGTGCGGTCCCCGCAAAGCTGCTCATTGAGAACCGTGCTGCTATCAACAAGTACCTGGCAAGCACCCGTGGCGGCAAGGTCTCCTTCACCCACATCATCGGTTACGCAGTGATTCGCGCAGTGGCTGCTATGCCTTCGATGAACGTGACCTACGGTGTGGATGAGAAGGGCAAGCCCGTTGCAATCCACAACGCACACGTGAACTTTGGTCTGGCTATTGACCTGCCCCGCCCCGATGGTTCCCGTAACCTGGTCGTTCCGAACCTCAAGGCTGCTGAGCAGCTGAGCTTCCGTGAGTTCTGGGAGGCTTATAACGACATCGTTAAGCGTGGCCGTAACGGCGCGCTGACCATTGAGGACTTCCGCGGCACCACTGTTTCGCTGACCAACCCCGGTGGTATTGGTACCGTCCACTCGGTGCCCCGCCTCTCCAAGGGCCAGGCAGCTATTATCGGTGTGGGTGCTCTGGAGTACCCGGCTGAGTTCCGCGGCCTGTCTGAGAATCTCATCACCCAGCAGGGCCTGTCCAAGATCATCACCCTGACCAGCACCTACGACCACCGTGTCATTCAGGGCGCAGGTTCCGGTGAGTTCCTGAAGCTGGTTGAGCACTACCTGCTCGGCGGCGACGACTTCTACGACGCAATCTTCCGCGACCTGAAGGTTCCTTTCGAGCCGGTTCGTTGGGCACGCGACAACCACGTCGATGACGCTCACGAAATCTCTAAGGTTGCACGTATCCAGCAGCTGATTCACGCGTACCGTGTGCACGGCCACCTGACCGCAGCAACCAACCCCGTTGGTTACAAGATGCGTTCGCACCCGGACCTGAAGCTGGAGAACTACGGCCTGACCCTGTGGGATCTGGACCGTGTCTACCCGACCGGTG
This sequence comes from Rothia mucilaginosa, assembly GCA_963542785.1. Classification (GTDB taxonomy): domain Bacteria; phylum Actinomycetota; class Actinomycetes; order Actinomycetales; family Micrococcaceae; genus Rothia; species Rothia mucilaginosa_G. The sequence continues at coordinate 1,590 of CAUUAD010000045.1, forward strand.
GCTTCGGCGGTTCCGAGCGTCTGCCGCTGCGCACCATCCTGGAGCGCCTGCACGAGGCATACTCCGGTTCCCTGTCTGTTGAGTACATGTACTCTGAGGACCCCGAGGTTCGCGCATGGTTCCAGGAGCGTCTGGAGCGCGGCGTTGCTAAGCCCACCCGTGAGGAGCAGCTGCGTGTTCTCTCCAAGCTGGTTGAGGCTGAGGCATTCGAGAACTTCCTGCAGACCAAGTACCTGGGTCAGAAGCGCTTCTCCCTGGAGGGCGGCGAGTCCCTGATTCCGCTGCTGGACGCTGTTCTGGACAAGGCCGCTAACAAGGACCTGAAGGGTGTTGCCATTGGTATGGCACACCGCGGTCGCCTGAACGTGCTGACCAACATTGCTGGCAAGTCTTACGCTCAGATTTTCCGTGAGTTCTCCGGCACCGCAGCACCCTACGAGGGTGGCTCCGGTGACGTGAAGTACCACCTCGGCACCGAGGGTGTCTTCACCTCCGATTCCGGTAAGCAGACCCAGGTATACGTGGCTGCTAACCCCTCGCACCTTGAAGCTGCAAACACCGTGCTCGAGGGCATCGTCCGCGCTAAGCAGGACGTCTACCGCGAGCAGGGCGTTGAGGGTTACCCGGTCCTGCCGATCCTGATTCACGGTGACGCAGCGTTCGCTGGCCAGGGCATCGTCATGGAGACCCTGCAGATGGCTGGCCTGAAGGCGTATACCACCGGCGGTACCGTGCACGTTGTGGTGAACAACCAGATTGGCTTCACCACCCTGCCGAACGATGGCCGCACCGCAACCCACGCCTCCGACATTGCGCGTATGACCAAGGCTCCGGTCTTCCACGTCAACGCTGATGATCCGGACGCAGTGGTTCGCGCCGCACGCCTGGCATTCGAGTACCGTGAGCGTTTCAACCGTGACGCGGTTATTGACCTGATTTGCTACCGCCGCCGCGGTCACAACGAGGCTGATGATCCGTCGATGACCCAGCCGAAGATGTACCAGGATATTGACGTCCTGCCCTCGACCCGCACCCTGTACGCTCAGGACCTGGTCGGTCGTGGCGATGTCTCTCAGGAAGAGGCAGACGAAGTTCTGGATTCGTACCACTCGAAGCTGGACGCTATCTTCGTTGAGACTCAGTCTTCGGCACCGGCTCCTGCTGGCGCGCACGTTTCCGGTCTGGAACTGCCCGCATCCCAGCAGAACATCGAGGTTGTTCACGGTGGTAAGACCGCTATCTCGCTGGAGACTTTCCAGCACATCGCTGATGCGTTCGGTAAGGCTCCTGAGGGCTTCACCATCCACAAGAAGCTGAAGAAGCTCATGGATCAGCGTGTCGAGATGGGCCGTTCCGGTCACGTGAACTGGGGTATGGGTGAACTGCTCGCCTTCGGTTCGCTGCTGATGGAGGGCACCGACGTTCGTATGAGCGGTCAGGATGTTCAGCGCGGTACCTTCGTTCAGCGTCACGCTGTTCTGCACGACCACCTCACGGATGAAGAGTGGTCGCCGCTGGAGAACCTCTCTGAGAACCAGGGCAAGTTCCGTATCTACAATTCCTTCCTCTCTGAGTACGGCGTTCTCGGCTTCGAGTACGGCTACTCGGTAGAGCGCCCCGACTCGCTCGTGGTGTGGGAGGCTCAGTTCGGTGACTTCGCGAACGGTGCTCAGACCATCATTGACGAGTTCGTGTCCTCCTCCGAGCAGAAGTGGGGCCAGCGCTCCTCGCTGGTTATGCTGCTTCCTCACGGCTACGAGGGTCAGGGTCCTGACCACTCCTCGGCTCGTGTTGAGCGTTACCTGCAGCTGTGCGCGGAGAACAACATGACTGTTGCGTGCCCCTCGACCCCGGCTTCGCACTTCCACCTGCTGCGTCGCCACGCTCAGCACCGTCCGTACAAGCCGCTCGTGGTGATTAGCCCCAAGCAGCTGCTGCGTCTGAAGGCTGCTGCATCCTCCATCGAGGACTTCACCGAGGGTTCGTTCCAGCCGGTGATTGGCGATCGTTCGGGTATCAACCCGGCTCAGGTTGAGCGTCTGGTCTTCGTGTCCGGTCGTCTCTACTACGATCTGGAGGCGGAGCGCGAGCGCCGCGGCGACACCAAGACCGCTATTGTCTCGGTGGAGCAGCTGTACCCGCTGCCCGAGCAGGAGATCAAGGAGCAGCTGGCTCTGTACTCGAACGCTACCGACGTTGTGTGGGCTCAGGACGAGCCTGCTAACCAGGGTCAGTGGCCGTTCATGGCGGTGAACCTGCTGCCGTTGCTGGACCGCCGCGTGCGTCTTGCTTCCCGCCCCGCAGCTGCTTCCCCGGCTGCTGGTACCGGTAAGCTGCACAATGCTGAGAATGAGGCTCTGCTCAAGCAGGTCTTCGAAGGCTAAGGTCTTCTACAGCTAAAGGTTTTAGCTGTTCAAAACCCGTCTTCCCGTCAGATGTTTCTGATGGGAAAACGGGTTTTTTAGTCTCGGATACTTGCTGGATAGGGTATTAAGTTCGAAAAGAGGCCGGTAAGCGCTTATCCTAGATATAAAGACTATTACTCACGTGCCTTGCCGCCTCTCACGGCGGGCGCATACTGCAGAAGAAAGAATTCCGTGGAGCAACGCAATATTCGAATTGTGGCAGTCGGTGATGACCTGCTCGCCGGTGTTGGCGACCCCCGTACTCTCGGCTGGTTTGGCCGCGTTATGGCGCGCACCCCGCAGACCACTGCATCCATTGCGGCATATAACCTTGCCGCACCCAATGAAGGTAGCGAGCAGCTGAATGCACGCTGGTTCGAGGAGGCGCGCCGCCGCTTCGTTCCCGGTGCTGATAACCGCCTCATTATTGCTCCGTCGACCTTTGACATTGATTTGGGTCTGACCAGTGCCCGTTCGCGTTTGAACCTGGCGAACATTGTGGACATGGCGTCGCAGAACAACATTAAGGTTCTGGTCGTTGGTCCGCCGCCGACCCTGGACGCTGAACGTAACCGCCGTATCGCTGACCTGTCGGCTGCGTACGCGGATGTGGTGACTCGCCGTAACCACGTGTACGTGGATACGTTCAACCCGTTGCTTCACCACGAGCAGTGGCGCAACGATCTTGCTGCGAATGATGGTCGTCCGGGTCAGTCCGGTTACGGTCTGATGGCGTGGCTGGTTCTGCACCGCGGCTGGTACAACTGGCTGAACATTCCTGAGCACGGCTAAGAGCCTGCTCCCCCGACTGGGTGTGTGAGTTGATGCGAAGAAAGTTCGTGTTTTTTAGCTCATATCCCGGTTCCAAGATGCAATCATGCCGTTTCTATGAAAAAATAGACGGCGTTGCCCTTATAGCGTGGACCACCGGTTTTCGGTGACCGCCTCTGCTAGGGCAGGTAATAGGGAGCGCGCACCGCGAAGGTGGGGCGTGCATCCATGAACACTATAAGGAGGCTCTGATGAGCAAGCGCGGTCGTAAGCGCAAGGACCGTCGTAAGGGCGGCGCAAACCACGGTAAGCGCCCCAACGCATAAGGTATCTTGCATACACTTTAAAACCCCGGCGTTTCGGATATTATTCGGACCCGGGGTTTTGCTTTACCCGCAGATGTTTGTGCGCATTCTGCGGAATAAAGAGAAGAATTCTACGTTATGGAAGTGAACGCCCGGCGCGTTCCTGTAGAGGAGAAACATGGCTGAAACCAACACCGCAGCGGATACCCGCGAGCTGCGCGAACGCTTTACCGCGGACGCTATGCAGTATGTGGATCAGCTCTACGCTGCCGCCCTGCGGATGAGCCGCAACTCTGCCGATGCTGAAGACTTGGTGCAGGAAACCTACATGAAGGCTTTTGCTTCGTACCACCAGTTCACCGAGGGTACGAACCTGAAGGCGTGGCTGTACCGCATCCTGACGAATACGTACATCAATTTGTACCGTAAGCGTCAGCGTGAGCCGCAGCAGTCTCAGGGTGAGACGGTGGAGGATTGGCAGCTGGCTCAGGCCGGTGAACATGATGCGGTGGGTCTGCGTTCTGCCGAGGCGGAGGCGCTGAGTGCCCTGCCGAATACGGAGGTTCGTGAGGCTCTGAATGAGCTGTCTGAGGATTTCCGCATGGTGGTGTACTACTCCGATGTGGAGGGTTTCGCGTACAAGGATATTGCGGAGATTCTGGATATCCCTCTGGGCACGGTGATGTCTCGTCTGCATCGTGGCCGCCGTATTCTGCGTGAGAAGCTGCTCGATTATGCGCGTGAGAACGGTCTGCGCCCGTCGACCATCGCAAAGGTAGAAGCGAAGGCTGAGGCGAAAGCCGTAGCAAAGGCGAGCGCGAAGGGGCAGCCGGCAAAGGCTACCAAGGGCGCTAAGGCGGCCAAGGGCGTAAAGTCCCCGCCGGCGGACTCTCGTTCCGAGGCGCCTGCGGATTCTTAGCTTCGCTCTTCTACACGTGAGCTAGCCCCCATCAGGTTGAGGCTAGACTCCCCTAACGCTTTATACCTTCCGTGTGAAAGGAACCCCGATGTCAACCACAGACAAGAATTCTTCTGTCCCCGAAGCATCCGCGGCTTCTGAGCCGCTGGAGGATTGCGGCGGCCAGCCCTGCTCGGCGACCCTCAAGCGCCTCTACGAATTCCTCGATAGGGAGCTGAGCCCCGAGCAGCTGCGCACGGTTCAGGCGCATCTGGATGCCTGCCCCGAATGCGCGGATGTGAAGGACTTTGAGCTGATGATTCGTGAGAAGATGCGTTCTTCGTGCGCTCAGCAGGCGCCCAAGCAGCTAAAGGCGCGTCTGCTGCAGGATGTGCAGAAGTTCTGCGCCGAGGCTAACCTCTAAGCTACCTCAAGCTCTTGCCCCGCTGGGGGTATAGACATCTGATGATGAGTGAAGGCGGTGCACCAATAACGGTGCACCGCCTTCACGCGTATTGTTTTAGTTCGCGCTGTCTGGTCCGTGTTGCCTGGCTCGCGCTGCCCATCTCATCGCTGGAGCCCTCAGCGGCTCGCAAACCCTCAACCGGTAGAATAGGGGTAGACGTCAACCGGCGCAGCGTCTCTGAGTCTGCGCCCTCCCCATGATTTGAACCAGAAGAGGATGTATGAGCGACGCAGCAGTGCAGCTTTCCCCCGGTGATTGGCCCGCTCCCCTGGCACCCGCCTCCAGCGAAGCCGTTGGCAAGAACGCGCTGGTGCATATTCCGGGTTCTAAGTCGCTCACGAACCGTTATCTGTTGCTTGCTGCTCTGGCTGATTCCCCCTCGTATTTGCGTGCGCCGTTGCATTCGCGCGATTCGGCGCTGATGATTGAGGCGCTGCGTCAGCTGGGTGCGGGTATTGAGCTGGTGCCGACCGATTCGCCGTTCGGTCCGGATGTTAAGGTCACTCCCTTGAGCTTTGTGGAAGCGCATTCCGCACAGGCTCAGTCCGATTCCGCTCAGTCGCGCACCGTGTCGATTGAGTGCGGTCTTGCCGGTACCGTGATGCGTTTTGTCCCCGCCCTGGCGGCGCTTCTGCCGGGTGAGTTCGCCTTTGATGGTGACCCGCACGCCCGTCAGCGTCCGATGGGCCCGGTTCTGGAGGGTCTGCGTCAGCTGGGTGTGCAGGTGGATTGTGAGCAGGGCGAGAACGCTCTGCCCTTCGTGCTACGCTCCCCCGGTCTGGCTTCCGCTGAGGGTGTCTCTGAGGCGCCCGTGGTTCGTATTGATGCTTCTACGTCGTCCCAGTTCGTTTCGGCTCTGTTGCTGATGGCACCTCGCCTGCCGCAAGGCTTGGTGCTGGTGCACGAGGGCTCTTCGGTGCCGTCCATCCCGCACATTCAGATGACCGTGGAGGCGCTACGCCAGATGGGTATTCGGGTGCAGGAGCACTACCCGAGCCAAGGCAACGAAGCAGAGAGCGGCGAGTACCGTTGGACGGTTCACCCCGGTTCTTTCCCCGGCTTTGAGATGACCATTGAGCCGGACCTGTCGAATGCCGGTCCGTTCCTTGCCGCTGCCGTGGTCACTGGTGAGTCGGTGACTATTCCTCACTGGCCGGCACCCGCGGCTGATTCTTCGGCGGGTACGACCCAGGTGGGCGATATGTGGCGTGAGTTTCTGCCTGCGCTGGGTGCGCAGGTTCGCTACGCTGAGGGCCGTCTGACCGTGACCGGTCCGGCGCAGCTTCCCGAGGGCGACTTCTCCTTTGACCTGTCTGCCGGTGGTGAGTTGGCGCCGACCATGGCGGCTGCCTGCGCTTTCGTGAAGGGCCGCGTGGAGCTGACCGGTATTGCGCATCTGCGCGGTCATGAGACGGACCGCCTCGCAGCGCTCGCCGCTGAGATTAACCGGCTGGGAGGTGCCGCCCACGACACCGCCGATTCGCTGGTGATTGAGGCGCCCATCCCCGCTACCGCTGAGACTGGGCCGGTTCTGGCGCGCACCTACGATGATCACCGCATGGCAACCTTCGCGGCGATTATTGGTTTGCGCCGCCCCAATGTGGTGGTGCAGAACGTAGCCACCGTGGCTAAGACCATGCCCGAATTTACCGCAATGTGGGAGGACATGCTGGCGCAATGGCAGACCGGCGCTTCCACCTCTGACGTTACCGCCGACCAGGAGGTCTTCTAAATGGGTTCTTCCCGCATGAACGTGCGCGATTTCTCCGAATGGGATGAGTCGGATGTGCGCGTGCGCCCAAACAAGAAGGGCTCCCGCCCCCGCACGAAGGACCGCCCGACCTTCAAAGAAGCGATTCGTGGCAGGGTCATTACGGTGGACCGCGGCCGCTGGTCGGTCGTCGTCGATGAGGGTACCGAGAAGGAGCGTACCCTTATTGCGGCGCGTGCTAAGGAGCTGCGCCGCACCGCGATTGTGACCGGCGACTTTGTGGACCTGGTGGGTGACACCTCCGGTGCGAAGGATACCCTGGCACGCATTGTGCGTCTGGGCGAGCGCACCTCGATTCTGCGCCGTAGCGCCGATGACACCGACCCGTCGGAGCGCGTGGTCGTGGCGAATGCTCAGCAGCTGGTGATTGTGGTTGCTGCGGCGAACCCGGAGCCGCGCACCGGCTTCATCGATCGTGCCGTGGTGGCTGCGTTTGATGCCGGGATTGAGCCGATCCTGTGCATTACGAAGACCGATGTGCGGTACCCGCAGAACCTGCTGGATTACTATGCGGCGAGCGGTTTGAAGATTGTGCTGTCCTCGTCTTCGGATGGTTTGGCACCGAGTCAGGAGGGCGCTGCCGGTTTGGAGTCGGCACCGGTTCAGGAGCTTCTGCAGGAGCTGTTGGGTCAGGTGTCGGTGCTTCTGGGCCATTCGGGTGTGGGTAAGTCGACCCTGGTGAATGCGCTGACCGGCTCCGAGCGTGCGACCGGTCATGTGAACGCGGTGACGGGTCGTGGCCGCCACACCTCCTCGTCGGCGTTGGCGTTGCGTCCGGTGAATGCGAATGGGGAGCCGATGGAGCCGGGCACCTGGATTATTGATACTCCGGGTATTCGTTCTTTCGGTCTGGCGCATGTGCCGCCGGAGACCGTTGTGGAGGCGTTCGTGGACCTGGCGCCCGGTGCGGCGGATTGCCCGAAGGCGTGTACTCACGCGGCGCAGGCTCCCGAGTGCGGTCTGGAGGCGTACGTTGCTGCCGGTCACGCCGGTGAGAGCGGTCCCGCCCGCTTGGAGTCCTTGCGTAAGCTGCTGCTGTTGACTCCTGAAGAGGGCGATTCGGAGAAGGAACTGGGCGCTCTCGTCTAGGTTCTCTCCCCTGCACTGCACACAGCACTACACACACATTTTTGCTGACTACATCACCGAATACTGAAGAAGAGCATTACTATGAGCCATCCCCAGCAGTACACCGACGATTTGCGTCTTGCGCATATTCTTGCCGATAGCGTCGATCGTGTGAGCGCCATGCGTTTTCGTGACCGCCCGGTCTTCTCCCCCGCATCCGAGGTGGTAGAGCCCGCCGAGGCGGCACCCGCTGCGGCGCCGTTGGCTCCGTGGCAGCAGGCTACTCAGCAGCCCGTAGAACCGCAGGTGCAGGAGCCTGCCGATTACGCTTCGGATGTGGCTCAGGAGGTTGAGGAGCTTCTGCGCGCGCAGCTGTCGCGTGTGCGTACTCGTGACGGTATTGCCGGTGCGCATGCTGGCTATAACGGTCAGGCGGCGCGCCAGTGGGTCATTGCGCCGATTGCTGAGCCGGATAATTTTCGCCGCGGCGTGCCGGTGTGGGCGACTCTGATTGCTCTGCTGGATCAGGGTGAGCCGGTGGTGGGTGTGGTGTCTGCACCCGCGCTGGGTCGCCGCTGGTGGGCTGCTCGCGGTTCGGGCGCGTACACGGGTAAGTCCTTGGCGCAGGCAACTCGTCTTGAGGTGTCTTCGCTGACTCAGCTGGATCAGCTGTCTGCCGCGTACACCGACCTCTCCTCCTGGAAGGCGGCCTCTAAAGGCGCTGTGGACCGCTCTGGCGAGCTTGTACAGCTTCTGAGTTCAGTGGGGCGTTCCCGTGCGTACGGTTCGTTCTGGGCGGCGTGTATGCTCGCTGAGGGTGCCGTAGACACCCTCGTGGACGCATCCCTCTCTTTCTACGAGGTGGCGGCGCTACTGCCGCTGATTCGTGAGGCTGGCGGCGTCGCCTCCACTCTGGAGGGTGATCTGCCCGAGCACGCGGGCGTTTCAGCCGCCGGTGTGCACCCGGTGTCCCTGGTGGCAAGTAATACGGCGGCGGTCCAGCAGCAGGTGCTGGAGGCGCTCGCGCCCCGGTCCTAGTCTGTACTCCCCTCCCCGGTGACGGTGACAATATAGCGAGGCGGCGGCTTTCCGATAGTGGAAAGCCGCCGCCTCGCTATGTATCGCTATGAGAGCAAGCGTTGCCAGTTTTAGGACAGCATCGTGAGGGTGCCGAGCAGACCCAGCAGGCTCAGACCCGAGATGATGTACGCCAGAATGTTGAAGGTCGTCATCTTCGAGGTGTACTTGGTGGTGTGATCGGCGTTCACCTTCGCCGAGTAGATGGCAAGCCAAATGGAAACGCCGACCGGAATCAGGCCCACGAGCAGCAGAGCAATCACCATGATGTTGGGGCTCAGACCGGAGCTATACGCAGAGGAGCTGTAACCGCGGGAGTTGAGCGTTGCTTCAGAATGGAGTGCCGCGACCTGAACCCACGCGTAGAGGGTCAGTGCCAGGGCGCCCAGGGAGGCACCGAACGCGCCGATGGAGTAGAAGTAGCCGGGGCCGCGGAAGTCGCCGGTGGTCTCGCCGTAGGGGCGGCGGTGCTCAGCCGGCACGCGGTAGATGTCCGGGATGCGCTGGTAGCTGTCGTCGCGGTCGCGCACGTTAGCGGGTGCCACGCCCAGGGCGGGGCCGGCGGGTGCCGCGCCGAGGGGAGCTCCGGGTGCTACGCCTGCAGGTACCGGCTGCGGGGAGTTTGCGTTGTTCTGCTCCGGGAAGGAGGGGGCGGGAATCTGGTTTTCCATGGTGTGTCCTTGAGTGGTCGTCATAGTAGCTACCGCATCGTAGCGGTGGTGCGCCTATAAGCGACTTTTGGGTTGCTCTCGTACGTTGCCGATGAGGTTGAATGAACAATCAACGCCGAACAACGATATCTACCCTTCGATACTACGGCATAGGGTGCGTTTTCGTCTTCTCTGATGACGTTCTCATTACAATGCGGTCACCTGAGCACCCTCGGGCACGCCGGTACACCCCAGAACAGACCGACAATACAGACCGACAAATGGGCATAAAAATACCCGGCAGGTGACGCCGTGGGGCGTCCTGCCGGGTGGTAGAAACCTACCGCGGTTCTTCCTCTTAGAAACTTCTAAGCGATGTTTTACTTGCTAGGTCCTTTAGGGAACTTTGAATCACTCTCAAGCGTCCTTCTGGCTACAAAAGTGACCAAAAGACCTCCTAAAATTGCACCTAGAATTGATACTGGATCGAAGAACTCCCAATCTCTGGCAAATGAGATAATCACCCAGAACACCGGAACAATAGTGAGAAAAAATCCTAGTGTAAATATATTCTTCGTACGCATTGGACCTCTCCCAGGTTAAAGAGTGAGAGTGCAGGACACTGCTGCAACAGCTAGCGCAGCGGCAATTACTGCCGGACCTCCAAGGGCTTTTCCAAAACCACCAACAAATGCTGGCCCTAAAGCTCTTGCAATCGTGGAAGCAGCTAGCCCCCAATTCCAAGCAGAAATTGCGGTTGTGATTGCATTCCCACGTCACATAGTGATGTATCTTACATCACTACTCAGCAGTCTATCAGAGAGTCTCGCCAGATGTAACACGTAAATTTACATTACATGAAAAATATGCTTCTTCTGTCATGCACGCTCTCAGTGGCGGGTCCGCTGCCGCATCTAATCGCGCGGTCGAGACCCATGATGGTGGCCACCACGCCGTCGATCTTCTCGGTGGATTTTTCTTTGTCGGGTTTGATGGTCCCGGCAGGGTCGGTGCGGATGAAGATGTTGTCCGTCTAAGCCTTTCGACGCCAGCCCATACTTTTTGACGTTAGCCCAAACTTTTTGACGCCCAACCCACGAGCACGCAGGTACACCCCAGAACAGACCGACAATTGGGCATAAAAATACCCGGCAGGTGACACCGTGGGGCGTCCTGCCGGGTGGTAGA